>CALIAD010000046.1 GCA_938041635.1 uncultured Atopobium sp.
TCAGAAAGCGTAATGGTTGGTCACAAGAAGAGCTTGCACAACAGCTTGGCGTTTCGAGGCAGTCAGTTTCTAAATGGGAGTCTATGGCTTCCATGCCTGATATTCAAAAGATTATGGCTATGAGCGAGCTCTTTGGCGTTTCCACAGACTACCTGCTCAAAGACGAGCTTGAAGAGCTTCCAGCCACTGCCATCGCTGTTGATTATGCGGCCTCTTCGGGGCAGGTTGACTCTTCGGATCCCGCTGCCGCAAGCACCGTAGGCAGCACCACGGACAGCACTGACGGCGGCACCGTTGGCGAATCTTCCACTGACAACGCATCTACCAGCAAAACTGTGGCACCGAAGCTCAGCGTTTCTCTCGACACAGCCACCGAATACCTGGATGCAATCGCACGAACTTCTCGCCCCACGGCAGGTGCAATTACCCTCTTTATCCTGGGGCCCGCGCTTCTTGTCTCGCTTGCAACATACAGCGAAGACGCGCTTTACTTTGATCCGATGCACATTTCTCCAGATGCGATGGGTATCGCAGGCATTTGCATCATGATGCTCTTCATTGCTGCGGGCGTTGGCCTGCTGATTCTCCAGGACATGAAGCTCGCGAAGTTTAAGCAGCTCAAGGAGGCCTCTCTCGAGCTCCAGTATGGTGTCGAGGCTGCCGTTCGTAGGCGCGCCGAGTCCACAGAATCGTTGCGATACGTGCAACAGGCTGCCGGCGTCTGCCTTACCATCCTGAGCGCAATCCCCTTCCTTATTGCCTCGTACTATGGGACTGGCCTCACCTTTGCTCTTGGTTTCTTCGTGGCAGCAATTCTCGTCTCTCTTGGCGTTTACCTGCTGGTTTACTCGGGAATTCTTAGAGATGGCTACAGGGTTCTTCTTCAGGAAGGCGATTTCTCTCACGACGAGAAAAGCAACAAGAGAGACTCCAAATCCGCAGCATTGAAGTACAGGCCAATTGCCAGGGCGTATTTTGGCACCATTACCTTGCTGTACGTGGGCTATAGCTTCATCACCAAGGACTGGAAAAGTTCCTGGATTATCTGGCCTGTTTCCGCGCTCCTCTACCACATCATCATCAGCATCCTGAACGCTCTGAAGAAACGATAGGCGCTTGCCGGCACGAGCCCAGCCTAGGTACAGGTCAAATACGACTCGCAAGAGCTCGGTCTTCTCGACAGACCGAGCTTTTTGTGTATAGCTCGGCGAAGGCTCCTTTGAGCCTGAAAAGTACAAAGAATCTGTGTTTGGGACACAGATTCTTTGTAGAAATTAGGCAGAATCCACCGATTCTTTTACGTTTTCAGGCAAAAGTTACAGATTCTTTGCAGAAATAAGGCGCAGCTACAAGGTCCAAAATCAGTTGCAACTTTATCCGCGACGAGATGCCTGGTACTTCTCGAAAGCAGCTTTGTATTTCTGCTCCTCTTTCTTGAACATGGCGTTGAAAAACAGGGTAGTTACCAGAAGAATGACCAGGTACAGCGCAGTAAAAGACATCCAAGCCTGAGCCATATTTGGCACCCATCCTCCAATGAGCGCCATCGCCACAAGCGTTGGGAACAGGCAAACGTTGAAGCCAAGAAACCTGTGAAGGTAGCTGAGCTTAGTAATCAGAGGCTGATAGTTGAACCAAATCTGCTGGTAAATCCCCGACAGGACGCCGGCGGCGATCAGCGTAAGAAGTATGATGTTATTTTGCCTGTCACCATAATTGGTTGCCAGCGCAATGACGCCATACACAAGCGAGATGCCGGTGAAGCATATCGCGCCACCTGAAATACCTTTGCACATGATTTGACCTACTGTTTTATTGAGTCCCTCATCAAATTCTTGCTGAGTCTCTCGCTCAATTCCTTGCCAGTTTTGTGATTCGTTGCGTTCCATGATGTTCCCTTCTCTGGGATAAAACTGCTGTTAAAGTGTGGTTCAAGTGGTGTTTGGCGCTCGGCACCGGGAGCGATGCGCGAGAAAACCCTCTATCCCCTACACAATTCCAATGCGTCGTTTGATTTCGGCGGCATACTTTCTTGAAGCAACGAGGGTTTTCTCGCCAAGCGACAGCAGCATGCGGCCGGAACCTGCGGGTTTGATGCCCGTAACCTGATCCAAATTGACCAGTTCCTGTCGAGAAGTGCGCACAAACGCCGTGTCTTTGAGCGCGTCCTCGAGCTCGGTCAAGCGACTAGAACTTTCCAGAGTCTCCCCGTTTACCAGGTGAATCAGTGTCACACTGCCATCCGTCTGAATCCATGCAACATCCGCGAGAAGAACGACGCGCCTGTTGATGGTGCCGGGAACGTATCCAGTCATCTTTCCGTCAACCATCTGGAGCTGGCGGACAATTCCCGAAACGCGCGGGTCATCGGGGCCGCTCAAGATGGTCACTTCGATTTGCGCGCGACCCTTTTCTTCAACTACACGAATTTCCATGACACTTCCAAACAACTTACTTGACCTAACGTTTCGTTTTCTTGCTGCAGCGGAACTGCTCCCCGCTTGCTTCCTTGCCTTAAGGCATCTTTAGAATAACGGTTGCAGCTCTTATGCGGGACTTCGCGTCACTCAAATGCACTAACTGGCTCGTGAAATGCAATCTTTGCGCTTTAGGCATCGGCTGTGCTCTTGAATGCCGCTTTACGCGCCCAATTGCGCCCCAAGCTCGCACTTGTGAGCACCCACGAGCGCCTACACAAAAAGCCGCCCTCAAAATGAGAGCGGCTTGAAGTTACCGTGCGCTATGCCTGCGAGCGTGTCGACCTCGCCGCAGCTTAGTTCTTAGCTGCGTGAAGCTTGAGAGTACCCAATGCAAAGAGAACCGCTGCGCCGCCTGCAATAGCAAACATAAGCGTGTTCTGCAATGCATCGTCGCCGGTATAAGGAGTGCGGGACTTACGAGGCTTAGGGACAACAGGGTTGGTGGTGGTATTGGTGTCTGTGTCGATAAGACCATCGCTGACGTGGGCAGTGTTTACAACCGTAACGTCCTTCTCGCCCTTGTTGACCTTGACCTGGAAGGTAACGGTGAGTGTGTCGCCCGAAGCAACATTCTGAGTCCAAGTTACGGTGCGCGTAGCTGGGTCGTAGGTGCCGCCGTTATCAGCGGAGCCATCAACGTAGGTCG
>CALIAD010000047.1 GCA_938041635.1 uncultured Atopobium sp.
CGTCTTTTTAACAGATTATCCGACTTAGGTGTGTTTTGAACTGCCTCCTATTTCTCGTGTCCAAGAAATGGGAGGCAGTTCAACGTTGGTAGAAGAGGGTTTTTAGTTACATAAGATAAATAACATGGCTAATTTCAAATACGAGAGCAAAGGCAAGAAAAACTAAAAGTGAAATCTTTGCCCGCTTTTTAATATCGCTTCTAAAAATGAGATACCAATTAATAATCCCAAGCAGAGTTGATACTAGAAAAAATAGCAATGGCGGAATAAGTTCCTGTTTCCACAGTAGTCGCGCACCCTGATAGGCAAGAAAACTAATAAGAAATACTGTGCGAAATGTTTTTCTAGAAATCGGTTCTGAAAAATTAAAAATCTTCTCGCTAAACATATCTGTTGCCTCCCTATGGACAACAAGAGCAGTTTATTTGTTACTAAAGATTGTAATACTGTCTATTAACCTCGTAGTATATAACTATAGTAATTTAACTTGTGATTGGAGGTGCGTATGGAAGTTGGGGAGTGGAGCATTAGTTCTCCAGCATCCAAGTTTTTACTTGGTGCACCATGGTCAGAAAAGCTTGCTCACGGATGGGTCCATCCGCAGCGTATTTCTCCCAATCAGCTTAGAGTCATTGGCTCTTGCTCTTCCTGGCACCCCGGTCTTTTTAAACAGATGGTAGCGTGTACTTCAGATATTCAAGTTGCCTTTACCACGGACAGCTCAGAAGTGGTGCTTGATCTAAAAATTGACAAAGTTCCTAAGGGAGCCTCTTCTGTTTTACAGTTACTTAAAACAACGTATTTGAAAAAGCTTAGTTCCGTATTTGTAACGGTTGATGGCAAACCTTACAAGAACTTTTCACTTGATGACGCAGGTGAACATACACTTTCTATTCATCTAGAAACAGAAACCTCTGAAGATGACCTTGCTAGACTTCCAGGTTTTAATGACACGCATCACGTGAGTGTTTACTTGCCCTGTTTACAGAGCGCTTCCGTTAAAAATCTCCGTGGCAACGGCACGTTTTTCTCGCCCGATGAACCTAAGAAAAAGCTGGTGGTGTTTGGCGATTCTATTGCGCAGGGTTTTGTTGTGGGGCGTCCAGACAAAACTTGGCCACGCTGTCTTGCTAAACGCATGAAGCTTGAGGTGGTTAACCAGGGAATTGGTGGACAAGTTTATCAGCCTGGCTCGTATACGTTTATTGAGGATGCTTCTTTAGTGGTTGTTGCACTTGGAGCAAATTATCGATACGAAAAATGCTCAAAGTCGCAGGTAACATACGATATTCAAAATTCGCTCTGGCAGATTTCTCAGATGTATGCAGATACGCGCGTGGTGGTTCTGACGCCTACGCCTTATTTTGAGGATGCGTATCCCACACACCCTTATTCTTGTTTCGCCGAGATTCCTCAAATTATTGAAGAAGTTGCTGGTAAGTTTGGTTTGCCGTGTATTTCTGGAGAAAAACTATTGCCGCAGGAGAAGAAATATTTTGCTGACGATGTGCATCCAAATTCTAAGGGTGCGGCACTTTTGGCAAAGAATCTATTTGAAGCCTTAAAACAACCAGTTCAAGATAGCCTTTTTTAGACGTCAAGCCTCCCTAGAAGCTCTCTCAAAATTCAACACGAGTTTTTGTCCGGTGAAACTTCTACACTAGAGTTGAAAAACATCTAGAGAGGATACACATGAACATCACTAATCCTTTTGCGCCTCATTTGACTGGGCAACTTTCAGAAGAAACTCAAGCCCTTGTAGCTGAGCAAATTGCTAAGGGCACCTTGAGTCCTTACGCGTGCAAAAATGAAGATATCATTCGCCGAGATTCCACCCATGATCAGGCATCACTTTTGCGTCCCGCTTTCATGCGAGATGTCGAGAAAATCATGCATACTCCTGCGTATAACAGGCTGAACGGCAAAACGCAGGTCTTCTCGTTCCGAGCGCATGATGACATTACGCGCCGCGGCCTTCATGAGCAGCTTGTTTGTAGGGTTGCTAAAGATATAGGACGTGCCCTTGGCCTCAACCTTGATTTGATCGAAGCAATTGCTCTTGGTCATGATGTGGGACATACTCCTTTTGGTCATGCAGGGGAGTATTTCCTCAATGATATTTACCATGAACAAACAGGACGTTGGTTTTTCCACAACGTACAGAGCGTGCGCGTGCTTGACGGCCTCTATGCAAGAAACCTTTCTTTGCAGACACTTGATGGAGTAATTTGCCACAACGGCGAGTTTGAACAGCAGATACTTCAGATGAGTGATCTTTCAACCTTTGATGAGTTTGACAAGGTGGTGGAAGATTGCTGGGAGAGAGGCCCTCAGGCTATTGCTCACCTGCGTCCTATGACGCTTGAAGGTTGCGTCATGCGCATCTCTGACATTATTGCGTATGTTGGAAAAGACAGACAGGATGCGCTTCGTGCAGGCGCTGCTACAGAAGAAACATTTGACGACGGTCTTGGTGGTGCTTATAACGCATGGGCTACTTCTGCTTTTGTTGCAGACATTGTTCAGAATAGCTTTGGTAAGCCTCAGATTTCTCTCTCAGAAGAGGCGTTTAAAGAGATGAAACGAGCAAAGCGCGAGAATTACCAGAAGATTTATGGGGCATCAGAAGCCAATGGTGATTTCTCTGAAGACATTAAGCACCTGTTTGAGAAGTTGTACGAATACGAGTTGTCCTCGCTTAAATCTGGTGATCAGAGTCTTGCAATCTTTAAGCATCATATTGAGCCAGTAAGCAGGCACCTTTCTAGGTACGGCCATACGTATGACTGGAAGAGTGACGTGCATCGTACTGTTGTTGATTTTATTTCCGCAATGACCGATGACTACTTTGTGGCTACCTGTGAAGCACTTTTCCCAGAAGCTCAGGAGCTCTTTCCAAAGAGGAGCTACTTTGCAGAAGGGGTACGTGCGTAAGGTTTACCACTCAGTCACGGTGTGGCAAACGGGCACGTAAAGAGCATTTGTGCTGAGCGGGCTTCTCGCCAAGCTTTTATGTTTGAGACGGGGTAAAATATCTGCATGGATACTTTATTTTCTGGCATGGAACGTGCCGCTAAAAAAGCTAATGCACCACTTGCTGCCCGCATGCGTCCTACCACGCTTGATGGATACGTGGGTCAGGAAGATGCGGTTGGTCAGGGCTCCTGGCTGCGCAAGGCAATTGAGCACGATACACTCTCGTCCGTCCTGCTGTATGGTCCAGCTGGCACTGGTAAGACCACACTTGCACGCATTATTGCACATACAACACACGCAGAATTTGTAGAAGTATCTGCAATTACGGGAACTGTTAAAGATCTTCGCAGAGAGATTGAGGCCGCAGAATCAAGGCTTTTAACTGCAGGTAGAAGAACTATTCTGTTCATTGATGAGATTCATCGTTTTACGCGCTCTCAGCAAGATGCCTTGCTTCACGCAGTAGAAGACAGAATAGTTGTACTTATTGGCGCTACTACAGAAAACCCTTACTTTGAGGTTAACAGCGCTCTGATTTCTCGCTCTCGTGTAGTGGAGCTGCATGCATTGTCAGATGAGGCAATCGATGAGCTCATCCAACGAGCACTCGAGTCAGAAGATGGTCTAGCTGGCGCATTTGTCCTGGATGAAGATGCTCGTAAAGAGATTGTGACGCTTGCAGGCGGAGATGGTCGCGCAGCCCTAACTTCTCTTGAGCTTGCTTCTCAGATGGTTGACGTTCCAGAATCTGCTGATAGTAAGACATCTGTTCCGCTTGTTATCACCAAGCAAAACGTTCTTGAGGCAAATCCTCGTCGCGGGCTTCCCTACGATAAAGCAGGAGATATGCACTATGACATTATCTCTGCGTTTATTAAGTCCATGCGTGGCTCAGACCCAGATGCCGCACTCTATTGGCTTGCGCGCATGATTGATGCAGGTGAGGACCCTAAATTTATTGCTCGACGCATTATGATTTTGGCCTCAGAAGATATTGGCAATGCCGATCCTCAGGCGCTGCTCATTGCACATGCAGCATTCAGGTCAGCTGAGGTCATTGGATATCCCGAGTGCAGGATTAACCTTGCGCAAGCAGTAATTTATATGGCGCTTGCTCCAAAATCTAATGCTGCAGAAGCAGGTATTGATGCCGCTCTCCATGAGGTTAGAACAGGTCCAAGGCGAGAAGTTCCAAGTTACTTAAGAGATCGTACGCGTCCTGGTTCTGAAGAGTATGGCAATTACCTCTATCCTCACAATTATCCTGGGGGATGGATTGAACAGCGTTATCTTCCAGAAGGACTTGAACGTGGTGCGTTCTTCTCGCCATCTCCAAGAGGTTGGGAAGCGTGGAGAATTGCAGCTACAGAGCGTGACCGTCACGAGGAAGTCTAGGATTTTGAATTACCTAAGTGGGAGCATTAAGAGGACGCTCCTCGGGTAGAATAGAAAGAACTGTAACCGTTAGCTTTGAGGGATGGCATAGATGGATTACTTACAGATTGCCCTTGTAGTCTTAGCCGTAGCTGGTATTTGGGCTATTGTCGAGGTCGCTCTGACCCTAAGAACAACAAGAAAGTCAATTACTGAGATTACACTCTCAGCTAACAACACTATTGAGCAGATTCAACCTGTTATTTCAAAAATTGATGGCATGGTTGATGAGCTTGATCCAACTATCAAGCAGCTACCTGCACTCATGCAGAAGGTTGATGAGGCTGCAGAGAACGCTAATACCTCTCTTGAAAGTCTTAACGTGGTTCTTGGTGACGTGGCTACTGTCTCCGGAGCTGCATCTGCAGTAACTGCAACAGTCAGTAAGGCTGCAAGCGATGCGGTAACAGGCGTTGTTGAGTCTGTTTCAAAGCTAGGAACTGGTCTTGGCGGATCTTTGAATCCTTCCAAGCTTGCTGAGGTAGCTCAGGCTCGCCTGAGCGGTGCGACTGCTTCTGCACAACAGAGTGCACAGCGTGCTCAAGAGTATCTTGAGGAGCTTCCTCTGCTTTCTCAGGACAAGACAAAGCATTCTAAACCAGCTCGCACTGAGCAGTTCTATATTGAGTACGGTTCTGAGTCTTCTCAGAAGTCTGAGGAGTAGATTGTAATGGCACAAAAAATTGTTGAGCTTTCCGCTCCAGCAGATCCAACATTTGCTCGTTCAGTCAGAATGATGGCTGCTAATCTTGCTGTTTTGTGCAAGATGAACGTTGATGAGCTTGAAGATGTCAAAATGGCCGCAGAAGAGGGCTTTGTCTTTGCTTGCGGCACTCAAAAAGACTCTGTAGATATTACGTTTACCCTCGAAGACAATACTATGGCTATTGATTTTGACTTGGGTGATGAGGATCCAGTTGAGTCTGAGGTAGATAATTCTCAGCCACTAGAACTTGTAGAGTTACTACTCTCCGCTATTTGTGATGAGTTTGCGCTTAGCGATGACGGTTATACACTTCATCTTGTAAAGATTTCTGGCGGTGCACATGCCTAAACCTGAAGCTAACGAGGCAGTACAGGCATCTGCAGAAGAGCAGAAAGCCGCAAGAAGAGCTGCTCGCCGTGCTTCTAAAGGTACCCCGGCCTGGGATAAAGATAGAACACGAAAGCTCTTTGCCCAATATAAAGAAACAAAAGACCCTGAGGTAAGAGACCAGCTTATTGTGAGTCACTTAAACCTCGTGCGCTTTTTGGCCTCCAAGTTTAAAAACCGTGGAGAACCTCTTGATGATTTGATTCAGGTGGGAACCATTGGACTTATCAAGGCAATTGATAGGTTTGAGCCTGATCGTGGTCTTGAATTTACAACATATGCAACGCCAACCATCATGGGAGAAATCAAGCGTCACTTCCGCGATAAAGGCTGGTCAGTACGTGTTCCTCGTCGTTTGCAGGAGCTTTCGTCCAAGATTAATCAGGTCACTGATGATTTGACTAAAGAGCTGCAAAGAAGCCCTTCAATTGAAGAGATCGCCCAGCGCCTTGATACTAACGTTGAAGAGGTTCTTGAGGCTATGGAGTCTTCTAGCGCTTATAGCTCTGTTCCTCTCGAGGGAGGCGGCTCTGGTGCTGATGGCGACGAGACTCCTTCAATCATTGATCAGTATGTGACCGAAGATGAGGATCTTGCTGGTTCTGATGACCGCATTGTTCTTGAAGAGGCCATTAGAGACTTCTCGCCACGAGAGCAAGAGATTATTCGTATGCGTTTTGTTGAAGGTCTTACTCAGGTAGAGATTGCGGAGAAACTTAATATCTCTCAGGTACAGGTTTCAAGGCTGCTTCGTCGCACCTTAAAGCGTATCCAAGAAAAGATTGACCCAGAAAGCGTGAATCGTTAATGGATCAAAAGCATCAAAACTTCTCCGATTCATCTCAAAAATGGAAACAACGTGGCTTAATGGTGTGGACAGTCATTGGTCTGGCCGCATTGTTTGCACTTGCATTGTATGT
Organism: uncultured Atopobium sp.; assembly: GCA_938041635.1. Taxonomy (GTDB): domain Bacteria; phylum Actinomycetota; class Coriobacteriia; order Coriobacteriales; family Atopobiaceae; genus Lancefieldella. Next base: position 6,424 of record CALIAD010000047.1, read on the forward strand.
TCTTGGCATCCTGGGACAGGCTGTTGAGCTGCTCGCCATTGGCGCAATTGTTGCGTTTGTCTGCAGCCCTGTTACCAATTGGCTTGAAGACAGGGGAGTGCCTCGTGGCATTTCCGCTCTTATCGCGCTTGTTCTTACGCTCATTGTGCTGGTAGGATTTTTGATTTTGATTGCGCAGCCATTGGTATTTGAGCTTACTACGCTACTCAGAAACGCTCCTTCGTATGCAAGTCAGATAGGAGCAATGGCAAGGGAGTTTTGGCAGAACTTTGACACTCAAAGTAACCCTGCTGTTAGACAGACGGTAGAACTTGCAATTGAACAGGCATCAAGTATTGGAATATCAGTTGCTTCTGGTATTTTGAGTTGGCTTTCCACATCTGCTTTAGGCAACATCTCTTCTATGGCAAACCAACTCATGGTCTTCTTCTTAGGCCTAGTGCTTGCCTATTGGTTGGCTAAAGATTATCCAGTTATTGTCCGTGAGATGGCTATTATTGCTGGTCCTCAAAAAGAGAATGAGTTCAGACTTATTCTTGCAATCTTAAGTAGATCTACCAGTGGATATATGCGAGGCACTATCATTACCTCTGCGGTTAATGGCATTCTTGTGTACTTTGGGTGTCTGATTTTAGGCAACCCTTATGCCGCTCTTATTGGCATGGTTACAGGAATCTTCCATATTATTCCTGTAGTTGGACCGGTTTTCTCGGCAGGTATTGCTCTTATTTTGAGCATCTTAGTAGACCCTGTCATGACCGTATGGACTATCGTTATCTTGATGGTTGCACAAAACGTTGTTGATAACGTGCTTTCACCTTTGGTTATGGCAACTAGCGTTAAAGTTCACCCGGGTCTTTCGCTCGTTGGTATTGTCATTGGCAGCGCTCTTGGCGGAGTAGTTGGAACTATTCTTGCCATACCTTTGACAGCAGCACTGAGGGGCATCTTTGTGTACTTCTTTGAGAAGTATTCGGGCAGACAGATCGTCTCGCCAAATGGTGCGTTTTTTAACTCTACCCAGTATGTGGATGAGACAGGCGCCATCCTTCCAGAATATGACGCTCTGGACGATCCGAAGTTCTTTGAGGAGTCGCGTCTTGTTGATCAAGACACTACAGCTCATGTGCGCAGCAAGTCTTCAGCTCCCGCGCCCAAGATTCTTGGACATGATTTTTCTCAGTTACTTTTTAGGAATACTCAAGAAGTTACTAAGGAACCAGATAAACCATCGTCAGATGCGGTAGACTCAGACAGTACAAAAGAGTAGTTATTTGAATACGGAGAAGTACTTTATGGCTGACTATAAAACAATGACAACAGCAGAGATTCGCGAGGACTTCCTAAGCTTCTTTGAGAGCAAGGGTTGCAAGCGCTATCCTTCTTCATCTCTGGTGCCTTCTGATCCTTCGCTGCTTCTTGCTAATGCTGGCATGAACCAGTTCAAGGAATATTACCAGGGCATCAAGACTATGAAGGAGATTGGCGCAACTTCCTGCCAGAAGTGCCTTCGTACTAACGATATTGACAACATTGGCGACTCTCGCCATCTCTCATTCTTTGAGATGCTGGGCAACTTCTCCTTTGGTGGTTACACCAAGCGCGATGCATGTACCTGGGCAATGGAGTTTATCTCTTCTCCAGAGCACCTTGGCCTGCCTCTTGATCGCCTGTACTTTACTGTTTTTACTGACGACGATGAGGCAATTGAGATCTGGAAGTCGCTTGGCGTAGCAGAAGATCACATCACCCGCCTGGGCGAGGAGGACAACTTCTGGGCAGCTGGCCCAACTGGTCCTTGCGGTCCTTGCTCCGAGATTTACTTTGACCAGGGTCCTGAGTTTGAGGGAGAGGCTCCTGGAGACGATGGTGACCGCTATCTTGAGTTCTGGAACCTCGTCTTTACTCAGTTTGACCGCCAGGAAGATGGCTCTCTGCCTGAGCTTCCTCACCGCAACATCGATACCGGCATGGGCCTTGAGCGCATTGCAGCTATCATGCAGCATGAGGGCACCAACTACGAGGGCGACATCATGCGTTCCCTCATCTCCTTGGGCGAGAAACTCTCTGGTAAAAAGTATCACTCAACTGATGAGGTCGACCGCAGCCTGCGCATTCTTGCAGATCACTCTCGTGCAGTTACCTTTATGATTGGTGATGGTATTCTCCCTGGTAACGAGGGTAGAAGCTACATTCTTCGCCGCCTGCTCCGTCGCGCTGTCTACCACGGCCGCTTACTGGGCATTCAGGGCACCTTTATGGCAGAGTACGCACATGAGGTTGCTGTTCTGCTTGGCGCAGAATACCCAGAGCTTGTCGAGAAGAGCGCTCTTATCGACGGCATTCTGACTGCAGAAGAGGAGCGCTTTGGCGCTACGCTTGACGCAGGCGAGTCTAAGCTTACTGCAGAGCTTGAGCAGCTTGAGGACGGCGCACAGCTTTCTGGTGAGGTTGCCTTCCTTCTGCATGATACCTACGGATTCCCTATTGATCTTACTCGTGAGATTGCTGCAAATGCAGGTCACGTTGTTGACATGAACGCCTTTGATGCTGCAATGACTGAGCAGCGTGAGCGCGCTCGTAAGTCTGCTAACCGCGATGCCTGGGGTAACGCTCAGAGCATTTGGGTTGCACTCTCTGACCGCCTTGATGAGACCGTCTTTGACGGCTACGACAACAACGAGCTCTCCGGTGTTCGTGTTGTTGCTCTTGTTCAGGACGGACAGGAGGTTGAGTCCGCCGCTGCTGGCTCTGAGGTTGAGGTTGTACTTGACCGCACACCTTTCTATGCAGAGATGGGCGGCCAGGTTGGTGATACCGGCAAGCTGACAGCTCCTGGTCTCTACGTTCACGTCACTGATACCAAGCACCGTGACGGCGGCCTTGAGTCACACGTTGGCGTGGTAGAGGAGGGCACCATCTCTGTTGGTGATTCAGTCACCGCAACCATTGATGCCGGCCGTCGTGAGCTAATCCGCCGCAACCACACGGCAACTCACCTACTTGACGCAGCCCTCAAAAAGGTTTTGGGTGACCACGTGAACCAGGCTGGTTCTCTTGTTGCTCCAGATCGTATGCGCTTTGACTTTACGCACTTTGAGGCTCTTACCAAAGATGAGCTCGATCGCATTGAGGGCATGGTTAACGCAGAGATTTTTGCTGCTAAGCCTGTTGTTACTCAGATTATGAGCATCGAGGATGCAAAGGCCGCTGGTGCTGTTGCACTCTTTGGCGAGAAGTACGGTGATGTCGTACGCGTTGTCTCTGCTGGTGCAGAAGACACTCCATTCTCTCGTGAGCTCTGCGGTGGTACTCATGCACGCAACACAGCAGACCTTGGCCTCTTCAAGATTATTTCTGAGAGCTCCGTTGGTTCTAACTCAAGGCGTATTGAGGCTGTAACTTCTATGGGCGCTATCGAGTACGTTGATGAGCGCTTGGCTCAGCTTGATGAGGTTGCCGCAGCTCTGAAGGTTCGTCCTTCTGCTGTTGCAGACCGCGTTGAGCAGCTGCAGCAAGATCTTCGCACTGCAAACCATAAGCTTGAGGCCGCTCTTACCGGAGCAGGCAGCAACCAGGTAGCAGAAGCACTTAAGTCCGCTGTTCAGCTTAATGGCTATAGCTGCGTAATTGCTAAGCTTGAGGGCCTTTCTGGCAAAGAACTTCGCTCCGCATGGGACGGCATCCGCGATGCATCTGACGGCCAGCCTGTTGCTTGCGTCATTGCATCCGCAACCGCTGACGGTAAGGTTTCCCTGCTTGCAGGTGCCACTGATTCTGCAGTTGCAGCGGGCTTCTCGGCAGGAGATATTGTCAAAGAGATTGCAGAGTTTGTTGGTGGCCGTGGTGGCGGTAAGCCAGCAATGGCGCAGGCAGGTGGCTCAAACGCTGCAGGAATTGATGCTGCGCTTGAGGCTGCAAAAACAAAGCTTGGTGCGTAACGTTTGCGCGTTTTAGCTTTAGATATTGGTGAAGTTCGCATCGGGGTTGCTGTAAGTGACCCCGATGGTGCTATTGCATCACCTGTTTGCGTGCTACCTGCGCAAGAGGTGCTCTCACATGCACGTACGTTTAAAGCTGTGCTTGAAGATTGGGAGCCAGAACTGCTTTTGTGCGGTCGTCCTAAAACGCTCGCCGGCGAAGATGGACCACAGGCCCAAAAAATTACCGCTCAAGCTGAGCAAATTGCGAAGAACTGCCAACTTCCATTAGAATTTACTGACGAAAGACTTTCTTCTGCGGAAGCAAAGAAGATTCTTCGAGCGCAAGGTTTATCTGAAAAAGCCATGCGTGGAAAAGTTGACATGGTTGCTGCTTCGCTCTTTTTGCAATCATGGCTTGATGCACAGATGAATAAGGGAGACTAAATGCCCACCCTATCCAATGGTTCTTCTCCGCGTCGTCAGGGCGCACATTTTTCTTCTCCTGTTCCAGAAGGACAGGTTCAGGAAGAGCAGGCTCAGCAGGAACAGATCACGCATCCTTCAGTTGAGGCTACAGGATCGCTACCTGCACTTACCGGTGGCAAGCTTTCTTCAAGAAGCGCTCAAGTCACTCATATGGCAAAGAACAAGCAGGTAAAGCATAGAGATAAGAAGGCTTCAAAGCGTTCTCGTATTTTTGCGGCACTTATCGCTTTTATCATGGTTGCGGCCCTTGGCATCTTTGTATGGAAAGTAGCTCTTCCAGAGCTTTCTCGTGCTAATTCCGATACACAAGAAATTACCGCAGGTCAGCAAGTTACCGTTACTATTCCAGATGGTGCTGGTGCGCAGGAAGTCGCAAAGATTCTTTTTGAGAACAAAATTATTGCTACTAAGAGCGAGTTTTTAAACCAGGTAAAGCGTCAGGATGCTGAGCAGAAAATCAAGAGCGGTATCTATGTTATTACCACTGGTACCAAGCCAGCAGACATCGTTCATCTGCTTATTTCTGGCCCTAATGCTCCTGGTAGTGGCTTTGTCGTACCAGAGGGTTATACCGTTTCTCAGGTTGCTGATTTGGTTCAGGACTACTTTGGTATTTCTCGCGATGATTTCTTGAATCAGGCAAAAGCATCCAATTATGTTGCTGACTATCCGTTCCTTGCTGGTGCGGTAGATGCTAATGATTCTCTTGAGGGCTACTTGTTCCCCAAGACCTATACCTTTACAGAAAGCAATGTAACTGCCGATACGGTCATCCGTGCCATGCTTGATCAGTTTGAGACAGAGACAGCTGATCTTAACCTGGACGCTGCTCGCATCACGCTTAATAAGCGTTACAACTTGAATCTTACAAACGAGCAAATCATTATCATGGCATCGATTATTGAGCGAGAAGCCCTGACTGATGATGACCGTCCTAAGGTTGCATCTGTCTTCTACAACCGCCTGTACGATGATATGTATCTCCAAAGCGATGCTACTCTTGCTTATTCCCTGGGTAGGGAAGCTACCGCAGAAGACCTCAGCTCGATGACAAGCGACCCATATAACACCTATGCGTTTAAGGGTTTGACTCCTACACCTATTTGCTCCCCAGGTTATGCCTCTATTAAGGCGGCTATGGATCCAGCAGCAACCAATTATTACTACTTCTGGATTACCTCGGATGAGCACGTCTTCTCAGAGACGTACGACGAGCATCAGCAGGCTATTGAAAACGCACGCGAGCGTGAAGCTGCAAGTAAGCAATAGCTGGTGTGGCATGAGTTTGATCAAAGCAACACAATACGTTTCTGCTGTTGAATATATCTCAATAGAGGATTTGGTTCAGCAGGGGATTAAGCTTGTGCTCTTAGATCGCGATAATACCTGTGTGCCCCGAGACACTAAGATGGTGCCGCCAGAGGTTTCTGCTTGGTTTGAGAAGGCTCATGCGGCTGGATTAACGCTCTGTCTCATCTCCAATAACATTCACCTCAATGAGGTCCAGCGTAGCGCTCACGAGCTGGGAATTGAAGGAGAAGGCTTTGCGTGTAAGCCGCTTCCTCGCGCGCTAACTGCTGCTATGAAGCGTTTCTCGGCAACTAAAGAGCAAACCGTGATGGTGGGAGACCAGATTTTTACTGATGTTATTGCAGGTAATTTTGCTGGTGTTTCAACTATTTTGGTAAAGCCGCAGTCCAATGAGGATCTTTGGTACACCAATATCATTCGTCATGTAGAGCGCCGCATTTTAAAAAATGTAACTTTTACGTCATAACAAGACGGCTTTAGTTTACTTGCTCCAACTCGATGATAGAATCATCTTGAAAGGCTGGAGGAGTATGGAGCTTCGCGATTCAAGATACGTTGTACATGAGGGCTGTGATCATATCTTTTTTGTAGGCTTTCTGGGTGCCGGAAAGTCTACACTCGCGCGTAATTTGGGCGAGCTGTTTCACCGCCGTTATGTTGACACCGATCGCCTAGCAGAGCGTATAGCAGGTAAATCACTGGCAGAAATCTACGAAGATGACGGTGAAGAGCTTTTTAGGCAGGCAGAAACTGAGGTTTTGCACACGCTTAAGTCTAAGAAGTCACTGCTCGTAAGCTGTGGCGGTGGAATTGTCGAGAAGGACGTCAATCTTGCGCTTATGCGTGAGATGGGAGTCATTGTGTTTCTCGACGGCGATCTTTCTGACTCGCTTCGTCAAATTCAGCGCACGGATAGGCGTCCTGATTTGGGAAGCTTTGAAAACGCTACTCAGCTCTATAGACGTCTGCGTCCACGTTATGAGGCCGCTGCTGATATTACTATTGATATTCGTGAGAAAACGTTTGAGCAGGTAGCCATTGATTCTGGCAAGCTGCTTTGGGAAAGAGGTCTTCTATGAGTGACAATGTCCAGGCTGAGCTTGAAGAGGAATTGCCACCTGTTCAGATTAAACAGTGGGTTTCTATTCCTGGTGGCTCTATTGCACTTCGTTCTGGTGCAGGCGTTCTTTCAAACTTTGGTACTGAGCTCAGAACCGCAGTGGGAAGACCTCATCGCTGTGCTTTTCTTGTCAGCAATCAGGCAGATGAAGACCTTGCTGAGCTTCTGCGTAGAGACCTCACCACCATTGGTTTTCTCGTCACACGTGTAGATGTAGAAGATGGCAAGGCAGCAACTACCGTGGCAACTGAGGCGCAGGTATTGTCTGCTTTGGCAGAAATGCACCTGACAGCTGATGATCTGGTAGTTGCCGTGGGCCACGAGGGCGTCATTTCTCTTGCTAACCACGTGGCAAACAAGTGGTGTGGGGGAGTTTCCCTTGCTACTGTTCCACTTGATTTAGCAGCAGTTATTGTCTCGTCTATTACTCCTCGCGCGCTTGATACTGACGCTGAACATCAGCGTCTTGTTACCACTAAGCCTTGTGCTCGTTTCTGCTTTGCAGATCTTGAGGTTATGGACCTTTGCGATGACAACGCTAAGGTTGCCCAGGTATGTATGGTTGCAACGGCTATGTCTGATAACGAGGCGGAATTTGGTCGCATTTGGGATAGAGCAGATAACCTCTCCTCTGGAGTTGCCGATATAGTTGCAGAACAGCTGGCAGAGTCTACTAAGACCCGTGGCCGCCTTTCTGATTCTTCCGCTATTGCTATTCAGCAGTCTGTTCCTTACGGTTGGGTTTTTGTGGAGGCACTTCGCCCGCTCATTCCAGCTGATCAGCCTCTTTCTGCACTTTATGCAGACGCACTGCGTTTCTCGGCAAGAATCGCGGTAGCTAAAGAGGCGCTTTCTTTTGACGATATGCTTGTCCAAGACGAGATTCTTGAGCGCTTGAATATTGGCTTTGTTACCTGTGACATTACTTCTGAGCAGCTTATCGAAGCGCTCAAACAGGAATGTTTCCGTTCTACTAATCGTTTTATGTTGCCGATTCCAATGTCTATTGGAAGGGTAAGATTAGCATCGGTCGACGAGGAACTTCTCGCCGAGCATGCCCGCGCTTGGTGTGAGGCTCACGCTTCGCATTAAAGCGCCGCATCTTGCAGTAAGGAGCCTGTTTGCTGAGGCGACACCACAAGGTGCAACTCTTTGTTGTAAACATCTCGAGAAGGGATTTGAAATGGCAGATCTACAGGCAGCAGCAAAGCGCGTTGCGCGCTTTCGCGAGGTAATGGCTCAGAGGGGTTACGACGCTGTTGTTCTACGTCACAACCCAGACCTTCGTTGGTTGACTGACGCTGAGCGTGTCTTTGACTTTGAGCAGGCACATACTGCATTTATTACGCAGGATGAGCTCTTCATGCACACTGACTCTCGTTACTACAACACATTCCTGGAGCGCCTTGGTGCTGATTCTCCATGGAAGTTTGACCAGGAAGTCACTACTCCTACCGAGTGGATTGCCGCTCATATTGCTGAGGCTCGTGCTCGCGTGGTTGCTATTGAGGACACCGTTGATCTTGCGTTCTTTGATGGTCTTGAGCAGGCATTACGTGATCGTTCTGTTGCTGCTTTGCTTCCACGCATGCATGGTGATATTGCTGAGCTGCGTATTGTTAAAGACCCAGCTGAGATTGAGCTTATGAAACACGCTCAGTCAATCACTGATAAGGCATTCCTCCATATCTGTGAGTACATCAAGCCAGGCCTCACTGAGCAGCAGATTCGTGCCGAGCTTGAGAACTACATGCTCTCCAATGGTGCAGATGCCCTGTCCTTTGATTCCATCATTGCTTCTGGTCCTAATGGTGCTAATCCTCACGCACAGCCAGGTGAGCGCGTAGTTCAGACAGGTGACATGATTGTTATGGACTATGGTGCAGGTTACCTGGATTACCACTCAGATATGACCCGTACTGTTGTTGTTGGCGCACCTTCCGAGGAGCAGCAGCATGTCTTTGACGTTGTCCGCAAGGCAAACGAAACTTGCGCAGCAGCTATTCATGCAGGTGTAACTGGTTCTGATATTCATAACCTTGCAGTTAAGGTTATCTCTGAGGCTGGCTACGGTGAGTACTTTGGCCACGGCCTTGGCCACGGTGTTGGCGTTGAGATTCATGAGCGCCCATTCTTCAATCCTCGTTGGAACAAGATGATTGCAGCAGGTTCTGTTGTTACTGATGAGCCTGGCATTTACCTGCCTGGCAAGTTTGGTATCCGCCTTGAGGACTTTGGTGTTGTTACTGAGGACGGCTATGACGTCTTTACTCAGTCCACGCACGATCTTGTGTCCGTTGGCTGCTAACGAGCTACGATATACAGAATTTTTGCGGTCAGAAGCTTTAGGTTTCTGGCCGCATTTTTTACCGTATCTCCTAGGGCGAGAAGACCTTCTCGCCTAAAAATTAGCTTATAAAACCTAAAAAATTTAAAAAGAGTTAGGTTAGTGGAGGTATGTTTTAGACTTATGTAATAAAATCAGAAAAGTAATTGTTATTTTCATTGTTATGTTTACAGTTTCATTTGTTTTATTAGGTGGAGAAGAAGGAGGTAGAAGTGGTTAGTATCGTTCTAGCCAGCCATGGCAAATTTGCCGAGGGTATTAAAGATTCTGGCAGCATGATTTTTGGACCACAGGAAGGCGTTGTAGCTGTAACGCTTACTCCTGATATGGGCCCAGATGACCTGCATCAGAAGATTCTCGACGCAATTGCCACGCTTGAAGATCAAGAGCACGTTTTGTTCTTGGTTGACCTATGGGGTGGCACCCCCTTTAACCAGATTTCTCGTGTTCTTGAGGAAGAGGGTAAAGAGGATTGGGTTGCCGTTACCGGTCTTAACCTCCCAATGCTTATTGCAGCATATGGCTCTCGCCTTGGCGTAGATACCGCCGCCGAGGTAGCAAAAGAGATTTACTCTGAAGCTCGTATGGGCGTGAAGATTAAGCCAGAAGAGCTTGAGCCACAAGAGGCAACACCTACTGATGTTCCTGCCGCTCCTGCAGCACCTCAGGGTGCAATTCCTGCGGGTACTGTTATTGGTGATGGCAAGCTTAAGATTGTTCTTGCTCGTATTGATACCCGTCTTCTGCATGGTCAGGTTGCAACTACGTGGACAAAGATGACCAAGCCAGATCGCATTATTGTCTGCTCTGATGGTGTTGCTCAAGATGAGCTCCGCAAGACCATGATTGTTCAGGCAGCTCCTCCAGGAGTACATGTCCACGTTGTTCCTATTAAGAAGATTATTGAGATTGCTCACGACACTCGTTTTGGCAATACCAAGGCAATGCTTCTGTTTGAGACTCCTCAAGATATGCTTCGCGCAATTGAGGGTGGCGTAGAAATCAAGGAAGCAAACCTTGGTTCTATGGCTCACTCTGTTGGCAAAGTTGTTGTTACCAACGCAGTTGCTATGGATGAGGACGACGTAAAGACCCTTGAGGCCATCCGCGAGTGCGGTACAACGTTTGATGTTCGTAAGGTTCCTGCAGACAGCGCAGAGAACTTTGAGGCAATGCTTAAAAAAGCTAAGTCCGAGCTTGGCGCCCGTAAGTAACTAGAAGGAGGTAGAAATGACACCTATCACAATACTGCTTGTCGTAATTGTTGCTCTTCTCGCTGGCATGGAAGGTATTCTTGACCAGTGGGAGTTCCACCAGCCCCTGGTTGCTTGCTCACTGATTGGCCTTGTGACTGGTCACCCTGCTGAGGGAATTATCCTCGGCGGTTCTCTTCAGATGATTGCTCTTGGTTGGGCAAACATCGGAGCTGCAGTTGCACCAGACGCAGCTTTGGCATCTGTTGCATCCGCAATTATTATGGTTTTGGCACTGAATGGTGGAGATACTGACACCACCGCTGCTATTAACACCTCTATTGCACTTGCAATTCCTCTGTCAGTAGCAGGCCTGTTCCTTACCATGATTGCTCGTACTATTGCAACTGGTATTGTCCATGCTATGGATGCAGCTGCCGAGAAGGGCGATTTTGCTGCAATCGAGCGTTGGCACATTGTAGCTATCCTCATGCAGGGCGCACGTATTGCTGTTCCTGCAGCTGCTCTTTGCTTCATTGATCCAGCTATTGTCACTGACGCTCTGAACGCAATGCCTAAGTGGCTCACTGGTGGTATGGCAGTTGGCGGCGGCATGGTTGCTGCTGTTGGTTACGCAATGGTCATTAACATGATGGCTACTCGTGAGGTTTGGCCGTTCTTTGCACTGGGCTTTGTCTTTGCTGCTATTAACCAGCTCACTCTTATTGCTCTTGGTGTTATTGGTGTTTGCCTTGCTATTCTCTACATTGGTCTTAAAGACCTTGCTAAGCAGGGTGGCGGCGCAGGTGGCGGATCTGGTGATCCGCTCGGCGATATTATTGACAACTACTAATTCTGAAGGAGCGTGAAACTAATGGAGAATAAGATTCAGCTTTCTAAGAAAGACCGCATGTCTGTTGCTCTTCGTCATCAGTTCCTTCAGGGTTCTTGGAACTACGAGCGTATGCAGAACGGTGGTTGGGCATTCTCAATGATTCCAGCCATCAAAAAGCTTTATCCAAAAAAAGAAGATCAGGTAGCAGCTCTTAAGCGCCACCTTGAGTTCTACAACACTCACCCTTATGTTTCTGCACCAGTCATGGGCGTTACCCTTGCACTGGAGGAGGGACGTGCTAACGGTGAGCCTATTGACGACGTTGCAATTCAGGGCGTCAAGGTAGGCATGATGGGTCCTCTAGCTGGTGTTGGTGACCCAGTCTTCTGGTTTACCGTCCGTCCAATTCTTGGAGCACTCGGCGCATCTATTGCCGCTGGTGGTTCTGCACTTGGCCCTATTCTCTTCTTTGTTCTGTGGAACGTCATCCGCCTTTCCTTCCTGTGGTACACCCAGGAGTTTGGCTACAAGGCAGGCGCTTCAATTTCTTCCGATCTTTCTGGCGGCATGCTGGGCAAGATTACCGAGGGTGCTTCTATTCTTGGTATGTTTATCATTGGTGCCCTGGTACAGCGCTGGGTTTCAATTTCATTTACCCCAGTTGTTTCTACCATTCCTCAGCAGGCAGGCGCCTACATTGATTGGACAAGCATTCCTTCAGGAGTAGAGGGAATGCACCAGGCATTAAAGCTTTACGCTGCACTTGGACCAAACGGCCTTGACCCAGTCAAGGTAACCACACTGCAGTCCAACCTTGACTCGCTTGTTCCTGGACTGGCAGCTGTTGGTCTGACACTGCTTTGCTGCTCACTACTTAAGAAGAAGGTCTCTCCAATTGCTATCATCCTGGCTCTCTTTGCCGTTGGTATTATTGGTCGACTCCTTGGCTTTATGTAATGAGTAAGAGTACGCATTAGTACTCAACTTCGCACGAATATGGGTCGCGCTCTATAATGGGTGCGACCCATTTTTGAAAGGATTGTATGGCTCAGTCTCAAAACAGTACGGTCGATTTCACCGCAAAGGCAACGTCATTCCACGGGCTAGCTACGTATGGCGATATTCTTATTGGTAATAAGGCCTTTGAGTTCTACAACCAAAAAAATCCTGAAGATTACATCCAGATTCCCTGGGATCAGATAGATCATGTGGCCGCCTCAGTTATGGGACGTACCAAAAGCATTTCTCGCTTTGCTATTTTTACTAAAAGCAATGGTAACTACTCGTTTTCTACGCGAGACAATAAAGCAACACTGAGGGCAATTCGCGCCTATATAGGGGAGGAGAAACTCGTGCGTTCTCCAAACTTCTGGTTTGTCTTTAAGCACGGACTTATGGCAATTCCACAGCTTCCTCGCCTTATTAAAGAGAGTTTTATTAAAAAGAAGTAAGCAAATTTTGCATTTTCACAAGAGCCGCCAGCACGGAAGGCGTGAAACTGATAAAATCCAACATGCATATACGTGTCGCGGGTAGTTTGAAAATTCACGTTCTTCTCGCGACTTTATCGAGTGAAAAGAGTTAGACGTGGCAACTATCAGCACCGCAGATTTCAAGAACGGCCTTGGCCTTAAGATTAACGATAAGTACTACACCATCGTTGAGTTCCAGCACGTAAAGCCAGGTAAGGGCGGCGCTTTTGTCCGCTATAAGATTCGTGACCTTCGCTCTGGCCGCGTTATTGATCAGACCTGCAACGCTGGTACCAAGTTTGAGAACGTTCTTCTGCTCACCAAAGAGATGCAGTACCTCTACAACGACGGTGAGTCCTTCTACTTCATGGACAATGAGACTTACGATCAGGTAGCTGTTCCAGCTGATTTTATTGGCGAGAAGAGCGTCTGGTTCAAAGAGAACGATAATGCACAGCTTCTCTATGCAGACACTGAGCTTCTTGGTGTTGAACCTCCAATGTTCATTGAGGCAGAGATTACTGAGACTGACCCAGGCTTCAAGGGAGACACCGTTCAGGGCGGTACCAAGCCAGCAACTATTGAGACTGGCGCAACACTTCAGGTTCCAATGTATCTGAACCAGGGTGAGCGCATTAAGGTTGACACCCGCGACGGCAAGTTTGTTTCTCGCGTTTAACGCATACGCTTTGGGTATATAAACGCCCAACAGGTATTGAGTAATTATTTCAAAGACAGTTTGTCTTTTTTAGGGGGTAGACATGGCTGAAACAGAGCTTCGTATAGCAGGCATCGGCATCTCAAAAGATGTAATTTCAACGGTTGTCTCCGGCGCAGCTGGAAGTGTTGAAGGTGTTGCCTCCGTTGGCGGAAACGATACACTGGCATCCAACCTTATTAACGTCTTTACCAGCAGAAGCCTTGCACCAGAGAAGGCTGTTGAGGCAGGCGTAGAGAACGGTCAGCTCCATCTTGGAGTTCACCTTACCGTTTTCTATGGCTATCCTTTCACAAAGCTTGCTTCTGAGGTAAGACTTGCTGTTGCAACTGCTGTAAATGAGCAGATTGGCGTCAGTATCGCTTCCGTTGATGTTTACATTGACAGCCTTGTTTTTCCTAAGGAGTAGGCTTGAGCGTTAAGTTTTTTGGACGTACCCGCGCCCGTAGCCAAGCACTACAGCTTTTGTTCCAGGCTGAAGCCACTAATCGCAGCGTTCTTGAGGTCCTCGACGGAGACTACACGCTCTCCGAGGGACCTCTTGACGAGTATGCACAGTCACTGGCAGTAGGAGCAGATGGTATCAGAGATGATCTTGATGACATCATTGCTGCTTACTCAAAGGACTGGGCAATTGATCGCATGCCTTCTGTTGACCGCAATCTTCTAAGAATTTCTCTCTACGAGATTCTGGAGGTTCCAGAGGTTGACGTTGCTGTTGCTATTAATGAGGTAGTTGACCTTGCTCGCGCTTACTGCGGCGATGATTCTCCTCGCTTTATTAACGGCGTTCTTGGTCGTATTGTTGATGACATTGAGGCTGGAGAAGACATTTATTCTCTGTGCCATAAGCAGTCTGCTGAGCAAGACGTTTCTGAAGAAGAGCCAGAGAGCTCTGTGGAAGATGCAGAGTAGTCATGGCAAAAATCGATACTTCTGAATATCAGAGCTTTGACCAGATAACCGCAAGACTTGATTCAATTGTTGATCAAGTTCGCGATAAAAACGTCTCGCTGGAGCATTCTCTTGACCTCTTTGATGAGGCTATTGCTCTAGGCTCAAAGGCTGTCAACATGGTTGACACCACAGAGTTTACGCCAGAAGAGGAAGAGCGTCTGATTCAGGCTCAGGCAGCAGGGGACGCAGCTGACGCAAGCGGCACAGCGGCTGCCACTGATGAACAAGCTTCTTCTGAGCAGGTTGAGGTTTCAGCTGCAGATGAAACGTCGTCTGATGACGCGGTTTCAGAAAGCGATGAGCACTAGTGGCTCAACGCATTTCTCGCCAAAGGCTCGACAAAGAGCTAGTTAGGCAAGGATTTTTCAAGGACACTCAAGCTGCATTACGTGCAATTCTTGCGGGTGATGTTTCTACGCGCGACAGAAGATTAACTTCAGCAGGAGAGCTTGTTCCTGAGGGATTGTTTCTACACGTAAAAGGTGCTATTCCATACGTGAGCCGAGGCGGACTTAAGCTCGAGCGTGCCTTTGAAGTTTTTGATTTTACGGTTCAACATAAAAAATGTTTAGATATTGGCTGTTCAACTGGTGGTTTTACCGATTGTCTGCTTCAAAATGGAGCTGCTTCGGTTACCTCGGTTGATGTTGGCTATGCGCAGTTTGATTGGTCGCTCAGAAACGACAGCAGGGTTGAACTGCTCGAACGTACAAATATTACGTCCCTGCCAGAAATGGGCTACTCGCACGTTTTTGATGTTGCTGTGTGTGACGTATCGTTTACGTCAATCTTGTCAATTCTTCCTTCTGTTTTAGATGTTCTAGCTCCTGAAGGAGCCTTTGTTACGCTGGTCAAACCGCAGTTTGAAGCTAAGAGGGAAGAAGTGGGTGAGGGCGGTATTGTGACTGATGCCTCCGTGCGTCTGCAAACGCTGCAAAAGGTTTCCGATGCGTTTAAGGAAGCTCATATGGGTCCTTTGGGCGCGTGTGAAAGTCCTATTCACGGTGCTAAGGGTAACGTGGAATATTTACTGTTTGGACAGCTTGAGGCAGGTTCGCATGATTTGGATCTTGCTTCAGTGGTATCGAGTCATTCTGTAGAAATAGTGAAATAGAACGAATGTTCTATTTTGTAGTATTGTTTATAGTTTTTTAGGTATACTAAGTACATCGAATCAGACGCTTTAACTGTTTCAGTTGTGCAATCAAGCAAAATCGGGAGAGTGGTTTGCGTGAAGGTACTTCTTGTTCCAAATTTTTCAAGAGAAGTTGCTGTTTCTGGTGCACGTGAACTTGAAGAATGGCTTTTTGAGCAGGGATGTGATGTCCAGTGGGCACACGATAAAAAGCTGTTCCCGGATAAAGTTGTAGATTGTTCTGATTGCCAGCTTGTTATTTCTCTTGGTGGAGACGGAACGCTTCTGAGGGCCGCCAAAATTGTTGAGTATTCAGAAATTCCAATTTTGGGCATCTCTTATGGTCACCTTGGCTTTTTAACCAGTGCAACTCCTCATCAAATGATTGAGATGGTAGCTGATGCTCTTGCTGGAGAGCTCCACGTATCTAGAAGAGCAACACTTGCAATAGAAACAGAGTATGAGCTTCCATCTGGAGAAACTTACGTCGAGAAGACCTTCTCGCTCAATGATTTTGCAGTTTCCAGAGGTGGAGCAGGCGATATGGTTGAGTTTACAGTTTCTGTATCAGGCAACCATATTGATAAGCTTCGCGGTGATGGTTTTGTTGTTAGTACAGCAACTGGATCCACCGGCTATGCTCTTGCTGCTGGTGGCCCTATTGTTACACCAGAGTTCTCGGGAATGGTTTGCGTGCCAATCGCACCACATACTATTTTGGCTCGTGCATTCCTTACCTCTCCTTCTGATGTGGTTGAAATTACCATGTCAAAAGATAGGCCGGCGACATGTCACTTCTTCTCTGATGGGCAAAACATTAAGCATCCAGAAGAGGGTGTGGCTACCAAAGCTCGTATTAGCCGTGGACCAGGAGATATCATTCTGCTTGATAGAAGTGCTGATAGTTTCTATCGTTCAGTTTCTCGTGTATTTTACGGTAAAACTGGTCAGTAAGCAGGTCATATATGCTTGATGAACTTCGCGTGCAAAATGTTGCACTTATTGAAGACGCTTCTCTTGCACCCGCCTCAGGTTTAACTGTTTTAACAGGAGAGACAGGTGCTGGTAAAACCGCTCTTTTATCTTCCATTAAGCTCTTAGTAGGAGAGCGTGCGGATGCTTCTGCAGTAAGAGAAGGAACAGACGCTCTTAGGGTTGAGGCACGCTTTTTTACCTCGCCAGAAGATCAAGAGGGAATTGTAGTCTCTAGAAAAGTCTCTGCTGATGGCAGAGGCAGAGTAGAGATTGATGGCCACATGGCATCAGTTAAAGAACTGGCCGGAGGTATTGGAACATCAATTGATCTGTGTGGTCAGCATGAGCATCAAAGGCTGCTTGACGTAAAGAACCATGTCAGCATGTTGGACGCATGGATTGGATCAGATATTCAATCTTGTCAGACAGAGTATGTAGACGCTCTTCATGCTTACCATGCTGCAGTCGCTGAACTTCAACGAGTTATTGAAGTAAGCCAGTCTAGCAATGCAAAGATTGATGAAGCGGCATTTCTTGTTCAAAGAATTGATGAGGTCTCTCCTAAAGAAGGGGAGTTAGAAGACCTAGAAGAGCAACTTCCTCGGTTTGAACACGCAGAGGCTCTCCTTCAAGCTGCAGGAGGAACACATGAGTTGCTCTCAGGAGATGAGGGCGTTATTGATTCTCTCTCTGATGCAGTTCAGATGCTTCAAAGTGCTGCAACGTTTGATGCTACGCTAGGTAATTATGCAGAGTCTCTTTCAAGCGCACTTATAGAGATTGAGGATGTTTCTTCAGAGCTCAGAAGCTATGTTGGATCTCTCGATTTTGATGAAGAAGCACTTGAAGAGATGCAAAGTCGTATGGCTCGTCTTCAGGGTCTTATGAGAACGTATGGCCCTGGTATGAAAGATGTATTTAAGAAATACCAGGTAGCTCAAAACCTTCTTGAGGTTACAAGAGACACAGAAAAGCTTGTCCGTGAGGCACAGGCAGAAGTAGATAAAGCAAAAGAAACTCTTACCGTAAAGGCTCAGGCACTTAAAAAGGTTCGTGTTGCTGCAGCTCCAAAACTTTGTGATGCTGTTACTAAGCAAATGAGTCATCTGCAGATGGGTTCAGCTCAGATTGAATTGAACTTTGAAGATCTTCCTTTTGAGCAGTGGAATAAAGTTGGTTCTACAAAGATTGAGCTTATGTACAAGCCTTCAGCTCAGATGACTGCTCGTCCGCTTAGAAAAATTGCCTCTGGTGGTGAGGTTTCTCGCGTCATGCTTGCATGCAAAGTGGTTCTAGGAGAGTCTGACGTCTGCGATACGCTTGTATTTGATGAGGTTGACGCTGGTGTTGGTGGAGCTACTGCCGTTGCTCTTGCAGAGGTTTTAGCGCAGCTTGCTAAAACACATCAGGTGATTGTGGTAACTCACTTGCCACAGGTTGCTGTTATGGCCTCTAAACAGTATGTAGTCTCAAAGACAGAAGAACATAACGCGCTCCCTATAACTTCTCTTACAGAGGTTTCTGGTACTCAGAGAGAAGAAGAGATTGCACGCATGCTTTCAGGCTCTATAACTGAGGCTTCTTTGGCTCACGCGCATGAGTTGCTGTCAGAAGCCCGCTAGATTTTTCAGAACTATATGGACATAACAATGTATTTGTTTGGAGATTAAATTTCTCGGCACTATGGGCCTTAAAGCGGAATAATATAAAGACCCGTAGAAATGTAATTGGCTAATCTTACCTACGGGAGTAATCCATGACCAAGCACATATTTGTAACAGGTGGCGTTGTTTCCTCTCTTGGAAAAGGAATCACTGCTGCATCTCTCGGCCGACTTCTTAAGGCTCGTGGCTATAAGGTCATGATGCAAAAAGCTGACCCATATCTCAATGTTGACCCAGGCACTATGAGTCCTTTCCAGCATGGTGAGGTTTTTGTCACTGAGGACGGTAAAGAGACTGACCTTGACCTTGGTCATTATGAGCGCTTTATTGACGAGAATCTTACCAGGGAGTCTAACTTCACCACTGGTCTCATTTATCAGTCTTTGATTCAGCGTGAGCGCGCTGGAGACTTCCTTGGCGGTACAGTTCAGGTAATTCCTCATGTAACTGATGCAATTAAGGCTCGTTTTGCTCGCATTGAAGAGGTTACTAATGCTGATGTAGTCATCACAGAGCTTGGTGGCACTATTGGTGATATTGAGTCACAGCCTTTTGTTGAGGCAATTCGCCAGTTTAGAAAAGAGCGTGGCGCAAGCAACGTTGCTATTATTCACGTTAGCCTTGTTCCTTATATTGCTGCTGCTCATGAGGTCAAGACTAAGCCTACGCAGCACTCCGTAAAAGAGCTTCGTTCCCTTGGCATTCAGCCAGACTTCATCGTGTGCCGTTCTAGCCATTCTGTGGATGAATCTATTCGCGAGAAAATCGCTAATTTCTGCGACGTTGATGCAGATTGCGTTTTTGAGAACAATGATCTGCCTTCAATTTACGATGTTCCAGCACACCTGGCAGCACAGGGATTTGACAAAAAGGTACTTGAGCGTCTTGGTCTTGAAGTCCGTCCAAGTGATCTTGGCAGCTGGGAAGCATTTACTACTGCTATGCATAAGGCAAATGCACTTGAAGACGCAACAAGAATTTATGTTGTCGGCAAGTATACGCAGCTGCCTGATGCTTACCTTTCTGTTATTGAGGCACTTCACCACTCTGGTATTTTCTATGGCAGGCACGTTGATATCCGCCTGGTAAATGGTGAAGAGCTGACAGAAGAAGACGTAGAGCAGGAGCTTGCTGGTGCGGACGGCATTTTGGTTCCTGGCGGCTTTGGTCTTCGCGGCGTAGAGGGCAAGATGGTTGCTATTCGTCGTGCTCGTGAGCTCAAGATTCCTTACCTTGGTGTTTGCCTTGGCATGCAGATGGCTGTTACTGAGTTTGCTCGTGACGTCTGCGGCATGGAGGGCGCAAATTCAGCAGAGTTTGGTCCAGATACTCCATATCCTGTCATCGATCTTATGCCTGATCAGGAGGATATTACTGACAAGGGCGGTACCATGCGCCTTGGTTCTTATCCTTGTAAGGTTGTCGAGGGAACTCTTGCACACGAGGCATATGGCAACAACTTGGTTTACGAGCGTCATCGTCACCGCTATGAGGTAAGCAACGTATTCCGTAATCAGCTTGTTGAGGCTGGTCTGGTAGTTTCTGGTGTTTCTCCAGACGATCGCCTTGTAGAGATGATTGAGCTTCCAGAGTCTGTTCACCCTTGGTTTGTTGCAAGTCAGGCACACCCAGAGTTTAAGAGCCGTCCAACTCATCCTGCACCTTTGTTCCGTGAGTTTGCACGTGCAGCAATCGCTCATCATGAGGGTGTTGACCGTCATGATGTAAACCAGTCTCTCTAAGCAGAATTTTACTAGGGAAGAATACGTATGGACCTCGCTCAGGCGCGTACAGAATTTTTAGCGTACGTTGCTGTTGAGCGAGGTCTTTCTGTAAATACGCTTGATGCCTATACCAGAGATTTAGAGGGTTATTTGCTTTGGCTGAATGGCAAAAAAATTACTTTGCCCAACCAAGTGACTCGCTCAGATGTTGAAGAGTACATAGGCTCTCTTAGAGATTTAGGTATGGCTCCAGCTTCGGTTGAGCGCCACACTGCGGCACTTAGAAACTTTCACAAGTTTATGGCTGTTGAGCAAATTTGTGAGTCATCTCCAGCAGAAGATTTACCTACCGCAGCAAGAATTCAAAGGCTTCCTGATGTTATTTCTCAAGAGAATGCAGAAGAGCTGCTTGATCAGCCGTTCCCTAATTCGCCTCTAGGTATTCGCGATAGAGCCATACTTGAGTTGCTGTATGGATGCGGTCTTCGTGTGTCTGAGCTTTGCGATCTTGAGGTTCGGGGTGTCCTTCTAGAAGATGAACTCTTGCGTGTTTTTGGTAAGGGTTCCAAAGAGCGCGTAGTCCCTGTGTTGGGCTCTGCGTATCGTGCGCTTAAAGCATATCTTTATGAGGCTCGCTCGCTTTTGCTTAAGCATGGTCAAGTATCCGAGGTGTTTGTAAACGCCAGAGGTGGACGCATTTCTCGCCAGTCGGTACATAAACTGGTGGCAAATTACGGCAGGGTAGTGGGGATTGAAGGTTTGCATCCTCACACACTGCGCCACAGTTTTGCCACACACCTTCTAGAGGGTGGCGCTGATCTTCGCTCGGTGCAGGAGCTTTTGGGACACGTTGATATTTCAACCACGCAGCTCTATACGCACGTAGATAGGTCGCACATTAGAGACGTATACCTTGAGGCTCACCCAAGAGCCCACGTTCACGCGGACAAATAATCGCGCTTGACGCAAGTGCTGGACAAGTGTGGGACAAGCGTGGGACAGGTGTGGGGCAAAGTGGTGACTGCGTAAAAGCAAGGTGGGTGTTTTGTTTGAGCAACGTGTGATTTTCGCCACGAGTTCACCACAATTTCCTCAAAAATTTTCACTTCATAAAAAAATTAATAAATTGAGTCCAAGACTAAGAAAATCCGTTCTTTTGTAGTTCGGATTTTTTTAAACACTACATATTGTGGTCAAAATGTCATATCTCATATTTTCGTTAAACCCCAGCTAGACCATAAGAAAAATACTTGGTGTTGGAAAGTGTTTTCTAGTGTGTGTAAGTGTCGGAATGAGTTATATTTATTCCACGTTCAATCGACGGACTATGCCCAAGCATTGCCGCGCACACACAACACAAACACAGCCCGCGCGGCAAGGGGCGCCAACGTGAAAGGGGGAGACATGCTTACTGGTCAGTATCAGCGCTCGCTGGACTCCAAGATTCGCGTGACTCTTCCTGCACCTCAGCGCAAGCAGCTTGGCGATGTCGTCATCTTGCTCCGTCGACAGGACGCGCTTTACGGCTACTCACCTGAGGCGTATGAGGCTTGGATTGCAAGTCTGAACCTCAACCCAAGGAACCGCGACGACGTCACAGCACTTCGCATGTTGAACGCAGCAGCAACAACCGTCGACATTGACTCGGCCGGCCGCGTTGCTCTGGGAAAGATTGACGAGTCCGATCCACAGGCTAGGGAGAAGCTCCAGCTTGACCGCGACGTCACCATTGTCGGTAACGGCGACCACTTTGAGATTTGGAACACCAACAAGTGGAACAGCCTCTTCTCGGCAGATGACCGCGTTGCAACGCTCGAGGACCTCATCTTTGGCGCCTAGTGAGGCGAGAAGATCGTGAAGGTAGAAGACGGTAACTTGAAAGTCGAATATCGGCACCAACCAGTAATGCTTGCAGAAGTGCTGCGCGAGCTGGACCCCAAGCCAGGTGAAGTTGTTTGCGACTGCACCTTGGGAGGAGCGGGTCACACCGTAGAGATGGCAAAGCTGATTGCTCCAGACGGTCTTTCCATTGGAATTGACCAGGACGCAATGGCTCATCAAGCAGCAGCTGCTCGCCTGAAGCAAGAAGTACCAAATGCGGAGTTTTTGCCGCTTAAGGGAAACTTTGGCGACCTCGATGAACTTCTCGTCTCTGCAGAAGTCCTCGGAGTTGACTGTTTCCTCTTTGACATTGGTGTTTCTTCTCCTCAGCTTGATATCCCAGAGCGAGGCTTTTCGTACCACGAAGATGCCCCGTTGGATATGCGAATGGACCCGGGCAAACAAACTCCAACTGCACAAGAGGTCATCAACACCTACAACGAAGCCGACCTCGCCCGAATCCTTCGAATTTACGGAGACGAGAAATTTGCCTCACGCATTGCACGACGCATTGTGCAAACGCGAGAAAAGCGTCCCATCCAAACGACGCTTGAACTTGTTGAGGTAATTAAGGCGGCAATTCCCGCAGCAGCGCGTCGTCACGGCGGACATCCCGCCAGAAAGACGTTCCAAGCACTTCGTATTGAAGTGAACCATGAGCTTGAGGTTTTGGAGCGCGGACTACGCTCTGCAATTGCCTGGGCTAATCCAGGAGGCAGGATTTGCGTTATCTCGTATCACTCGCTTGAAGATCGCATTGTCAAGCACGTGTTCTCCGAGCTCAGTCAAGGTTGTATCTGCCCGCCAGACCTTCCGGTTTGTATGTGCGGTCAAGTGCCGATAGTTGACGTGATTACGCGCAAACCTCTTGTGGCTACTCCAGAAGAGATAGAGCGCAACCCAAGGGCGAGAAGTGCCCTAATGAGGGTAGCGGTTAAACGCGACCCAGAGAAATGAAGTACCCCATAGCACTTGTTGCTTGTTGTTAAGAAGTTTTTGAAGGGATTGAAGTTTAATGGCACGTTACGGATCAGAAGCTGTAGCACGCACAACTCAGTTTGAGCATGAGTACGCTCCTGAACAGAGCACTCGCACATCTTTTGAGGTTGTCCCTGGTGGCGGCCTTGATGCTGATGCTCGCCGTGGCGTAAGCAGCCAGTTCATCCAGCGTGTCAAGCTTATTGCTGTTGCTGCAGCACTATTCCTGACACTTGGTGTTGTCCGTATTGGTATCTCTACCGCTACGGTTTCTACTCTTCAGGCTAATAACGTCATCAGAAATGAAATGCGCGCAACAACTGCAACTAACGATTCCCTGCGCGTTTCTCGCTCCCTGCTTGCAAGCACAACACGCATTGAGCGCATTGCTACTCAGAATTATGGTATGACTCTTGAGACAAATCGTCCTGTTGTAGATGTAAGCAACAACGCTTAGGCGTAAAATATACGTTGTGAGTACGCAGAATCGACATACTCGCGCATCGCGCAGAAAAACTCCGGAGGCCTCGTACGACGAGGCCTCTCGTGTGCATTTTCGTGGTCATCGTGGTAGCAGCGGTGGCTCGGATGGTGTTGGCCCTGAAGGTAGACTCCGTCGCGTAGCAGCTGCTATGGCCATTATGGTGGCAATTGTTGTTCTTAGGCTTGCTTGGCTGCAAATCTTTACGGCAGCAGATCTTGCAAAGGGAGCCGAGAATAACCGCACCAACGATATTGTCTTGCACGCTCGTCGCGGCACCATTTACGACCGCAACGGCAATGTCTTAGCCATGAGCGTTGACTGCAAAGACATCTATGCCAATCCTTCAGAGATTAAAGACGCAAGCTCCGTAGCTCAGGTTTTTGCCTCGTTCTTAGGCGGAAGCCCTTCAGACTACCTTGGAGACCTGCAGCAAGACACAACATTTGTCTACGTGCGTCGTCGTGTTGACACTGATACTGCTTCTAAGATTGAAAAAGCACTTGACGAGAAAAACCTCAAGGGCGTCTATTTTGTTAATAACACCAAGCGTGTCTATCCCTATGGCAACGTTGGCGTTCAGATTCTGGGCTTTGTAAACGCAGACAACGAGGGCGCTTCTGGCCTTGAGTATTACTACAACGATATCCTTGCAGGTACTAATGGTCACATGATTGTTGAGACCGGAGCTGGTGGTACGCCAATTGCTGGCGGCACATCAAATATTACTGAGGCACAAAATGGACAGGACATTGTTCTTTCCATTGACATTGAGCTGCAGAAGAAGGCGGAAGAGCAGCTTACTGCCGCAGTTAAAGACATTGAAGCCCAGCAGGGTGGCTCAATCATGGCTATGAATCCTCGTACCGGAGAAATCTATGCCGCTGCTTCGTACCCTCTGCCAGATTTTAAGAGCGATAACGGCGTTGACTACGAATCCCTCAACCTCAAGCTCGTCTCAAGTATCTATGAGCCTGGCTCGGTATTTAAGGTAATTACCACCTCAATTGGTGTAGACAACAACCTCTTTGGTCCGAATTCAACCTTCAACATTCCAACCGAGCTCAAGGTTGGCGATAACAAGGTTACCGACGATGATTGGCGTACCAGCGCCATGGACATGAGCGTAAGAGAGATGCTCAGACGTTCCTCTAACGTTGGTATGGCCTTCCTCGAGACGCAGCTCATAGGTGATGAGCGTTTTGCAGCAGGAATTGATAAGTTTGGTATAGGTCACACCACAGGCATTGACTTCCCTGGTGAGGCCACAGGAATTGTCCGCTCTCTGGACGAATATGAAGGTCCAACCGGCGGAAACATGGCGTTTGGCCAGGGTCTTGCAATTCCATTTATCCAGGTCATTCGCGCATATACCGCTGTTGCTAATAAGGGAACTATGGTGACTCCACACTTTATGGTTTCTAAGGGCGGTCAAGAGGTTACCTGGCCTACTAAAGACGTTATTTCCGCCTCCACAGCTTCGGCCGAGCTTGACATGATGACCACCGTTGTCAAAGAGGGTACCGGTGTTCGTGCAGGTATCTATGGCTATACTGTTGCTGGTAAAACAGGTACGGGCCAGCAGGTTGTGGAAGAAACCGGCTCGTATGGCGAGAATTCCGGTTTTGTTGCTTCCTTCTGCGGTATCGTGAATCCATCAGAATCTGATTTGATGGTTTACGTTGGACTTAACGATACCCACCAGCTTGCATCGCAGTCTGCCGCTGTGGTCTTCTCGCAATTTGCAAAAGACGCAGCTACACGCCTTAATATTCAACCAATCAATAACTAGGAGAGCTCATGGTTAAGCTTTCGGTTGAACAGATAGTCGCAGCTACTCATGCTCAGCTGCTTCACCGCGGAACCCGCGAGGTTGCTGGTTCAGCAGTCATTGACTCCCGTGAGGTTCAGAAGGGCTCGCTCTTCGTGGCCTTCGCTGGCGAGAAGGTCAATGGAAACTCCTATCTCTTATCTGCTGCCCAGGCGGGCGCTGCTGTTGTTGTGGCATCTGAGCCTGTAGCAGACAATCTGCTCGACAACCTGGCCGCCACAGGAGTCAGCGTTCTTGAAGCCGCTGACGATGACTGTGAGGCGTTTCTGCTGGCTCTTGCCGCTGCTTGGCGAGAAGCCCATCCAAATTGGCTGGTTGTAGGTGTAACCGGATCAGTTGGTAAAACTACTACCAAAGAAATGCTTCGTCGTGGCATCGGCGCTACCCGCCGTGTGCATGCTACCGCCGGTAACCACAACAACCTTATTGGCCTGCCACTTACGGTACTTTCTACTCCAGAGGATACCGAGGTGCTTGTGCTTGAGCTGGGCATGAATCACGCCGGCGAGATTACCAGGCTCACCTCGGTTGCTCGTCCAACAGTGGCAGTCATTACCAACGTTGGTACCAGCCACATTGGTCTTCTCGGCAGCAGAGAAAACATTGCGCGCGCCAAGGCAGAGATTGTCTCGGGCATGCGCGCATTTGACTCAATTGAACCTACGCTTATTCAGGCTTCGGCGGGGGACTACACCAAGTTCATTGCAGATGAGTTTGCTCGCCCTGCTTGCGTTGTTTGCAAGACAGTGGGCGCCACAGAAGCTGACGTCATGAGCGCACAGCAGGTCACTCTTGACGAAGAGGGCCTCCCAACTGCCACTATATTTGCTGCATCTGGCTGGTCACGCACGGTAACCCTTGAGGTACCAGGGCGCGTTGTTGTCGACGACCTTCTTTTGGCACTTGAGGCTATAGAGACGCTTGGTCTTGACCTTGACGCTGCTGCAGAGGCTATTGAGCAAATGCCTGCCACTCGTATGCGTCTTTCGGTTCTTGACGCAACCTGTGGTGCCAAGATTATTGACGATTCTTACAACGCAAGCCCTAACTCAACAGCTGCAGCGCTTGACGTGTTGATGCAGATGCCAGCGGAGGGTCGCCGTATTGCTCTTATCGGAGAGATTGGCGAGCTTGGACCAGAGGAGAAGCGCCTCCACGGTTATGTGGGTGCTTACATTGCCGCTAAGAACCCAGATCTTGTTGCCTTTGTTGGCACGGGAGCCGCGCGTGAAATGGTTGAAGCTGCACGCGTCATGGGTTTCTCGGAAGATAAAATTGAACAGTTCAGCGATGTCAACGAAGCACTTACCGTGCTCGGACCAGTACTTGCGCAAGGAGACGTTCTTCTCGCCAAGGCATCTAGGTCTGCTCAGCTTGATATTTTTGTAAAAGGAGTTACCGAGTAATGTTTTACCAGACTATTTACCCAACATACCAGGTGTTTGTTGCGCTTGGTGTCTCCTGCATCATCACTTTGGTCTTAATGCCACTCTTTATCAAACTGATGAAGAAAGAAGGAGTTGGTCAGCAGGTTCGCGCTGACGGCCCTCAGCAACACCTGGTCAAGCAGGGAACTCCTACTATGGGCGGCGTCGTTATGCTGGTAAGCATTGTGCTGACCTGTATTGCACTTGCTCAGTGGAACACCGACCTCATTCTTGCCATGGCAGCGATGCTGCTCACAGGCTCGCTTGGTCTTCTGGACGATATCGAGTCTGTTGCCCACGGTAGAAGCCTTGGTCTCACCGCATCTCAGAAGATGGCTGGACTCATTACTATCTCTGTGGCATTTTGCCTGGCAGCAGTTAACATTTGGGGCATTACGCCCATTATTGCGTTCCCCGGTGGCCTTGATATCAATCTGGGTATCCTTACTACTACCGTCAATTTAGGCGGAAACATTATTTCTATCCCTTGGCTGTATCTTTTCTTTGTCTTTTTGCTCATGGCAGGCCTCTCCAACGCTGTTAACCTGACTGACGGCCTTGATGGCCTGGCTGGTGGCTGCGTTATGGTTGTCATGATTTTTATGGCTGCGGTAGCTTTCCGCTATGGCGAGAGTAGCCTTGCTGTTTTTGCCGCATCTATCGCAGGCGCTTGTATTGGTTTTTTGTGGTTTAACAGCTATCCTGCAAGCATTTTTATGGGAGACACCGGCTCTCTTGCCTGGGGCGCTGCCTTTGCGGCCCTGGCCGTTCTTACCAAGACCGAGGTAATTTCCCTGGTCATGGGCGGTCTTTTTATCATCGAGGCACTGTCCGTTATCATTCAGGTTGTCAGCTACAAGGCAACTAAAAAGCGCGTATTCTTGATGGCTCCACTGCACCATCATTTTGAGAAACTTGGCTGGAACGAGACAAAAGTAGTCTTTAGATTCTGGATTATTTCCGGCGCATTTGCTGCTCTGGGCTTTGCTCTGTACTTCCAGCTTCACTAAAGATATTGCTCTGAGAAAGGATCGCTTGCGTGTCGCTTCTAGAAACACTTGGAAATGTATGTGTTCTTGGTTTTGGTAAGACCGGCGTCTCTGTCTGCACGTATTTGCTGCAGCAGCCAGAGGGTCGTGTGTCTTCCGTAACTCTTGTGGGCGGCGCAGATGCTACTGTTGGTGAGAAGATCCAAGAGCTTGCAGACTCAGGCGTACAGGTACAATGCGGCTCTGATCAGGTTAAGGGTACCTTTGACCTGACTATTGCATCTCCTGGTATTCCAGACACCTCTGAGCTGTTTTTAAGTGCAAAGGCAGCTTCTAAGCAGATTATGGGCGAGCCAGAGTTTGCCTATCAAGAGAGCCCTTCACAGTGGATTGGTATTACTGGCACAAACGGTAAAACTACTACCACAAGCTTGACCACGTCTATTCTGCAGTATGCGGGTCTTGATGCAAGCGCTGTTGGCAATATTGGTCTTACTATTACTGACCAACTTGCAGAGAGAAAGCCTAAGAGCTGGTTTGTAGCAGAGCTTTCAAGCTTCCAGCTTGCTACTACTCAAAAATTGCATCCTCACGTTGCGATGCTTTTAAACATTACGCCGGATCACCTTGAGTGGCATGGTTCACTCGAGGCGTATGCAGCAGCTAAAGAGAAGATTTTTGCCAACCTTGATGCAAATGACCTGGCAATTGTCTCTGACTTGGATGAGTTCTGCCAAGACGTGTCTTCTCGCCTTGAGGCTCGCGGCATTGCCGTATGCCATCTTGCTCAGACAGATCCCGGTACGCAAAATGCCGCCTTTGTACGCAATGGAGCGCTGGTGGTCAGGCTATCTGGTAAAGAGATGGAGCTTGTAGCAGCTGATGCACTCCACATTAGGGGAGCGCACAATGCACTCAACGCTCTTGCTGCAGCTGCATGTGGCTTATTCCTGGGACTTGATATTGTTTCTATTAGGCATGCCCTGTTGGACTTTATGCCGCTTGAGCACAGAATTGAGCCAGTTGATACGGTTAATGGTGTTTTGTACGTTAACGATTCCAAAGCAACAAACACTGATTCAGTTGAAAAATCATTAACTTCGTTCCCAGGTAAAGACGTTATTTTGCTACTTGGTGGTCACGATAAGGGCACAGAGCTTGATGAGTTTGCTCAGAAGGTGTCCGCTACCTGTGCATACGCAATCTGCTTTGGAGAGGCAGGTCCTCGCTTTGCAGAGGCGCTTCGCCGCGTTTCTTGCAGCCATGCAGAAGTGGTAGAAGAGCCTCATATGCATGAAGCTTTTGACCGTGCGGTAGAGCTTGCTCGTCCAGGTTCTGTAGTGCTTCTCTCACCAGCATGTTCCTCATTTGACGAGTTCACAGGCATGGCTCAGCGTGGTCGTGTCTTTAAACAGCTGGTGGCAGATCTTGCTCAAAAAGAGAGCGGTCGATAATGGCTACCAGCAGAAACAAAACAGGGGAGCGCGCGCAGCAACCACGTACTTCTCGCCAGAAATCTTCCGAGGGCTCGCAGACTAAAGGCCGCTTTGGTGCTATTCCAGAGCGTTTTATGCAGCCTCGTCTGGTGCTTCTGGTGTCAACGGCTATTCTGGTGTGCTTTGGCCTGGTTATGATTTATTCTGCATCCTCGATTTCTGCAATGACTTCTGAGGATATGGGCTACAACCCCTTCTACTACGTGCAGCGTCAGCTTGGCTTTGCTGCGGCGGGAGTTGCGTTAGCGTTTATTGTTTCTCGCATTGACTACCGCGCAGTAGTAAGAAACTTCCAGGTACCTATCTGGATTGTGACCATTGGAATGCTAGCAATTATTTTTACTCCTATTGCTGGCGCTGACGCATATGGTGCAACCCGTTGGATTTCAATTGGACCGTTTTCTTTCCAGCCGTCTGAGTTTGCAAAGATTACCATCTTAATTTCTGTCTCGTATTTGGCTCAGCAGTACTTTATTGATCAGACCATAGATCAGATGGAGTTCTTTAAAAAGTTTGCTATTGCCGCAGTTGTTCCGCTTGCTTTAATTTTGGCTCAGCCAGATAAGGGTTCCACGCTGATTATTGTGGGAACGCTTCTGGTCATTGGCTATCTTTCTGACTTTGATCGAAGAGTTCTGGTAACTATTGCTGTTGTGGGTTTTATTGGCTTTGCCTTCTTATCTCTTAAAGATGATTATTCTCGTGCTCGCGTTGTGACTATGTTCAACCCTTGGGCTGATTATTACGGTGCAGGTTATCAGCTTGCACAGGGCTTTTATGCTTTTGGCTCTGGCGGCATTTTTGGTGTTGGCTTTGGTTTTTCTCGCCAGAAATATTCCTATCTGCCTATGGCTCACAATGACTTTATTTTTGCGGTTATTGGAGAAGAGCTGGGCTTTATTGGCGTTTTGGGTCTTTTGGTTGTATTTGGCGCCCTGGTATGGGCAGGCTTTAAGATTGCTCGCTATGCACCAGATTTGACCGGTAGGCTTATTGCTGCAGGTTGTACCTCTATGTTTATCATCCAGGCCTTTGTTAACATCGGTGGTGTTTTGGGCCTTTTGCCTCTTTCTGGTAAGCCTCTGCCGTTTATCTCATACGGCGGTTCAACCATCATGTCTAGTATCTTGATGGTTGGTCTTTTGATGTCTGTTTCAAGGCAGTCAAGGCTTCCAGAAACCGAGTACGATAGGCAGCGCGCTTCTTGGAGCATAGCTGAAGAGCAGGATACCTTTGATGCTCCAGGTTTTGCTGGTCTTACCATGGTTGACGGTGGGGTAGGAGTAGGCACGCCACTCCCACGTTCTTCTCGCCCTAAGAGCAGTGCACAAAGCTCCGCGCGCCCATCACGAGGCGTTTTGCGCTCAAGAGATGACGACGCCCCTCAAGGCCGCATTACGACAGATGCCTCCGGAAGGCGCAGGATTGATTTGGGACCTTCTGCATCGGACAGGCTTCGTGGAAACAACAGGGCTCGCCGATAGCTGATTTCTAGGAGATGGATTGCATGGCAGAACAGAAGAAACTCTCTGTTGCAATTGCTGCAGGTGGAACCGCTGGTCACATTAACCCAGCTCTGGCCCTAGCTGAGGAGCTTCGTGAGCGTGGCCACCAGGTTACGTTTTACGGTCAGCCCAACAAGCTTGAAGGTACGCTGGTACCTGAGGCAGGATTTGAGCTTGTGCCTATCCATGTAAATGGCTTTGATCGCAGACGTCCTTGGACGCTCATCAGCGCGGCATACAATCTTGAGCGCGCAAAGATGCAGCTGCACAAGCGCTTCAAAGAGCAGGGTGCTCCTGATGTTGCTATTGGTTTTGGCGCCTATGTTGAGCTGCCTTTGCTTCAGCTTTGTGCAAAGCTACACATCCCCTATTTGATCCATGAGCAAAACTCAGTAACCGGTCTTGCTAACCGTTTATCTGCTGGTAAAGCATCTAAGGTGTGCATTGCATTCCCAGAGGCTCGTAAGGCTTTTGAGGGCCACGTAAAGGCTCAAGACACTATTGTGGTTACCGGTAATCCTGTACGTAAGAGTGTTCTTTCTGCTGACAGAGCCGCCTCGAGGCAAGAGCTGGGCATTGCAGACAACCAGACATTGCTGCTTATCTTTGGTGGTAGCTTGGGCGCTCGCAGTATCAACGAGACGTTCGCTGCGCTTAAGCAGGAGCTTCTTGCCCGTCCTAACCTTCGCATCATTCAGTCAACAGGTCAGAAGCTCTACGACGAGGTTGTCTCGCTTATGAAGCTTTCTGACGAGGAGGCTGCTCGCTGGGAGGTTAAGCCCTACATCTCCAACATGGGCGCCACCCTTGCTGCGGCTGACCTGGTGGTTTCTCGCTCCGGAGCATCTTCTGTGGCCGAGATTGCAGCGCTTGAGCTCCCCAGCATTTTGGTGCCGTACCCTCTAGCAACAGCAGATCATCAGACTACTAACGCACACCTGTTGTCGGATGCGGGAGCAGCT
The DNA here is from genome assembly GCA_938041635.1 of uncultured Atopobium sp. GTDB lineage: Bacteria > Actinomycetota > Coriobacteriia > Coriobacteriales > Atopobiaceae > Lancefieldella. The sequence goes on from CALIAD010000047.1 coordinate 37,834, forward strand.
ATTCTGGTGCCAGATAACCAGGTGGGCACCACGACCTTCTCGACAGCTCTGTTTGAGCTGGTAGATAACGCGGACCAGCGCAAAAAGCTCTCCGAGGCAGCCGCTACACTTGACCAGCGCAGCGCCGCATCTCTTGTGGCTGACGCTGTGGAAAGTGCCGTTTGTGGCGCATAACACATTCGGTTTTGCGTTAGAGTAAACATGTCTTGGTATATCCAAGACTCAAACGATAACAATACTTGGAAAGGCTCTCTTATGGCAGATTCCATGGGCGAGAAGACCATCTCGCGTGCACATTTTATTGGAATTGGTGGCGCAGGTATGAGCGGAATTGCGCTTGTTCTGCACGAGCGCGGCTGCACCGTTACTGGTTCCGATCTAAAGAGCTCGCATTATGTTAGAGAGCTTGAAGATGCAGGTATTCAGGTAAGCATCGGCCACACCGTAGCCACTATTGACGCTGTGATGCCTGATGTCATTGTTACCTCTACCGCAATCCCAGAGACAAATCCAGAGGTCATTCGCGCACGTGAGCTTTCCATTCCTATTTGGCCTCGCGCTAAGATGCTCTCGTATTTGTCGCGCGGCCGCAAGACCATTGCTGTTGCGGGCACTCACGGCAAGACCACCACATCTTCTATGGTTGCTACCATGTTGGACAAACTTGGTGCTGATCCATCATTTTTGATTGGTGGCGTTGTTGAGGGCTACGACACCAACGGCAAAAACGGCAACGGTCAGTATTTTGTCTGCGAGGCGGACGAGTCTGACGGTTCGTTTATGTTCCTTAACCCTAACGTGGTTGTTGTCACCAATATTGAGGCAGACCACCTTGACCACTACGGCTCTCTAGAGAATATCGAGAAGACCTTCTGTGAGTTTATGAGCTTGCTTGATAAGGAAGAAACTGTTGTTATCAACGGCGATAATCCTCATTACGTTGAGCTTGCTCAGTCAACCGGCAGGCACGTAGTTACCTACGGCTTTGATTCAAGCTGCGATTTTGTTTGCACACAGGAGGAGAGAAAAGCTGGTATTGAGAATCCTCTTACCATCAAGACTCCTTCTGGTCAGACTATCTCTGTGGTACTTCCAGCTAATCCTGGTAAGCACAATGTTGCTAACGCAACCGCTGCAATTGCCGTTGCTGATGCTCTTGGCTTTGACCTTGACCAGGCTGCAGCAGCGCTTTCGCAGTTCAAGGGCGCACGCCGTCGCTTCACGCACGTAGGTGACATTAACGGCATTACCGTTGTAGACGATTACGGTCACCATCCAACCGAGATTGCAGCAACCATGTCTGCAGCTCTTCCTCTTGGTTTTAAGCGCGTTGTTGTTGTCTTCCAGCCACATCGCTATAGCAGAACACAGGACTTGGCAGATTCGTTTGCTCACGCATTTGACGGCATTGACGTGTTGCGCGTCATGGATGTCTTCTCCGCAGGTGAGCTTCCTATTCCAGGTGTCTCAGGCAAGACCGTCTCTTTAAGAGTTCAGGCTGCCAATACTGTTCCTGACGTGCGCTATATCCCTTCTCGCCGCGATCTTATCGCTGACCTACTTGATACGGTTCAGCCAGGAGATCTGCTGATTACTCAGGGCGCAGGAGACGTCACTCAGATTGGTCCAATGTTTATCCGCGCACTCAAAGAGCGTCTTCAGAGCAACTAGGACCTCTGCTGTGAGCTTGTTTAACGCCTATGTAAGCCTTTCTGGGGCCCTTGATGCAACAATTAAGCAAGATGAGCCGCTAAGCCACCATACCTCCTTCAGGATTGGCGGTAAGGCGTCCCTCTTTGCTGCTGTTCACAGCCACGTGGCACTGGTGCGCGTGCTTGAGGTGCTTGCAGCTAATCGAGTTGATTGGGTGCTTCTGGGCAAGGGTTCAAACATCCTTGTCTCCGATGAAGGCTACAACGGTTGCGTTATTGTGCTTGACGATGAGCTCTCCACCATTTCAGTTGGCGAGAATAACCTCATTACTGCAGGTGCAGGTGCGCTTACGGCACGCGTTTGCAATGAGGCCATGAAAGCAGGTCTTTCTGGTCTTGAGATGTGTGCTGGTATCCCTGGAACCATTGGTGGCGCACTTTCTATGAATGCAGGTACCAGGCATGATTGGATTGGCAAAGCCGTCCGAGATTGTGTGGTATTTAAGCCTGGCAAGGGTCTTGTACGTTATGATGCCTCTGAGATTGAGTGGGGTTATCGCTATACCACCTTTGCGCCAGACGAGATTATTCTTGAGGCAACGTTTGCGCTGACAGCATCTAATCGTCCTAAAGTTGCTCTTGGCATGGATACGCTCTTACAGCGTAGAAGAAATACTCAGCCAACTGGTCAGCTTTGCTGCGGTTCTGTTTTTAAGAATCCAGGTAGTAGGTCTGCCGGCGCGCTTATTGAAGAGTGTGGTCTTAAGGGAGCTACTGAGGGTGGCGCACAGATTTCCGATATCCATGCAAACTTTATTGTGAATACCGGCAACGCTACCGCTTCAGATGTCATTGCGCTCATGCGCAGGGCACACGATGCCGTGCAAGAAAATTTTGACATTGATCTTCAGCCAGAGGTTAAACTTCTGGGTTTTGGGGCATAGGGAAGATATGGCAGAAGATACTTCAAAGCAACCAACACGCCGCAAGGGCACAAAGAGGGAGCCTTTATCGTCTGGAACTACTCAGGCGGCAGGGGCAACCAAGCCTTCTTTTATGAGCAAGGCTTTTAAGCCTAAGCCAAAGGTTGAGGCTACAGCTTCTGATGCCAAGCCTTCTGCTAAAAAGATTTCTGCTAAAAAGCCAAATAACGCTACAAAAACTGCAGCTCAAGCTCGTGCCGAGCGTATTAAACACAGCAGAAAAGTATCGTTTAAGGCAGTACGCACGGCCTTTATCGTTTTGCTTAGCCTCGCCCTTCTCGCTGGCATTGCTTTTCTCGTCCTACGTTCTTCCTCAGTCTTTGCTATTACCAACATTCAGGTAGAGCCAACAGAGCACGTCTCTAACGAGCAAATTCAAAAGCTCATTGCAGTAGAAGAGGGAACAACGCTGCTTAATATGGATGAGTCCCTTATTACCCAAGAACTACAGAAGGACCCTTGGGTAGCTTCTGCAACGTACGAGAGGCAGTTCCCCAATACGCTGCGCATTACTATCACAGAGCGCAAGGTCACAGCCATAGTGGCGCTTTCTTCTGGTCCGGTTGCATGGTATTTGGGCGAGAATAACGTCTGGCTAGAGGCAGATCAGCTCAACGTACCAGAAGGAAAGACTACTGCTACCGTTGCGCTTGAGAAGGCAACCTCAGAAGGTGAGCTGCTTATCACAGATGTTCCTGCAACGGTTTCTCCTGTAGCGGGTACCACAGCAACAGACGCAGAAATTCAAGCGGTTATGCAGTATCAGTCTACGTTCTCATCAGAGCTCACGTCACAGATTGTGAGTTACTCTGCTAGTAGCGTTGATGCTATCTCTGTCACGCTTACCAATGGTGTACAGGTTGCCCTAGGCTCTCCAACACAGATTGCTGACAAAGAAAAAGTGATTCTGGCAATGCTTAAGCAGTTCCCAGGAGAGCTTACGTACTTGAATGTAAGAACACCTGCAAGCCCAACCTATAGGCGCGTTTCTACCGGAAACGTTCAGTCTGGCTCTGGTGTTTCGTAGGTAAACGCGCAAACTATATGTGCCGTTAGGGAATAGTTTCCTACCGTTTACCAGCTTTCTTCACAATTTCTACATATTATTTGACTTGTATGGGTCAGTTGTGCAAATATACCCCGCTTTGCATGAAGCGTAAGCCTTAACTTGAGGTTTAGGGTTTTATACAGCGGTTCTGCGAGCGCATAAACGTAGCCTAAGCGCAGTCGCGCTCCGGGACAAACGGGCACAAGCGTGCCTCAAGGAGGAAGACATGATTAAGGACACCGATACCCTTAACAACTATCTTGCTGTTATCAAGGTTGTTGGCGTTGGTGGCGGCGGAACTAACGCTGTCAACCGCATGATTGAAGAAGGCATCCGTGGCGTTGAGTTCGTTGCTGTAAACACCGATGCACAGGCTCTTGCAATCTCCGATGCTGACATTAAGGTTCACATCGGTACTGACATCACCAAGGGTCTTGGTGCTGGTGCTAACCCTGAGGTTGGTAAAGAGGCAGCAGAGGATAGCCGTGACGAGATCAAGGCTGCACTTGCTGGCGCTGATATGGTCTTCATCACTGCTGGTGAGGGTGGCGGTACTGGTACCGGCGCTGCTCCAGTTGTTGCTGATATTGCAAAGAATGACGTTGGCGCACTGACCGTTGGCGTTGTTACTAAGCCATTCTCCTTCGAGGGCCGTCGTCGCTACGGTTCTGCAGCTGACGGTATCAAGACTCTTTCCGAGAATGTTGATACTCTCATTGTTATTCCAAACGATCGTCTGCTTGATCTTTCTGAGAAGAAGACCACCATGCTTGAGGCATTCCGCATGGCTGACGATGTTCTATGCCAGGGTACCCAGGGTATTACCGACCTCATCACTGTTCCTGGTCTGATTAACCTCGACTTTGCAGACGTCTGCACCATCATGAAGGGCGCAGGTAGCGCAATGATGGGCATTGGTATTGCTGCTGGTGATAACCGCGCTGCTGATGCTGCAACTGAGGCAATTTCTAGCCGCCTGCTTGAGAGTTCCATCGAGGGTGCAACCCGCGTTCTTCTCTCTATTGCTGGTAACAAAGACCTTGGTATTCAGGAGATTAACGAGGCAGCTGACCTGGTTGCTAAGAACGTTGATCCTGATGCAAACATCATCTTTGGTACTGTTGTTGATGAGTCTCTGGGCGATCAGGTTCGCGTAACCGTTATTGCAACTGGTTTCAATGACTCTAACGTTCAGCAGCAGCTTCCAACTCTGAACACTCAGAGTACCACCCGTCCAAGCCGTCCTGCTCAGCCACAGCCAACTCGTCCTGTGACTGCTCAGCCACAGCCTGCTCGCACCAACAACTCTTCTAATGAGAAAGAGTTTGATATTCCAGACTTCCTTAAGCGTAGCCGCATCTAAATATGTGCGCGCTGAATAGACAGTGCTTACACGGCGTGACCCTGCTCATGGATCCTGAGGTTCCATGCGGGGTCACGCTCGCATTTACCGAGCGTACCGGTGGTTTTTCAGAAGGGGAGTTTGCTTCCCTCAATCTGGGAAGTAGATGCGGAGACAATCTGCAACAGGTGCAAAAGAACCGTCAGCTGGTCTTAGAGGCTCTTGGAGCTGGCGAGCTTTTCTCGCAACTCCTTATTCCTCATCAGGTGCACGGAAGCAAGGTAGTTTGTCTGACTTCCAATACATCAGGGGCTTTTGAACTGGCTCAAGCTGAGGCAGAAGCTGGTGCAGACGCCATAGTATGTACGGTTAAAAACACGCCTGTGATGTTGGCGTTTGCCGATTGTGTGCCCGTAATTCTTGTAGCTCCCGGCGGATTTGCGGTGGCACATTCTGGCTGGAAAGGCACAATTGCCCGCATTTCTGCGCGCGCAACCGAGGCGCTTTGCCAGGCAACTGGAGCCAAATCTTACGAGGTCAAAGCCTATATTGGTCCGCACATTGGCAGCGCTGACTACGAGGTTTCTCCGGAGCTCATTCAGATGTTCTCACAAGAGTTTGGTTCCGGCGTTGTAGACCGCGCATCTGGCGAGAGGTACTTAGATCTTGGATATGCTGTCAGAGCCGCACTGGTAGATGCTGGTGTACGCGCCTCTGCTATCGAAGAGGTTACTGACTCGACCGCCTCTACAACTGAGCGGTTCTTCTCGTACCGAGCAGAGCATGGCAAGTGCGGAAGACACGCGGCTGTTGCTTACATGGCGTCAAAGTAGGGTAGAAGACGTTTAGCGCTATCGGAGAAGGCGTTTAGGTCTACGACAAAAATTGTTAAACGTTACGTAAGATGTTGATGTATTCACCGCAAGAGATGATGGCTATGACGTACGATTCAGACGAATATCTTGAGTTTATAAAGGCTCGTAGAGCTCAGATTGAGTCACTTGTGGCGGATGCTGCAAAAAAGTCCGGCAGAAGCGCCTCTGAGATTGAAATTGTAGCTGTCTCCAAAACCGTTCCTGTTGAGGCTGTCCTTGCAGCTTATAAGGCGGGCTATAGGGTTTTTGGCGAGAATCGTCCACAGGAGCTGACACATAAACTGACGTGTTTATCTGAGGCTCCTTTTGCGTCTGAGATATCTTTTGACATGATTGGTAATCTTCAGAAGAACAAGATTAACCAGGTAGTTGGTAAGGTTCGCTACATTCATTCAATTTCTTCCGAGCACCTTGCAGAGGCGGTTTCAAAGCGTGCAGAAGCAAAGGACTCTCAGGAGTCTGTGCTACTTGAGGTAAACGTCTCCGCTGAAGCCTCAAAATCGGGTTTCTCGCCAGAAGAAGTGTCTGAGTCTATTCAAAAGATTGTTGAGCTTCCTCACATTTCTGTTGTAGGTCTGATGACTATGGCACCAAAAGATGATCCAGAGCGCGCCAAGAGAACATTCTCAGGACTTCGAGAATTGCGTGATTGCTTGAGCCAACAAGTTGGTTTGAAGTTAGATGTTCTTTCTTGTGGCATGAGTGATGACTTTACGTATGCCATTGAAGAGGGTTCTACTACTATTCGCCTGGGTCGAGTATTGTTTGACCCAACCTATACGTTGAGTGGGCACTAAAATAGTTGCAAGTTTTTGATACAGTAGTAAGAAGTTACGTGCGTTACAGAAAGGCACAATGATGAGCATTCTTGATACGCTAAGAGCAAAGCTTCGTGGTGGTCAGGACGATGAGTACTACGATGATGAGTATTATGGCGACGAAGGCTATGACGAGGTAGACGAAGCTTCTCCTCGTTCGTACGATGATCGTGCACAGCAAGGCTCTTCCAACAGGCTACTAGGCAATCCATCCAGGCCAGAAGCAGAGAGTGTTTCTGTTTACACACGCTCTGGTAAGCCAATCAGCACTAATCCAGCTGCTTCTTATAATCCTCAGCAGGATATGCGCTCGCGTGCTTCTGCGTATGCATCTCGTCAGGAGCCTTCTGGATACACTCCTTCTTACGAGCATACCGTGAGCCCAAACCTGCCAACTCCTGGTGATATTGGTCTTCGTCCTGTGAGCCGTACAAGCTATTCTGGACAGCTGCCGCCATATGTTCTTCGTCCTGTTTCTTATGATGATGTTCAGTCGGTAGTTCGTCGTGTTCGTACTGGTCAGCCAGTTGTCCTTATCTTTAAGAACACCAACATTGAGGTTGCTAAGAGAATTTTGGACTTCAGTTTTGGTCTTTCTTATGGACTTGACGGCGCTGTTGAAGAAGTTGCTGACCGCGTTTTTGCTGTACTTCCTCATGGCATTTCTTTATCTCAGTCTGATCTGGATAAGCTTGCTGATGAGGGCGAGATTACCAGGTAACTGGAGGTTTTTGTGTTTTCGTATTATGTCTTGAACTCACTCTATACTTTGTTGAGGATTTACAGCTTCTGCATTGTGGTATGGTGCCTGTCCTCTTGGATTACCGTTTCAAATGATTCGGTTAAGAACATTCTTGAGGCAATTGGCAAAATTGTTGAGCCATACCTCAGTGTGTTTAGGAACGTAATTCCTCCAATTTCTGGCGTTGATCTCTCACCGATTGTTGCACTTTTTGTGCTTAATCTTGTGGGACGTTTTGCCATTTCGACGCTGGGCTTTATACTAATATAGAAACTAGTTTGTCTTTGAATACAAACTGAGTAGTTATGATGTGTGGTACGTCTACTCGCAGACTGAAAGGGAACAAAGATGGCAATCACACCAGCAGACATCGAGCAGCAGACATTCTCTCCTGCTGAGACCGGCTACAATCCAGAGGAAGTTGACGCATTTCTTGAGCAGCTCTCTTCTGAGGTTGATGCAATGCTTCAAAAGATCGCTGACCTTAAGGGCCGTCTGACCAGCACTGAGCAGCAGCTTGCTGCAGCACAGGCACAGGTTGCAAACCTTGAGGAGAACGCAAGCGTTCCTTCTGTTGAGGAGACAAACGCTGCAGCTATTGCTGCATCTGAGCACCAGATTTCTCAGGTCCTCATTGTTGCTCAGCAGAGCGCAGATAAGCTTGTTGCAGACGCTCGTGCAAACGCAGAGCGCATTCGCAACGAGGCAGATCAGAAGGCTCGTGAGGTTATCCGTCAGGCTCTTGCAGAGAAGCAGACTGAGCTTGATGAGATTGATCGCCTCAAGCAGTCCCGTGAGGACTTCCGCGCTGAGTACCGTAAGCTCCTCCAGCACTTCTTGGATGACGCAGACTCTGTCTTCCCAGAGACTGTTCTTACCAACAATGCTCCAACTGGTTCCCAGAATGCTGCTCAGCCTGCAGCTCAGCAGACTCAGATTTCTGCACCTGCACCTGCAGCTGGTGACTTCAACGACCTTGACTAAGTCTTAGGTCATTACCTTTGTACTGATAAGCGCTCAGCTCTGCTGGGCGCTTTTTTGTTATCAGCCGTCTTAAACGGCAGCTTTATAACCCAGAAGTAAGCTCTTTGCAGAATGTTTGCTTTTGTTCTATATGATGCACATCCTTTCTGTTTTCTCGTCCCTGATAGCGAATAGGTACGCCTTGGCTACGCGCAGCTTCTGCATTTGTGCTTGCAGTGAGTTCAGGGAGCCCTTGCCATACGCGTTTTGGCATCCAATGGGCGCGCAAGTCATATCCTCTTTCTGCAGGCCCGCGACCCTCTAGACCAACTCCCTCATAGAAGCGCCTCCACATGGCTTGCACGTATTTCTCGTCAGTTGCAAGGTCTGTTCTAGAGAGCAGTTCTTCCAAAGAGGCATCGTCCAGCTGAATTGTTCCAAAGGTCTTCATTTCTGGCGCATAAAAACTGACTATATGATGAGCTGGATCAACAATAAAAAACCGCTCTGTACTCATCCGTTTGACAAAGTAATTGCAAGTTAGTGGCACTACGTTTGCATTAGGTTGAAATACAGACATAAAAGAGCCATCTGACATGCGAGAAAACCGCACAAATTGCCGCGTATGCTCTCGTTCAGTTTCTACCTGCCTAGCCAGCGCATTAAATTCTGCCACGGTTGGGTCAGCAATATCTTCAAGCGCTCCTATGCCATAGGAGAATGCAAGACGGATGTACCTATGTACAATCTCTGGCATAGCATGAGCATCTGAAGCACATGCCAAAACAATGCGACGTGTTATTTCTCTTGTGCCTACTTTCTTCTCTAGTCCAGTAAGAACTCGTTTAGCCAAGGCTACTACGGAGTCATCAGAAGGGTCTGGTCCACAGAGAACATGTTCCCCAAGGCTAGGCTGACAAAAGTTTTCTCTAACAAGACGTACGTGTGCCGGGTTAGCATGTGAGAGATAAGTGAGTCCTACAGCCCCTACAACGCCTTCTAAGCTTGGATTACAGGAGATAACAACCTTCTGAGGCTTGGAGAGTCTTGTAAGTCTCTGAACAAGCGAGACAAGCTCTACGCTCTGATCAGAAGAGCCTGAGTTGAGAGGACTCAATACGGCGTCTTGTTTTGTTGTACGAACTTGCTTTGGCATCAGCAATTACCCTCTGTTTAATCAGTTCTTGGTCAAGTGGAGCTGAGGCATCCCTTACGCCACAGCAGGTGAGAAAGTGATGAGATCGTTTGAGCTGTATTCCCAGCCGTTTAAGATCATCAAAGGTGAGGCGAGACCGTCTTCTTGCAGCAATAATTCTTCGTGCGCCGGTAGGGCCAATACCGGGCACTCGTAAAAGTATTTCTAGTGGTGCATCCATAATCTCTACAGGAAATTGATTAAGATGTGCCAGCGCCCATCCAAGCTTTGGATCAATTTCTAAATCAAGCCAAGGTGCTTCTGGAGAAACCAACTCATCAGGAGAAAACGCATAGTAGCGCATAAGCCAATCAGCCTGGTAAAGACGGTGTTCTCTACGCAGGGGAACAGGAGTGTCCAACTCAGGAAGACGATGGTCTTCTATAACAGGAATATAGGCAGAGAAGAATACTCGTTTCAATTCAAATTGTTGATAAAGCGCTTGCGATAAGTGCAATATTTGATTGTCTGATTCTGGAGAAGCTCCAATGATAATTTGCGTTGATTGCCCAGCAGGCGAGAAGGATCTCTTGCCTGAAGACACCCTTGATGAGCGCATAAAGGTATTCTTCAAGCAGTTTGAACGAAGAGCTAAACCTTCTTTTATGATCTGCTTCTGAGTAGGAATAACAATGCCCTTAGATTTTCCAGCAGACTTCACAATGCCCTTTGATGCATTTTTAGCTTCAAGCAATTGCCTTTCTTCAGAGACGCGTAGGCGGTGAATGAAAGACATGGGTTTAGTAACCGTTTCTGCATTTTTGTGAGGACAAAGTTTAGTAAGTGAGGTTGAGCTAGGTAATTCCAGATTGACGGAGAGCCTATCTGCTAAGCGGCCAATAGCATCAATAAGATCTGGATCTGTTCCGGGAATTACTTTTGCATGAACATAGCCGTTAAACAGCAGCTCATTCCTAAGGTAGGAGAGGCACTCAATCATGAGTTCTGTGGTGTGGTCTGGCGATCCTATAACACCTGAGGAAAGAAAGAGCCCCTCTATGTAATTTCTTTTATAGAAATCTACGGTAAGCTCTGCTAATTCCTGTGGTGTAAAGGTAGCCCGCTTGGTTTGTGCAGAAGATCTATTGACGCAGTAAGCACAGTCATAACAGCAAGCATTAGAAAGTAAAACTTTTAGCAGCGTAATGCAGCGACCATCAGGGGTAAATGAGTGGCAACAGCCGGCCGCTGAGGCCATTCCTACCTTTCCTGCCTGCGGATCTCTGTCTACACCAGAAGAAGTGCACGCCGCGTCAAATTTGGCTGCATCTGCAAGTATGGTGAGTTTATCAAGAGTATCCATGGCAGCAACTTTCTACTTGAAAATAGAACGTCTGTTCGTATACTTAGACTATCACGAATGGGAAAGAAGTAAAGAAAAATCTAGAACAAACGTTTGTCATTTTAAAACCGCAGGAAGGATGTGAATGACGTGTGAAGGATGTATACTTTTCCCATCAGCAACTGCGGAAGGAATGGCCATGAGCATACAAAAAAACAGCTCTTCACCATGCCTTTCTCGCCCTGTGAATTTACAAGTTCCCACCTACGCGCTGCGTGCATTAGAAGTTCTTGAAGATGCCGGATTTGAGGCGTGGATTGTAGGCGGCTGGGTACGAGACGCCCTACGCGGCTCATTTGCCCACGATATTGACATCACAACATCGGCAACGTGGCAGCAGAGCAAAGCAGCTTTTGCGGCTGCGGGCATTTCTGTGCATGAGACAGGCATTGCATATGGAACCGTTACTGCTGTTGTCGAGAAGCACCCTATTGAGGTCACAACGTATCGCTGTGACGGAGAATATCTTGATGGTCGTCGTCCCGATTCTGTGCAGTTTGTCTCTCGTATAGAGGAAGATCTTGCTCGTAGAGACTTCACTATTAATGCAATGGCATATCACCCAAAGAGGGGATTGCTTGATCTTTATGGCGGTCAAGAAGATTTATCTGCACGTGTAATTCGCGCTGTTGGGGAGCCTAAGGTTCGCTTTACAGAGGACGCTCTTCGTATGCTGCGTGCCTTGCGATTTGCATGCAGACTCTCGTTTTCAATTGAGGAGAAGACACATCAGGCACTTACTGAGTGTGCGCCGCTACTCTCTCAGGTTGCATCTGAGCGCATTGGCTCGGAAGTGGCTCAAATTGTTGAGGCTGGCCATATTGCCCATGCTATCAAGCTGGGATTTCCTGTTCTAGCGATAGCAATTCCAGAGCTCTTGCCACTTCAAAACTTTGATCAAAGAAGTCCGTATCATGCTTATGACGTGCTGGAGCATACTGCTCGGGTATGCTCTGCAACAGAGGCTCTTACAGCAGGGTGTGCTACTCCCGCTCTTAGGTGGGCTGCTCTTCTACATGATATTGCAAAGCCAGAAATGTTTAGCGTTGACGCAGATGGAAGAGGCCATTTTTATGGCCATCCAGAAAAAGGTGCAATCGTAGCAAAAGCCTTGCTTAAACGCTTGGCTTTATCGCAGCACTTAAGTAATGAAGTTTGCGCTCTTGTGGCATTGCATGACTATGATGTGGATGTTACAACGGCGTCGCTGAGGCATATGATTGCCCTGTTAGCCGAGGCAAGTAAATCGGACGGCATTGCTCTTGCGTATGACCTTTTGACGTTAAAGCAGGCAGATGCTCTGGCAAAGGCAAATCCTTATCGTAGCTATGCGGTAACGCTTGAGGCTATGAGGGCCCTTCTCTTACATGAGGTAAAACGGGGAATTGCTCAGCATCCGCAAGAGCTGTGCGTTTCGGGCGCAGAAATTATGGAAGCACTTTCTCTTCAGCCAGGACCTGCTGTTGGTGTGTGCCAACGTAGGCTTTTTGAGCTTTATTTAGCAGGTCAAGTGGAGAATAGGAGAGAAGATCTTCTCGCTATTCTTGCTCAGGGTAATTGGTAAAAATAATAAAGAGTGCCAGATTTAATCAATAAAAAAGTAAGGCCTTTGTATTTTTATAGGTTCGGTAAAACGGTATAGTAGGCATAAAAAATTATCAGAGAGGCGTCATTTTATATGACGGATAGTGTCGTATGGGGGAGTTCATGGGCGAGAAGCGCGATTATATTACGTTAGAAGTCATACATCACAATGCTTATGAACAGCAGCCTACAGAAGAACCCGAGACTCCAGCGCCTTCTATTTCTCATATTCGTGCCGAAGCTCGTACTAAGAAAAGCGCAGCTACACGTAAGCGTATTATGCACGAGACAACCAAGCTCATGCTTGCTCGTGGAAATACCAACTTCAAAATGAGTGAGATTTCTGATAGAGCTCGTCTTTCAAAAGGTGCGCTGTATTACTACTTTTCCGATAGAGAGGCCCTTTTGCAGGCAATCTTTGACGAGAGTGTTGATGAGCTTGCAAAAGATATTGCGCATACCATTGGTAATAAGCCTGCCTCAAAAGAGACGCTTCATGCAATCATCGCTCAACTTGCTGCTCATATTTTGCCTGACTCACCTTTGGTTTTGGCTTTAATTAACAAGCTTGCAAGCTCTGAGCAGGCGCTTATTACCAACATTGAAGGACCACTTTCTCGCGTGGTTGTTCTCCTTGCTAACCAGCTAGAGATGGGAAAATTGCAGGGATTTATTCGTCAAAGCGTTGATTCAAGACTTGCTGCCTGTTCTATTACGGGTGCATTGGTTCTCTCGGCCATTGGCCTGATGGGAGAGCGTCGCGGTGCGGAGGGCTCTGACGAACTTGCACAGAATCTGCTAGATATGACACTTGCTGGTATTGGAATAGACGAGTAATCATACGAGTTTTTGCATAATGCCAGCTTAACTATGCAATTTAAAGAGCATCCTTGTGGTGCTCTTTTTACAATTTTCTTGACTGATCCTGCTCAAAAGTGTCTTTGGTGGGTATAGTAAGAGTGGTTGCGCGTAGAAGAACGCAAATATTCTGCATAAGCAGAGAAGCCATGCGTGAAAGGACAGTTCATGGCACACAAAAACTATTTGTTTACCTCAGAAAGTGTTACTGAGGGACATCCAGACAAGGTTTGCGATCAGATTTCTGACGCAATTCTTGATGCAATCCTGGCAAAAGAGGCAGAGCTTGAAGAGCGTGGATACGTTTCTCCAAGTGGTGTTCCTGCTTGCTTGGACAACGTTCGTTGTGCATGCGAGACTTTTGCGACTACAGGAACTATTGTGGTAGCTGGAGAGATTCGCACTCAATCCTACGTTGATGTCCAGGAGATTGTTCGCAATACTCTCAGAAATATTGGCTATGACCGCGCTAAATATGGTTTTGACTGCGAGACCTGCGGCGTTTTAAGCCTCATTCACGAACAAAGTCCCGATATTGCTCAGGGCGTTGATCAGTCCTATGACACGCAGGCAGGACGCACTACAGATCCGCTTGATCTTATCGGCGCAGGCGATCAGGGCATGATGTTTGGCTTTGCCTCTGATGAGACTGATGTTCTGATGCCAATGCCTGCTTACCTGGCTCAGCGCTTGGCTCAGCGTCTCTCAGAGGTGCGTAAGTCTGGCGAGGTTGAGTACTTGCGTCCAGATGGCAAAACTCAGGTTACCGTTCGTTATGAGGACGAGAAACCCGTTGAGGTCACAGCCATTGTTGTTTCCACGCAGCATGCTCCAGAGATTGAAGACATGTCTGTTATCAAGCAGGATATGATCGACCACGTTATTGCACCTGTTATGGGTGAGGTCAACATTGCTTGGGATAACGCTGACATTTACGTTAATCCAACTGGCCGCTTTGTTGTTGGTGGACCTATGGGAGACACAGGACTTACCGGTAGAAAGATTATTGTTGATACCTATGGCGGTATGGGTCGTCATGGTGGCGGCGCTTTCTCCGGAAAGGATTGCACCAAGGTTGACCGTTCAGCAGCATATGCAGCGCGCTGGGTTGCCAAAAACGTCGTAGCAGCAGGCCTTGCAAAGAAGTGCGAAGTTCAGCTTGCCTACGCCATTGGTGTTTCTCATCCACTGTCTATCATGGTTGATACTTTTGGCACTGGTATTGTTGACGATGCTGTTATTGAGCAGGCTATCGAGAAGGTCTTTGATCTTCGTCCTGGTGCCATTATCAGAGATCTTAAGCTGCGCCGTCCTATCTTCTCTAAGACAGCAGCATACGGACACTTTGGCCGCAAAGATCCAGACTTCACATGGGAAGCAACTGATCGTGTTCAGGAGCTTAAGGACGCAGTTTCTGCACTTCAGGCATAACGTTCTTACAAGGTAATCTTGTATAACCTCATAGAACCTTCTTCTAGCACCACCTCAAAACCTGGGGTGGTGTCTGTTATTTGTGTGATACCTCTGAAGGTTCCAGGTTTGTAGGTACTGGTAACAGCGTTGGAGTAATCAACAACGTTGTTCAGAATAAGGACATACTGTACGTTAAGGTCGCGTGCCGTTTGAAGTACCTCGGGATCGCTGGAAATGCGATTAAGGCGTTTACGAAGAATAGCGCTTGCGGGACGTTCTGAAGCGTCATAGCCGTTAGGGAAGCGCCAGAGCACATGTAAGTCGTTAGTGCCATATGCCCAGAGACTGCCATCTTGAGGTAGGTTTGCAATAACAGCACCTGCAGGAACGGTAAGCTCCACGCGACGTAAAAACTCCAATTCTTCCGATGTCAAAATGTAGTGATCACCATAGGCCTTCTCGGAAGCCTGTTTAAAGGCAGTAGCAGCAGGAATTGGCTTTTCAGATTTAAGGTTTGGCATAGGAACCACATAGTTGAGCACAACCACACACGCAATAACTGCACCAGCAATCAGAGGTTTAGCCCAAACGTTGCAAAAGACGCAGGTCTGAGCCTGAGAAGCTTTTTCTCTCCAGGAGGCAAACGTTTCCAGCGCAGCTTCGGCAAGAGTTGCCAGGCCAAGCGCTGCCAGCGGAATCGCCATAATGACGCAGCTTGCCGCAATGCGGAACGGATCGGTATACCAAAATCCCGAGAGATATCCCTTCAGAGGAACGTCAAACGTAATAATAAAAATGCAGAGTATAGACAGGTACATAAAGGCAGATACCATCCATCGAGCCTGCTTGTGCTTAAACGTCCATACAGCGCCTACAAGCACGCAGATTGAAAGTATCGGTTGTGGAGAAACAAGCTCTCCACCTGCGTACGACTGTCCAATAAAGTCCATGCCAAGGGCGTGCAAAATAGCATCTTGCAGGCTTGAGTAGGCGCTCCACCAGAAATTGAGAGCCACGCCTCGAACAATCAAAACGTAGTAGAAAACAGACCAAATAACCAGCGCAAAGATAAAGAATACGTATGCCAGCGTGACAGGCTTGATTTGTTTTCCAAAGAGAACAACTCTGCGTTTTGACTCTCCAATACGTGCAAAACTCCAAGGTAAAAGCACAACAATTGACGAGAAAATCGTGGAAGGATGCAAGATAAAGAGGGTAATCAAGCCAAGAACAAATATGACAATAAGCCAGATGAGGTCGTGTTTTGGTGTTTTTGAGCGAGTCATCTGCATAAAAATCCACCAAATAGAAGGCATTACACAGAAGGCTACGGTGTTAGGAAAGATTGGTCCATAGATGAGAAGCGACCAAGGGAAAACAAAAAATGCTAGGCAAACAAAAGCTCCACTGATAAGCGCAATACGATGTTTAGGAAGAACTTTTGCAATAACCGAGCAGATTGAGAGCGGAAAGATAATTGCTGCACTGACAAAGTTGAGTGCATTACCTGCAATAGGAACGGTTGTAGAAACAAGCTGCGTTGTTAGTGCAACAATGATGTTCCAGCCTGAAGGATAAAATCCCGAAGTCCCCGGTTCCCAAGGGGTAATTGAAGCTTCTACGGTGCTGTAGAAGTCATAGTGAATTGATGAGTACTTTTGAGACTCAATCATTGCCTGCGTGACGTCCAAGTGGTGCACAATATCCCAGCCTTGTACAAAGGAGCTGGCAGAAGGCAGGGTTGGTAAGAAGAGAAGTCCTACGGTAAGAAGACCAATTGCTACGTACAGAAGAGGCATCCAGAAAGGGAGTTCTTCGCAGATGAATGCTGGTACAGAGCTAGTTGATTGCTTGCCAGCGCGTATTGCTTTGGATTTGTTGGGTTTCTCGCCCCTGAGGTCTTCTTTGTGTTTGGGAGCAACATAAAAAACGTAGCCATTGACTAGAGCTGCAATAAGTAGAGGAATAAGAACCATTACAGCCAAGGGGATAGGGATGTTCAGTGCGCTAAAGATTTCTCCCTCAATAAAGAAGAGTGCGCAGCTTACCAAAGGAGCACTAACAAGCGCCCAGGGCTTTGGCATGCCGGAAGCATGCAACAAAATGACGCCCGGTACGTAGAGCAGGGCAATAATGACAACTACACTTTGGAAGAACTCAAGCCACATCCTGATCCAATCAAGGTGTTAGTAAAAATTCTTATACTTCTGGGTCACACGACTGGGCGTGACAGTTATTTCAAACAGACTGGTCTATTTTACGATAGAAGCAAAAGTGGTGTTGAGATAAACAAAAAGGACTTCCGAAGAAGTCCTTGAACATTTGGTAGCCCGTACCAGATTCGAACTGGTGATCTCCGCCTTGAGAGGGCGGCGTCCTGAACCGCTAGACGAACGGGCCAAATATGACTGGGAGGACATGGCTGGGATAGAGAGAGTCGAACTCCCGTTGACGGAACCAGAATCCGCTGTCCTACCACTAGACGATATCCCAAGATGTCATCCATGCGCATCAGCGCGAGAAATAACTATAAAGGAGACTCGTCAGAGATGCAAGCAATAATTTCAAGAAATTCTGTTTGCAGCAAAAAATATTATACAAAACGCATCTCTAAGCGCAAGGAACGTCTCTCGTATTTGAGCTGAGCATGCGTTCTGCATCAATAAGTGCCTGGTCAAGAGGGGCACAGCTGGTGCAACTTGCGCATGCGGTAGGAGCGCTTGGAGTTGCAGCAAGGCCACCTTTAGCTGTTTCTCTGAGAGAAACAGGGAGCGCAGCGCCAACTTCTGCCATAGCGTGTGCAACCTCATCAAACGGAATTGGGTTACCAACGCCCGCAAGAGCAAGCTGAGAAGAGCTTACGGCAGCAGCTACGCCAATAGCGTTTCTATCTTGGCAAGGATACTCAACTAGTCCTCTGACCGGGTCACAGACGAGTCCTAGAAGGTTAGAGATGGCAATAGAAGCAGCGTCCAAGCACTGTTGAGGAGTGCCACCCAAGAGCTCAGTCAACGCAGATGCGCTCATGGCAGCAGCGGAACCAACCTCTGCCTGACAGCCGCCCTCAGCGCCAGAAACACTAGCGTTGGTGGTTAGGATGGCTCCAATAGCACTTGCATTCCAAAGCGCAGAAATAACTTGCTCGTCGGTGGCACCAATCTCTTCTGCTACCGAGATAAGCGATCCTGGTACAACGCCAGAAGCGCCTGCAGTAGGAGCGGCAACAATGACGCCCATGGTTGCTGAGCGCTCAAGCACGGCCATAGCGTACGCAACAGCTCGTGTTTGCGTGGTGCCCATAAGCGCACTTGAGATTGCAGCTGGGGTGTTTGCTACGGTCTTGGCCTGGCCGTTGAGCAGACCACCAATGGACTGACGAGGCGTCTTGATAGTGTCGTGAACCTCATCGCGCATAATCTCAAGAACGTGAGCCATCTCGGCGTCTACGTCGGCATCTGGTCGCAAGTCCTTCTCGCGCTGGCGCATAATCTGGCCAATAGAGGCTTCCGTCTTGGAGCACCTGGCGAGAAGATCTGCGCCGTTGTCAAAGGCTCCTGAAAGCACGTCGTTTGTGACCTGTGGAGCTGCTCCTGGAATGGAAACCTGAGCGGCATACGAAACGTGAGGTGCCAGCTGGAAGAGGTCGAGAACTTTCTGCTCAATAGGCTCGTCAATCTCAAAGACAGTGTGGGCAAAGCCGCCGCGCTCTGAGCGGAAGGTGCGCATAGTTGCAACATTGATGTTTTGTGTAGCCAAAATAGTAGTGAGAGCTGCAAGAACACCGGGCTTATCGCGATGTGAAACAAAGATAGTGGGCATATCGCCAGACATGCGAATGCGCACGCCATTGACGCCAGAGATGCGAATACGGCCGCCACCAACAGACTCGCCCATAACGGAAACATGGACGTTATCTGCGCCGTAGAGGTGAATTTCTACGGTGTTTGGGTGCAGAGTCTCGTCGTCGCCCTTCTCAATAACGCTGTAGTTAAGATGTGCTTCTTCTGCCAGAGTAAGTGCTTCACGGACGCGCGTATCGTCTGGAGCAAGGCCCAAGATGCCTGCAATCAGAGCATAATCAGTGCCGTGACCAAGGTGGGTATGAGAGAAGGAGTTGTAGAGCCAAAACTCAACGCGCTCCAGCTGCTTTGGTGCAAGCGAGCGTGCAACCAGAGCAATGCGCAAGGCTCCTGCTGTGTGCGAGGAAGAAGGACCCACCATAATGGGGCCAAGGACCTCAAACGCAGACATAGAAATCATAGCTACTCCAAAACTAAACAAACGGTAACGATAAAAGAGCTGCAAAACCATCTGTTTTACAGCTCTTGTGTGGTTTTACTTTTGATACCCACTTACGCTTGGAAGAATACGCGGCAACCGCGCATTCACGCGTTATTTGCAAAGCTCCAGAGCGCGGTCAAGGCGAGCAAGGCAAACTTCACGACCAAGAAGCTCCATAGACTCTCCAAGAGGAGGGGAGACCATGTTGCCGCACTCAGCAACGCGAATGGACTGGAAGACAATGCGTTTCTTAAGGTCAAGCTGCTCTGGAAGCACCTCAAGGGCAGTGTCAATTGCTGCAGCCTTCCACTCGTCCTCAGAAACGCCCTCAAGAGCAGTTTTTGCAGCCGCAAGGACGGTAGCACTCTGAGCAGCGTCTTTGGTAAGACCCTTCTCAACGCTCTTTTGATCAAGGGTGACGTTTGCGCCTTCATACAGGAAGCGGGACTTCTCAATGACGTCTGGGCTTACTGTGGTACGAGGACGAAGAATCTCGGAGAGCAGGTCATACCAGCCTGGACGAGTTGCGTAAATCTCTTCCGCAACAGTTGTATTGCCCTGAACAGGCTCAAGACCTGCGCCCACAAGCTCTGGAATAAGAACAGTCTTTGCAAAGGTCTGGTTGTCCATATTGGCAAGATACGTTGCATTAATCCAGTTCAGACGCTCTGGATCGGACTTAGCAGGGTTCTTGGAAACGTGGTCCAGAGAGAACTGAGACGCCAAAACGTCACGAGGAACAATGGTTGTCTCGCCATCAAGTGACCAGCCGAGAAGAGCCAGGTAGTTGACAAAGGCATCTGCAAGATAGCCCTGGTCACGATACTCCTCAACAGAAGTTGCGCCATGGCGCTTGGAGAGCTTCTTGCCGTCAGGACCCAAAATCATGGAAATGTGTGCGAAGGTTGGAACAGGTGCGCCCAGAGCCTCGTACACCATAATCTGACGAGGAGTGTTGGACAGGTGGTCATCGCCACGAATGATGTGGGTAATGCCCATGCCAGCGTCATCAACAACGGTTGCAAAGTTATAGGTTGGGGTGCCATCAGAGCGGAAGATGATAAAGTCATCAAGCTCGCGAGCGTTAAAGGTTACGTCACCGTGAACAGCGTCGTGGACAATAACGTCGCCGCGATCCAGTGGAACTTTGATGCGAATGGTGTAAGGCTCACCAGCATCAATTCTGCGCTGTGCCTCTGCAGGATCAATGTTTCTGCAGGTACGCTGATAGCCCTGGAAGGGATCGTGGCGCTCCTCGGCAGCCTTTTTGTCTTCAGCAAGCTTCTCTGGTGTGCAGAAGCATGGGTATGCCTTGCCCTCTGCCAGCAGTTTATTTGCTGCTTCACGATACAAATCAAGGCGCTCAGTCTGACTGTAAGGACCACAATCGCCGCCCTTATCTGGACCCTCGTCCCAATCAAGACCAAGCCACTTCATAGCGCGCAGAATAATCTGAGTGTTCTCTTCAGTTGAGCGCGTAGGATCTGTGTCATCAATACGAAGAATAAACTTGCCACCGTTTGCGCGAGCAAAAGCCCAGTTATAGATAGCAGTACGTGCACCTCCGATGTGCAGCTTACCTGTTGGGGATGGCGCAAAACGTACTCTTACCTGCTTCTCTGACAAAACTCCTCCTTGGCAGTTACTTTCTAGCGAGAAAATCTAGTTTATGCACTCTTTAGTATAACGCTTGAACACAGGTGACCGACAACGTTGCCTAGTCTTCAAACATATTGTGGTCTGCAAACTCTGCTTGCACGGTACGAATCATAAGGTCTACGTCTTCAAGTCCCAGGTGGCGTTCCTTCTCGTCCGCCGCAAGCGTATGCCTACGACGTGCCCAGTTCTCAAGTGCGGCAGGAGAAGACTCACGGGGAAGAGACCTAATTTCTGGATTCAAACGACGGCAGATGTCGCGGGAGTCAATGACAATAATCTTGCCCGCTTTTCTAGCTTCTGCGTAGCCATCAATGTTGAACATGAACCAAGAATCCTCAAAGGCAGCGTTATGAGCCATAAAAGGAATCTTCTTCATAGTTGCTAGCAGCGCCTCTTGGGCTTTTTTATCGTCTCTAAATGATTTCTTGCCCTCAACATCTTTCCAGGTAATTTGGTGAATATCGGAAAGAGGAACACCTTTTTCTTTGTACATTTCGGGAATGCCAAAGTAAGCGGTGTGGGGCTCTACCGGAACGGTGTTACGACCAAGATTCCAAAACTCAAAGCCCACGTTAACAATGTAGCCCAGCTCAGGGAAGCGTGACGTAGTCTCAATATCAATGCCTAGCACCGTGCCAGAAACGCTCTTCTCGACATAGGCAATTTGCAAGTCGTTAAGAAGCGGACCTGCGGTTTTATAGACAGCCTTAGGGCGACGACGCTGCATCTTTGCAACGGCTGCCGCAAGATCGTCGTTGGAAAGACCGCGAGAAAGGCCAACGCCTCGATGGTTTCTGAGCCTCTCCACGCCGTAGGTGTCGCAGAGCGAGCGCGTTCTATCAGCAAGTTGCTGAATGACAGAAAACTCTACAGGCTCTTGGCCAAGCGGTGCTTCCTTCCAGGCATCAAGCAGCGTTTTAATAGCGTCACAGTTTTTGTTAACCTCGCCGATGATGGACTGATCATCAACAAGAAGTCCAGGTATAACAAACGCATTTGCGTGCTCAATAGCTTGATTGATATCCATACACTCTCGCTTTGGTGGGTGAGAATTAGTTCGACATATAAGTATCTACCCTGAAGCGCGTATTCTTTGCGTCATTTTCTAGAAAGTGGACGCCTCACCAAAAATGCGTGCTAGGCTGTTGGGTGCAACACAGTTCTATGAAAGGTTTTACGCATGTCTGATTTGAATGAGTCACTTGCTCTTTCTGAGGAGCTTCTTGCTTTTATTAAGCAGAGTCCTTCCATGTTTCATACCACGCAAACTATCAAAGAGTACCTGTTAGAGAATGGTTTTACGTACCTCTCCGAGGGATCTTCTTGGGACATTCAGCCAGGCGGCTCTTACTTTACCACTCGCAATAATTCTTCAATTGTTGCCTGGAAAGTTGGCGAGAAGTACCGCGAGGCCCAAACCTCAAACGCTGATGCTCCTTATCATTTCCAGCTTGCCGTTGCCCACGGCGATTCTCCAACCTACAAGGTAAAAGCTCAGCCAGAGCTTACTGGTGAGGGTAGCTCTCTTCGTCTTAACACCGAGGCATACGGCGGCATGCTTGATCACACCTGGTTTGATCGTCCTTTGGGCATTGCTGGTCGTGTGCTGGTCAAGGTAGGAAACAAGGTAGAATCCAGGCTGGTCAACATCGAAGACGATGTTGTTATGATTCCAAGCTTGGCTATTCATCTTGAGCACAAAAATGGTCTCTCGCCAGAGTTCAACCGTGCTAAAGACCTGATGCCACTCTTCAGCGCTGGAGAGCTTAATCCTGGCGCCTTTAACGCCCTGGTAGCAGACGCAGCAGGCGTGTCTCAAGAGGACATTCTTTCTCGCGATTTGTTCTTAGTTGATCACACGGGCGGCCGCATTTGGGGTGCTAAGAAGGAGTTTGTTTCCGCTGGTCACCTGGATGACCTTCAGTGCGCCTTTGTAGCGCTTAAGGCCTTCCTTGCTTCCTCAAATGAGCAGGACATCTCTGTGTATACCTGCTTTGATAACGAAGAAGTTGGTTCAAATACCAAGCAGGGCGCTCAGTCCACATTTCTTAAAGACACGCTGCAGCGCATTAACGCCACGCTTGGCTTTACACAGGAAGATTACTACCGAGCGCTCTCGGCATCTTTGCTGGTAAGCTGCGACAATGCGCATGCGGTACACCCCAATTATCCCGAGAAGCACGATGCGGTCAACAAGCCTTATCTCAATGGCGGCATGGTTATCAAGGAAGCAGCACGTCAGTCGTACTGCACCGATGCGTTTAGCCGCGCCATTGTCGAGGCTATTTGGAAGCAGCAAAACATTCCTTACCAGGTTTTTGCCAATAGAAGCGATATGCCAGGCGGATCAACGCTGGGCAACCTCTCCAACATTCAGGCCAGCATGCATGCCGTTGACGTGGGCCTGCCACAGCTTGCTATGCACTCCGTGTACGAGACCGCGGGCACCAAAGACACGCTTTTAGGGTACCAGGCTCTCAAGGCGTTCTATGACACCTGCGTTTGCATCACCGATGCCGATTCGTTTGAGTTGAGGTAGTACCTGGCGAGAAATCCCGTGTACTAGCTATACTTACGTACATCGCATACAACACATCACTTGAAGGAGTTCCATGTCAGAAAAACAGCTTACTGCTCATGATATGGAGCTCCTAACTTGTGCAGGTATTTACGTTGAACCTCAGGCACTGAATGGTCCCGCGTTGGTATTTCCTATTTCAGATGGTGAAGGTGGAGACATACGTGTGTTGTGGCAGGGTGGCGCCTATGAAAGTGCAACGTACACAGATTCAAGAAAGAACCAGCTGGTATTTCCTTATCTTGAGTTGTATGACTTGTTGTTTAAAGCTGCTTGTTCCGTACACTCAGTCTTAATGTTGGGTGCTGGTGGTTGCTCGTATCCTCGATATTTAGTGGCTCATTATCCAGAGGTTTCTTGTGACGTACTGGAGCTTGATCCTAAAATTGCAGACCTTGCTCGTAGCTATTTCTTTGTGGATGAGGCTATCAGAGAGAGCAATGGCAGGCTTCGGGTACAAGTAGCTGATGGCGTTGAGTATATAAAGAGCCTATCTACCTCTGATAATAAGCGCTATGACGCTATCTTAAATGATTGCTTTAGCGGAGAAGTTCCACCTGCAGCTATGATGACTGTTGAGTGGATGAGTCAAGTAGCACACTGTCTTACTCCTGGTGGAAGATATCTCACAAATGTAGTTTCTGCACAGTCAGGAGAGGGAGCGCATCAGCTTGAAGTGCTCCTAGATGCTGCTCGCACAGTGTTTGAACAGGTAGAGGTTGTACCTTTGGATCCAGAAGCAGACCCAAGAGAGCCAGATAACCTTATGCTCGTTTGTCAGCGCGCTTAAGTGCAGCGAGCGCGAGGGCAAGACAGCTGCTCATCAGTACAATGCCAATGCCAAAGAGTACTAAGAAACCGTGGGCTGAGCCGTCTACAATTAGGCTCCAAATAATGAGCGCACAGGCAGAGACAAAGCTGCTGACACCTGCAATTCTTGAGTAAATAAGAGTGGAATCTTTTTTACCAAAGACCGCACGTACCAAAAGTGGCGAGCCGACCGTTGTAAGGGCATAGGCAATTCCAAAAAGGAAGGTTCCCGCAAGTAAAAGCGGTAATACTGGAAGCTTAACCCCCAACATAAGTAAGCCAACAATACCCGAGAAAATTCCTACAAAGCAAGCAAGCTTCACGGAGATATCGCTTAAAGCACCTAGAAGCACTTTTCCAATTGCTTGACCCAGCATAGTTGTTCCAGCAAGAAGGCCTGTGGCAGCGGCAATGGCAGGAGCAGTTTCTGCAAAGGTTGCTGCATAGCTTGGGAAGTACTGAGAGATTTGCTGGTTAAAGGTAATGAGCGCGTAAAACGCAGCAACCATATAAAACTCTGGATATTTCATTGCGTCATTGGCAGAGATATTGGCAGAAGAAGTCTCTGCTACTTCAACGTTTTTCTCGTCAGTAGAGGAGAAGGTAAGAGGGGTAAGGCCAAGGTCTTGGGGTTTCTCGCGCACCACAAAAAGGGTGAAGGGGAGTGTTCCTACAAGCATAACCAGGGCAAAAATCAGATAGCAAGCGCGCCAACCTTCAGGGCCAGAGGAGATAATGGCAGATCCAATGGGGTTAAAGACAGTGCCACCAATGCCGGTAAATGCAAAGCAGAGGCCCATAAAAGTACCAACGCGCTGGTCAAACCAATCGTTAATGAGGGCGGGGACGCACAAGAACATGAGTGCAGGTACGCCAATGCCCAGTCCTACCGCGCAGAGATAAAAATGCCACATTTCTTGAGCTGCTGACATAGCTCCATATGAGATTGCGCAGATGATAACGCTTGCAGAAAGCACAAGGCGCGTGTCGTGCGTTTTATAGAGCTTGCCTATGAATGGCAGAACTACCGTCATGGCAATACAGAGTACCGAGAAGACCGCAGAGAAGGTAACGCGGGGAACGCCAAAATATTGTGAAACTGGTGTGATAAAGATGCCAAAGCACGTAAGGATAATGGCGCACGGCAAAAACATGATGACAATACAAGTTGCAACGATGGCGTATGCATATTTAGTGCCGAGTAAACGATGTAGCACTGAGGCTCCTCTCTTTTGGCCAGAAATAGTGTAGGCGATGTGCCTTAAAAAGGACACATCGCCTACCAAGTCGTACAAAATTTTTAAGAGGCAACTCAGGGTTTTACGCGCGCAAGATCTTAGCTGTCAGAACCTCTGCGGTTCTCGCCCTCAAGAGCACGGATTGGTCCGATGTCCTGAGTGGTCTCAAGAGCGCCCAGGTAGTTACCCTCTTCATCGCGAACGGCAAAGTAACGGACGTAGAGGAACTTATCTCTGACCTCAAACCAGAACTCGGAGGAGTCGCTACGACCGCTCCTGAATTCGGTGAGGATGCGACGAACAGCTTCCTGGCTCTTTGGTGGATGGCAGTCATATACGTCACGGCCAAGGCAGCTCTTAGGACGAGGGAAAGCTCGGGTGTCGCCGTGGCTGAAGTAACGTGTCTTGTCATCAGCGTCAACAAAGGTAATGTCGAGCGGAATAGTTGCAAAGACAGCCTCAAGCTGCGGAATGGTGAACTCACCGGTAGAGAGCTTAACCTTACCGTTAGCAGAAATTGCTTCCTCTTCTGCTTCAGCGTTATTCTCGTCCATAGCGGCTGCGGCTTCCATCTCTTTAAGTTTGTCGTTTGCAAGCTCAAGAGGATCTGCGTGCCATGAAGGAGGGTTGACGCCAAATGCGTGACCAAATTCGTTCTCCTCAGCGGCAATCTGGGTCCACTGAGTAGCAGTTAGGTGCTCAAGGGAAAGTGGAATGAGGACGTTTTCTTCCTTGGATGCCATGGACTCAGCACCCTCAATAGCCTCATCCAGGTAGTCAGCAACGGCTGCCATAAGGCCTGCATCATACTGGCCGTATGCAGTCTCGAGCAGAGCCTCTGCACCGTTAACAGCGTTTCTTACCTCATCGTCCTTACCCCACATAACCTTTGAAGGACCAGTGATATCGTGGCGCTCAAGATGAGGGAAGAGCAGCTCTTCCTTGCGCTTGTAGTGAACAAAGACCTCATCAAAGGCATCCATATCAGCCTTTAGAATTGCTGCAACACCAGCGCACTCTTCGTTGCTGGAAGACTCGGTAAGCGTACGAGCACGCTTCACATCTGGAGCAACGCGGTCATGGATAAAGGCAAGAATTCGGTCGTTCTCTTGGCGCATGGTCCAAACAGGATGGCCAGGGGTCTCTTCAACAGCACCTGTTGGTGCGCAAGAAACCTTGCCTTCAAAGAGAGCAGCATGAACGTCACAGAGCTTCAGGACCTTCTCCATAGGAACACCGCCAGCAATGAGCTCCTGTTCAGCACTAGAGATCTCTGAGCCAGAAACGTCCTTGAAGTTACGAGCAAAGTCCTCGCGAACAGCCTCGATGTCCTCACCGTCGTTGAGGCGCTCAAGATATTGGGCGATAAGAGCTTTGCGCTCCTCAGGAGTCTGCGCGATAGGTGCGTTCTCTGCCTCTGCGGGTTTCTCGTCAGCTGGGGTTTCTGCTGCTGCAGGCTCCTCATCACCAAGAATGGTAAAGCCGTGAGAGCGGAAGATTGCTTTGAGCTCTTCAAGGTCTACGCCTTTGTGGTCGCAACCTTTTGGAATGGTCATAAAGCGTCCCATGGTCTGAAGACGGCCTGGCTCGGTAATCTCGGCAAAGCCATTTTCTGCCATGAGGCCTTTAATAACGGGATACTTAGTGCAAATCTCATAAACGGATTTGCTTAAATCAAGAACCTGTGCCATACGGGCTCCTCTCGGATAGGTTTAGAAAGTCTACTATGGCTTACTTTATACCCAAAGTGTGACAGGAGTTCCATATGGCTTTTGTTGTGGTTACAACAAAACAGAAATTATTCTTTAGTTCTAAAAGAGATCAGAATGAGAACCGGTCCTAAAAGATTTTAAGCATCTAGGACCTCCGACATTGCGTCGGAGAATGAGACATAGTGCTTGTAATTTTCTGGATGCTCTTTCATGTTGGTGTATTCATTAAGAGCCTCTATAGTTTGAGCATTAGGAATTTCTCGCTTGATTTCAAAAGGGATTCCCTGCTCACGAACAGTCTGACGAAGAAAAATGGTAATAGCAGTAGTAAGATCCATGCCTAAATCTCTGAGAAGCTCTTGAGCATTCTTTTTAAGGGTTGGATCCAAATTTATATTTGTGCTTACTTTTGCCATGATTACCCGCCTTTCTTGTAGTTTTGTTATACAAGATAAAGACTGTGGAGTCAATAATTATGTGCGTATTATAGGTACAACACGCACATAATATGAATATATCGAAGGGAAGATAACCCTATTCTGCGCTCTTTAGGGTAAATGACAGAAGAACCGGGTTGTGATCAGAATAGGCAAATTGCGTGTCAATGTTTCTGGCGGTTGCAACAACGTTATCCGAGACAATCCAGCCATCAACTGTGGTGGTGTATGTCTTGTCCTTCTCGTATGGGATGTCATCTCCGCGGCAGGTAGGAACGTTGGTAAGGTTGTCTGGAGCTACAACGCTAAAGCCTTCTGGCAAATCAGAATCTTTGAGTTCTGCTACCCAGTCTGGTACCTGCTGAACAGAAGGATAGAGTGTAAGCGAGCCCAAAATGGCATGGTTCCAGTCGCCACCCGCAATAACGTAATTACCCTTAGCGCGCTCCTCAGACATTATTTTGGTTAGAAGTGCAAGCTGCTGCGCGCGACTAGTGCCACCTTTGTCGTAGGCAGACATGTGGCTGTTAATAAGTACCAGCTCATGACCATCGCTGGTAGGATAGCGTGTAATCATAAAGCAACGGTCTAGGTCAAAGAATTTTGTTGGGAATGACTCATCAATGGGGTAGGTACGACGAGTTGCGCTAGAAGCAAGTACGTTTGAAAGCGTCAGAATTCCAGAGTTAGAGGTTCCGTGGAACTCTGTGAGTGGATAGGCGAGAAACGCGGTGTGGAAGTTCTGCGCAAAATATGATGCGTAGGATCCAAAGCGGCTCTCTGCCTCAGAAACTTGATTGACGTGCCAGCTTCTATCGGATGAGGTATCAATCTCTTGGAAAAGAATAAAGTCAGGGGCTGTACCGCCATTCAGAGAAGAAACGGTGTTCAGGGCACCGTTTGTGGTGTAAAGAACGGAGTTTCTGCTTACCGCGCGTCCGTGAGTTCCCACGGTGCGTGTGCCATCCTGCATGATGCCTTCATCCATAAAGAAGGTGTAATCAGGGGTGTAAGCACCAAAGCCAATGTTGTAGGTCGAAGCTGTGTAGGTTTGGCCTACCTGTACAGTTGTAGCCTCAGGAGAAGCACCTTGATTGGATACAGGAGTATTGTCAGGAATGCGATAGTAATTAAGCTGCAGGTAGAGGGCATATCCACCAACAACCAGTAAAGCTAGAACAAAAAGCCCGCCTACAAATTTGAAAAGTGGTGCAAGAACCCTTTTTAGAAGGCCAATAATAAACTTAAGGCCAAGAGACAAAACTCTTTTCATGCGAACCTCGTATCAATCAAGTGTCGTATGATTTAAATGATAACTATTATGGATTGAAATTACTTTGAGGAGTTTGTATGTCGCTATCAAGAAATACAACACTAGAGCTTTTCAAACCCTCTGGTATCAGGCGTTTCTCGGCACTTGCTGCTGCAACACCAGGATGTATTTCTTTAACCATTGGAGAGCCGGGAGAAGACACTCCAGCTCCTATTTGCAACTTAGTAGACAGAGAACTTGCAGCTGGAAACACTCACTATCCACCTAACATCGGTACTCCTGAGCTTAGAAGAGCTATTGCCGATTGGGAGTCAGCTCGTGGTATGAGGGTTAGTCCAGACGGCATTGTAGTTACCGTGGGAGCTGCGGAAGCCATTTCTGCAACTATGCTGACCCTTATGAATCCAGGTGATGAAGTTATCATTCCTGAACCAGCGTATCTGGTATACAAAACACTCTGCCAGCTTAATCGTGGTGTAGTTGTGCCGCTTGATACCAGCGCCAATCATTTCCAGATTGATGCTGAGCAGCTTAAATCAAAGATTTCAGAGAAGACAAAGCTTATTGTGCTGACTTCTCCCAACAATCCTACGGGATGTGTTTATACAAAAGAGTCGCTTGATGCGGTGGCAGAACTTGCCCGCAAGCACGGCTTTTATGTGATGTGTGATGACGTTTATAGAGAGCTTGCCTATGTTGAGGACGTTCCACGTTTTGTTGAGCTCTATCCAGACTTAGCTGATCGCTGCATTGTGACAAATAGTTTCTCAAAGCCATGGGCAATGACGGGTTGGAGACTTGGCTGGGTTGCTACCTCTGATGAGCTTGCGACAGATATTGGAAAGGTTCACGCCCAGCTAGTGTCTTCTGTTCCTTCATTTTTGCAGCCAGCTGCTCTCTATGCACTTTCTTACGATGTCACGCCTATGCGCACAAACTATCAAAAGCGCAGGCAGATTGTGCTTTCTGCACTTGAAGACATGAAACTTCCTGTTGAAGAGCCAGAAGGAGCCTTCTACGCATTCCCATCAATCAAGGAATTTGCCCTTGATTCTGAGGCGTTTTGTGAGCGAGCAATCAAGGAGTTTGGTATTGCACTGGTGCCTGGCGTTTTCTTCGGCGCTGAGGGCTATGTGCGTATTAGTTACGCTGCCTCAGACAAGAATCTGACAGAAGGTCTTTCTCGCCTTAAGACTTTTGTTAATACTTTGCGAGAAGAACAAAACTAGCCCAAATACAGAGCTTTCTGTGGTAGGGTTTTACTGTCAATAGAGGAGCGAGCACGATGGGTTCTGGGTTAGTCGGCAGGCAGTGACCCCAGAAGGAGGCGAGGTTCGCCGAACTTGGCAATCAGGCGTGGTTGTCAGGTGGGCTTGTATGAAATACATGCAAGACTGTCCGAGATTTCGGGGGTGCTACTTTGACGGTGTATTGCGCCCCCAATTTGAGGGGGAGCTTTGAGTAAGAAACCGTTTGTTTCTGTAGATGCCCTAGAGGCAATCACTACGACGTATCCAACGCCATTTCATCTGTATAACAAAGCAGAGATTGTTCGCCGAGCAAAGCTGTTACAAGAGGCTTTTAGCTGGAACGCTGGCTTTAAAGAGTACTTTGCGGTTAAGGCTACGCCAAATCCTTATATTGTGAGATTGCTGGCAGAGCTTGGTTGTGGCTGTGACTGTGCAAATGCCACAGAACTCACCCTTGCAAAAGCCTGTGGAGTCACCGGTCAAAACATTATGCTCTCGTCAAACGACACTACGGTGCTTGACTTTGCTCGCGCTCATGAGCTGGGAGCCATTATCAACTTAGACGCTGGCGGCGACATGCTTACAACGCTTGAAGAAGCAGTGGGAAGCAACATGCCGCAGGTCATATGCGCACGCCTTAATCCAGGCGGTGTGTTTGAGTCGCAAAACGGCATTATTGGAAATCCCGATGATGCTAAGTTTGGCATGACAGAAGAGCAGCTTTTCCAGACGTTTGCGTATCTTAAGACCAAAGGTGTCACTGAGTTTGGCCTCCATGCTTTCCTAGCTAGTAACGCTCAAGAGGAAGATTACTATCCAAACCTTGCGCGTGTCCTCTTTAAGTTGGCCGTTAAGCTGCACAAAGAACTTGATATTCATATTGGATTTATCGATCTTTCTGGTGGCATTGGTGTGGCGTATGAGCCAGATCAGGTTGAGCCTGACGTCTTGGCCATTGGTCAGGGTGTAAAGCGTGCCTTTGAAGAGGTCTTAGTTCCTGCTGGTATGGGAGACGTTGCCATTTACACCGAGCTTGGACGCTGGCTCTTGGGCCCCGCCGGTACGCTTGTTACTCGCGTTTTGCACCAAAAAGAGACATACCGCCACTACCTTGGCGTAGATGCGTGTGCGGCAAACCTTATGCGTCCTGCAATCTATGACGCCTACCATCACATCACTGTTATGGGCAAAGAGGATGCCCCTGCAACTCATACGTACAACGTTGTGGGCGGACTTTGCGAGAATAACGATCAGTTTGCAAAGAATCGCCAGCTCCCAGAGGTAGCTGTGGGTGACCTCTTGTTTATTCACGATACAGGCGCTCATGGTTTCTCGATGGGCTATAACTACAACGGCCGTCTGCGCTCCGCTGAGCTGCTGCTTCTAGAAAATGGATCCGTGCAGCTTATTCGCCGCGCTGAGACAGAAGCCGATTACTTTGCAACGCTTGCATTTGATGGCTCCGATTTTTCTGATCTTGCGCAACAAACAACTATAAACACCACACGTTAGAGGGCGAGAAAAACTATGGACATGAAGAACGTAACTGGCGCAATTACCGCTTTAGTAACCCCATTTGATGCACAGGGAAATGTTGACTTTGAGGCACTTGAGCACTTTGTTGATTTCCAGATTGAGCAGGGAATTGACGGTATTTTGGCCCTTGGTACTACTGGCGAGTCCTCAACCATGACAGACGAGGAGGACATCGAGGTAGTTAAGGCCATTCTTGCACGAGCCCAGGGCAGAGTTCCTGTTATCGGCGGTGCTGGCTCCAACTCTTCCGCTGAGTCTTTGCGTAAAGCAGAGGCCCTGGAGAAGGCGGGTGTCGATGGTCTTTTGCTGATTACTCCTTACTACAACAAGAGTAACGAAGAGGGCATCTACCAGCACTTCTCGTATGTACTCGACCGCGTTGATGTTCCTTGTATTTTGTATAACATTCCTGGTAGAACAGGTTGCTCTATTTCTGAGCGTAATGTTCAGAGGCTTGCGGCACATCCAAATGCATGGGGTATTAAAGAGGCTTCTGGAGACATCGCATACGCAACAAAGGTTGCTCGTTATCTGAGCGATGACTTTACTATGTGGTCCGGAAATGACGATATGATTGTGCCTCTGCTTTCTCTTGGTGCCTCTGGCGTTATTTCTGTTTGGTCTAACCTTGATCCAAAGATGGTTCATGACCTAGTAGCTGCATGGCATCGAGGAGAGGTTTCTCTTGCCCGTGAGCTACAGCTTCAGTATCTTGACCTGGTTCACGCGCTCTTCTGCGAGGTTAATCCAATTCCTGTTAAGGCCGCTCTGGCTCGTATGGGACTTATGGAAGAAAATTATCGTCTACCTCTGTGGAAGATGACAGAAGAGCATGCAGAGGTGCTTGAGAATGCTATGAGAAAGGCTGGTCTTCTTGATGCCTAGTGCAGTAGTAATTGGTACCGGCAAGATGGGAAAGCTCATCGAGCAGACCCTGATTGCTCACGGCTTTGAGGTGCTTGGTGCGTTTGGTCACGAGAATATCAATCAGCTGAATACCGTTGAACAGACGCCTGATGTGGTTGTGGATTTCTCTGGTGTTGCTGCCTTTGACGCTGTGGTCGGCTTTGTACGCGAGCGCGGATGCGCGCTTGTTTCTGGTACCACGGGTTTCTCGCTAGAGCAGCTTTTGGAGTTGAAGCAGCTGGGGGAGAGCGTACCGGTGATTCACGCGGCAAACTATTCAGTGGGTGTTGCCGTGCTGAAGCGTGCGGTTGCTATGGCTGCTGAGGCACTTGACGGCTGGGATACCGAGATTGTGGAGACACATCACAACCAGAAGGTTGACGCTCCATCCGGTACAGCAAAGCTGCTGCTTGCTGCTATTGATCCAGAGGGAACTCGTCCGGTTGTTTCTGGGCGCGAGGGTTTCTGCGGAGCCCGTACCAAAGACGAGATTGGCGTGTTTGCGCTCAGAGGCGGTACTGTTGCTGGTACTCATGAGGTGCACTTCTTTGGACAGGATGAAGAAGTCTGCCTGACGCATCGTGCGACATCTCGTCAGATTTTTGTCAACGGTGCTGTTGCGTGCGCTCAGAAATTGCTTACAAAAACTCCAGGTTTTTATACCTTTGAAGAGTTGATTTTTGGATAAATACACGCGCTGGTCTTTATAAATCAGCGCCTGTTTGGCTAAGAAAGGACGCGCATGGACGCCCAGGAAATTATTAATTACATTGCCACTTCAGAGAAGAAGACCCCCGTTAAGCTGTACGTTAAAGAGCGCGAGGGCGCTTCTGTGTCTTACGGCTCTTCTCGCGTGTATGGCGAGGGCAGCTCAAAGGTTGTCTTTGGTGACTGGTCTGAGCTTAAACGTGTTGTAGAGCAGAACACAGACGAATTTGAGTATTTTGACATCGAGAATGACCGTCGAAACTCCGGTGTTCCTCTGCTTAACATGAAGGACGTAAACGCCCGTATTGAGCCAGGTGCGCTGATTCGTGAGCGCGTTGAGATTGGTAACAACGCCGTCATTATGATGGGTGCTGTTATTAACATCGGTGCCGTTATTGGTGAAGGCACCATGATTGATATGGGTGCTGTGTTGGGTGGCCGTGCGACCGTTGGTAAGAACTGTCACATTGGTGCCGGCACTGTTCTTGCAGGTGTTGTTGAGCCCGCTTCCGCTACGCCAGTTATTGTTGAAGACAACGTGCTTATTGGCGCAAATGCCGTGGTTATCGAGGGCATTCGTGTTGGAGAAGGCGCTGTTGTAGCAGCAGGCGCCGTGGTAGTTGAGGACGTTCCAGCAAATGCTGTGGTAGCGGGATGTCCTGCACGTGTGATAAAAATGAAGGACCAGAAGACAGAGGGCAAGACAGCTTTGGTCGATGCTCTTCGCACGTTGTAATCGAGGTTACATGCCAGACGGCTCCAAAAAAGTACAGGGTTTTACCACCAAAATTTCCTGCGTACACACAGAAAATTGGGCAGAGAAAAAAGAAGATTCTTGGTTTACCTACGAACTTCTCGCCGAAGATCCTAAGACGCATGCGCGCGCTGGCATCTTCCATACGCCTCATGGTGATATTCCAACGCCTATTTTCATGCCGGTTGGAACCAAGGCAACCGTTAAAGGTTTGATGACCGATACCGTCCGTGACCTTGGTGCCAAGATTATTCTGGCAAATACGTACCATCTATCTCAGCGCCCAGGAGATGAGCTGGTAGCACAGATGGGTGGTCTGCATGACTTTATGCAGTGGCATGGACCCATCCTGACGGATTCTGGCGGATTCCAGGTTTTTAGCCACGAGGAGTTCATGAAGCTCTCTGATGAGGGCGTTAAATTCCGTGCGGTAGATTACGACGGCGCATGGTCATACTGGACGCCAGAAACAAACATGCAGATTGCTCAGAACCTTGGTGCAGATATTGTTATGCAGCTTGATCAGTGTGTGGGGTATCCCGCCGAGCGCAAAAAAGTTGAGCGTGGTGTTGAGCTTTCAAGTGCATGGGCGGAGAGGTGCTTTAAGGCTCATACCCGTCCTGATCAGGCGCTCTTTGGCATTGTTCAGGGCGGAATGCATCTTGATTTGCGCAAGCGCTCCATTGAGCATCTTGAGTCCATTGGCGATTTCCCCGGTTATGGCATTGGTGGCTATTCCGTTGGAGAGCCTCACGAGGTCATGTTTGAGACTCTGGCTCCACTTTGCGCCGATTACATGCCACGTAATAAGCCTCGCTACCTGATGGGTGTTGGCAATCCGTCCACGCTTATTCGCGGCGTTGCCTGCGGCATTGATATGTTTGACTGCGTGCTTCCAACGCGCACCGCACGTATGGGCACCGCATTTTCCCACGAGGGCCGCATGAACCTCAAGAACGCTAAGTACTTTGCCGATGCGGGTCCTATTGACGCAAAGTGCACCTGTCCGGTTTGTACGGGCGGTTATTCTCGCGCGTACATCAATCACCTGGTCAAACAGCACGAGATGCTGGGTGGACAGCTGCTTTCTATGCACAATATTTACTTCCTGCTTGAGCTGATGCGTCAGGCACGAGAAGCAATTCTTGCAGGTACGTACAGTGATTTTGTTGAGGAGTGGGAAAACTCTGACGGCGTGGTTGATTTCTAAGTTCGCCTGGCGAGAAACCCGTCTACTTGATAGCCATGCGCAAGCAATTTTGATAGCCCTGCGCAAGCAACCTTGATTTAAATTTTTTATGACTAGCTCACTAATTTGTGGGCTAGTCATTTTTTGTCCGGTGACACGGGTAGAATGAAAGAGATAAACATTCGCGGGCGCCCGAGGTGCCCCTGGCTGGCTCTGCCGCCACAGAAAAGAGGACATGATGCCTGGCATCGAGAAAAGCACTCGTTGGAGTGTTCTTACACAAGACGTATATTTAGAGTCGCTGTTTAAAAAAGAATTGCACGTTACGCCACTTGTTGCTCGTGTATTAGTAGCACGTGGATTTACTGATGTAGCCGCAGCTCAAGAGTTTCTCTCGCCATCCTTGCAAAGGGATTGGCTTGATCCACAGTGTATTCCTGGAATGGCTGAGGTTGCCGCCCGCGTTCATAAGGCAATTGTTGAGCATAAAAAGATTGCCGTTTTTGGTGATTTTGATGTTGATGGAATGAGCTCAACGTGTTTGCTTACCCTGGCTTTACGTCGATTGGGAGCAGATGTTTTGCCGTATATTCCGCATCGTTTTGGTGAGGGATACGGACTTTCTAAAGAGGCTCTTGCAAGAGTTTTGCAAGATAGAAAGCCAGATTTAATTATTACGGTAGACAATGGCATTGCTGCTGCTCAAGAGGTTGCTTGGCTTTTGCAGCAGGGGATTGATGTTGTTGTTACCGATCATCATGAGCCCGCAGATCTGGTGCCCCAGGGTGTTCCAGTCACTGATCCAAAGCTTGTTGAAGATTGTCCTTCTAGAGAACTTGCTGGTGCAGGCGTTGCCCTTAAGCTGGTGCAGGTTTTAGGACAGCTTCAAGATCAGCCTCAGCTTTGGCTTGATTACATTGATGTTGCTATGTTGGGCACACTGTCTGACATGATGATGCTCAACAAAGAGAATCGTGCGCTGGTTTCTGAAGGTGTGAAACGCCTGCAGAAAGGTCTTCGTCCAGGTCTTGTGGCTCTAGCTGCTGTTGCTGGTCAAGATATTGCCCAGATTTCTGCAGATAATCTGCCGTTTTCTATTATTCCTCGCCTTAATGCGGCAGGACGCATGGGCACTACTGATATTGCGCTTGACCTTCTCCTTACAGAAGACGCGGAAGAGGCAACCATTCTTGCTGGAAAACTAGAAGAGATTAATGCCGAGCGTCGTGCTATTGAGGCAAAGCTTACCGATGAAGCACTTGAGCAGGCAAAAGAAATTTATGACGGCGGCCGCGCAATTGTGCTTGCCAAAGAGGGCTGGCATGAGGGCGTAAAGGGCATTGTTGCTTCAAGAATTGTTAATCGCTATCACGTGCCTTGCATTCTGTTTACCATCCAAGATGGAGTTGCTCGCGGTTCTGGCCGCTCTGTTGGCTCCGTTGATTTATTCCACGCCGTTGAACAGTGTGCAGACCTTACCGTCCGTTTTGGTGGCCACCAAGGAGCCGTTGGCGTAACGGTAGAAACAGCAAAGATTGATGCTTTTAGAAAGCGTTTATCAAAGGTTATGGCAGAGCTTCCAGAAGAAGAGTTTGAGGCTTCAGGAGAAGTTACTGCCCTGGTAAACCTTGATGAAATTACCATTAACTCCATTGATGCCCTTGAGGCACTGCAACCTTTTGGTCAGGGTAATAAAAAGCCGCTCTTTGGCGTCAAGGGTGTAGTGATGAAGAATCGCTCACGTGTTGGCGCAGGCGGAGCTCATCTTTGTTTTATGGCTTCAAATGGCATTTCTTCAATTTCATCCATCATGTTTAGAACGCCTCATGTTGAGGCGGCAGCTGAGTATGACGGCGCTGTTGATTTGATTTTTGAAGCAGTTAACGAGACCTGGCAGGGCAGAACCAAGCCAAAACTTATGGTCAGAGATATTCTCTACAGAGACTTTACCGATGAAGATGACGGCCCCATTGAAGCAGATCTTCTCGGCAGTGCTGCTGACTTGCCCCTTGTGGTTACCAAGGAGACTACAGAGGCTGATGAGGCCTCCCAAGAACAGGCGCAGCAAAAGCGCCGTGAGCTGGAGAGTCTTTCTTCTGAGAAGCTTACCCAGACCCTGGTCACGTCCATGATTGGTTCAAGAGAACTCTTGCCTCTGCAAAAGAAAACACTAGAGGTCCTCTCTCAAGGAACGTCTTGTCTCTCTGTCATGGCAACAGGTAGAGGTAAATCGCTTATCTTCCAGATTCATGCTGCTCGTGTTGCGCTGCTGCAACATAAAATGAGCGTGTTTGTCTATCCGCTGCGCGCCCTCATCAACGACCAGGTTCAAAGCATAAAAAACACCTTTGAGCCCCTGGGAATCTCTGTCGAGGTACTCAACGGAGAAACAGACCTTTCCAGCCGAGAAGACCTGTTTGCTCGCATGACAAACAATGAGCTTGATATTGTGCTAACTACTCCAGAGTTCTTCTCGCTCCACGCTGATCAGTTTGCCAAGGCGCAGAACATCTCGTTTGTGGTGTTTGACGAGGCGCATCACGTGGGCATGAATGCTTCTGAGGGCAGACTTGCCTACGCACAAATGCCACAGGTACTAAAGATGCTTGGGAGTCCGCAGGTACTTGCCACAACAGCTACGGCTACCACGCAGTCGGCTCAGAACATCTGTGAGCTTCTCTCCATTGAAGCAGAGCATGTATACAAAGATAAAACAGCTCGTACTAACCTTGAGCTTAAGGACCTTCGTGGTGCTAAGGACAGGGAATGTGCGCTGCTTTCTCTTGTGTCAGATGGCACAAAAACGGTTGTCTACGTCAATTCAAGGGAGCAGGCGCAGGCACTGACGCGTATGTTGCGCCATCGTATTCCAGAACTTGGTCACAAGATTGCGTTTTATCATGCAGGCCTGACGCCTCAGATACGCAAGAACGTTGAGAGCGCTTTTAGGCGTGGAGACGTTTGTTGCATCATTGCTACCAGTGCATTTGGCGAAGGCGTCAATATCTCTGATATTCGCCAGGTTATTCTGTATCACCTGCCGTTTGGTCGCGTTTCCTTCAATCAGATGAGCGGACGCGCAGGTAGAGACGGTAAGCCTTCTGTAATTCAGATGCTCTTTGATGCGCATGATATGCGCGTTAACGAGCGCATCCTTTCTTCTCATGCACCACAGCGAGAAGCCCTGGTAGCTGTCTACCGCGCGCTTACGGCACTGCAGCCAAAGCTTGGTGCTCAGACAGCTGATTCAGCACTCACTGATGAAGATATTGCGCAGATGGCGCTAGAAATTGACCCGCGATCTAAGGCTGACGAGCAAACCGTTCGTGTTGCACTTGACGTTTTTGCTGAGCTAGGGTTTATTAGCATTGAAGGATTTGATCAATCGCGAACAATCTCCGTCAATAGTCAAGCTTCGCACATGGACTTGTTGGAGTCTGCACGCTACGCTGAGGGGCTTAAAGCGCACGCTGAGTTTGAATCATTTGCTCAGTGGGTACTTTCTGCTTCACCAGATGAGCTGGCAGATGCTATAACAAAACCCATCGTTCCAGAAATTGGTTCAACGTTTGATGGGGGAAGGGAGTCCTCTAATGAGTGACGAGAGGACCACAAAAGAGGCCAAGGCGCCAGGCGCGGATAATTACCGTCTGCTTGAGGGAGCCGTGCGCACATATTTGCCTGAGGAAGCTCAGGCAAAGATTGCTGCTGCATATGCCTTTGCTGCTAACTATCACAAAGATCAGCGTCGTCGTTCTGGCGAGCCTTATATTAACCACCCAGTTGAAGTGGCCCTTATTCTTGCGCACGATCTTCATATGGATGAAGACACCATCTGCGCTGCCCTTATGCACGATACCGTAGAAGATACGTCTGCTTCACTCGATGAAATTTCTTCTCGCTTTGGTAAGTCAGTGGCTGAGCTTGTTGACGGCGTCACAAAACTTACGTCCATCGAAGTCAGTTCAATGGATGAGAAACAAGCGCTTAACCTGCGCAAAATGTTCCTTGCCATGTCAAAGGACATCCGCGTTGTTATCATCAAGCTTGCCGATCGCCTTCATAACATGCGTACGCTGGCGGCACTTCCACCGGACCGTCGTCTGTTTAAGGCGCGAGAAACCATGGACGTGTATGCACCGCTTGCTGACCGCTTGGGTATCTCTTCGGTTAAGTGGGAGCTTGAGGATTTGTCCTTCTTCTGGCTTGAACCAGAGGAGTACCAGCGTGTTGCTCGCATGGTCTCTGACTCTCGTGCACAAAGAGAGAATGACCTCAACAACGCTAAAAAGACTCTGACTGATGAGCTTAATGCCGCCGGTCTTACTGACTTCCAGATTACGGGACGTCCTAAGCACCTGTGGTCCATTTATCAAAAGATGGTCCGCAAGGGCAGGGAGTTCTCCAACATCTACGATCTTATCGCCTTGCGCGTAATTACAAACTCTGTAGGCGATTGCTATTCAGCACTTGGCGCTATCCATGCGCTATGGCATCCAATGCCTGGTCGTTTTAAGGACTATATTGCAACGCCAAAGGCAAATCTCTATCAGTCCTTACACACAACAGTTATTGGCCCTGATGGTCGCCCTATTGAGATTCAGATTAGAACCGCCGAGATGCACGAGGCATCCGAGTACGGTATTGCTGCTCACTGGCTGTATAAGGAGCAGGGCAATTCAAAGGGTAAGATGTCCTCTGAAGACAAGCTTATTGACTCAACTATCAACTGGATTCGCCGCAGTCTTGACTGGGCTGTTGAAGACGATATTGATGATCCCCACGAGTTCTTAGATAAC
The DNA here is from genome assembly GCA_938041635.1 of uncultured Atopobium sp. GTDB lineage: Bacteria > Actinomycetota > Coriobacteriia > Coriobacteriales > Atopobiaceae > Lancefieldella. The sequence goes on from CALIAD010000047.1 coordinate 77,779, forward strand.
CTGCGCGTAGACCTCTTTGAGCATGAGATTTTTGTCTTCACGCCAAAGGGCGAGGTCATGAGCTTGCGCGTCAATTCAACACCTCTGGACTTTGCTTACGCTGTTCACACCGAGGTGGGCAATCACTGTGTTGGTGCGCGCGTTAATGGCTCCGTAGTCCCACTGACGCATACGCTTCAGATGGGTGACCGCATTGAGATTTTGACTAACAAGAACGCTCGCCCTTCTCGCGACTGGATGACGCTTGTAAAAACGCCGTCTGCACGTGCAAAGATTCGCAAGTATTTCTCGCAAGAGAACAAGTCTGACGATGCCGAGCGCGGTCGTTCTGAGCTTGCAAAAGAGCTGCGCAAGCGTGGCTATGGCATCAGCGCTACGCGTACGGTTAAGGCGCTTGATCAGCTCACCGAGCAGTTTGATTATCGCAGCGTAGATAACCTGTTTGCGGGAATTGGTGCAGGTAATCAGTCTGTTAAGCAGGTTGTCAATCGCGTAAGCGAGATTTTGGAAGAGAAAAAACCCGAGGTTGTTACTGAGCAAGAGCGTAATGCGGCACGCCTTCAGGAGAAGAACAAGGCAATTGCAAACGATCAGCCTTTGGTTCGCTCCTACGTTATTTCTCGTACCACCAAGGGAAGTCGTCCTAAAAAGTCTAACTGCGGCGTTGTGGTAAACGGCGATCCAGATTTGCTTGTTCATCTTGCTCACTGCTGCAATCCTGTTGCAGGTGACGATATTGTGGGCTTCATTACACGCGGTCGTGGCGTTTCTGTTCACCGCGCCAATTGCCCTAACGTTAAAGACCTGCTCAACGATCCAAAGCGTATCATTCCTGTTTCTTGGGACGCCAGCGGCGCTACTGAGTTTAGGGTAGAGATTGTCGTTGAGGCAACGGACCGTATGGGCCTTCTTAAGGACGTCACGGTTGCGCTGTCTGACGCTGGTGCAAACATTCTTTCTGCAGCTACACAAGTGGGCGAGCAGGGCGTAGTACGTATGCGTTTCTTGGTTTCTATCTCTGATACCAGCTTGCTTGATACCTTATTTGCATTTGTAACTCGCGTGCCTTCTGTCTACGACGCTCGTCGTATTATGCCAGGTGAAGGCGCTAATCAGATGAGAAGGAGACTTTATGGCTAATCAAAATGAGGGCTGCTCTTGCGGCCATAATCACGAGGAAGAGCACGGACACGGTGGCTGCTGCGGTCATCATGGCGAGCATGGCCACGGTGAGCACGGTCATGGCGGTTGCTGCGGCCATCACGGCCACGGTGGTTGCCATCACGCAAAAGACCAGATTGGTGTCTTTAAAGTAGGTCCTCTTGAGACTAACTGCTACATTTACGTTTCTGGTAATGAGTGCATGATTATTGATGCCGGTGCATCGGGTGCAGAGATTGCTGCACAGCTCTTGAACCTTGAGCTTAAGTATATTGTTGCTACTCACGGCCATGCTGATCACGTTGGTGGCGTTAAGGCTTTGAAGCTTGCTGTGCCTGGTGCTCAGTACCTCATCAACGAAGCAGATAATGAGCTTGCAAAGAGGGCTCATAACTCAAACGAGATTTATGATGATGCTCCAGAGCCAGACGGTTTTCTCCACGAGGGAGATGTTCTCTCTGTTGGAACTGCACAGTTCAAGATTATGGAAACTCCTGGTCACACTCCTGGCGGTATTGTTTTGGTGGGAGAGGGAACTGCTACTGGCGCCGTTTTTGTAGGCGATACGCTTTTCCAGGGTTCTGCGGGAAGAACGGACCTTCCAGGTGGCAATTTTGAAACGCTTAAGGCTTCTTTGAACCGCATCAAGACAGAGCTTGATCCAACCTCCATTATTTTGTCAGGACATGGAAATCAAACGTCTCTTGAGGCAGAGATAGCAACTAATCCATTCTTACAGGATTAAATCAGCTACAACTTTGATGATTTGGCAAGACAGATTTGCATAGGTGCGGTATAGTACCTATGCAAACTTTTTAGCCCGAGTGGCGGAATGGCAGACGCGGAGGTCTCAAAAACCTTTGAGGAAACTCGTGTGGGTTCAAGTCCCACCTCGGGCACCAGCTAAAAGTTTAAGCTAGATGTGAATTTCTCGTCATATCTAACTTGGTACTTGTAATGTCTTCTTGTTAGAGGTAACCTTACAAGGTACTTTTGAAGCGGGATTGAACGTGAGTCCCCACCTACACAGCGCAAAAGCAGCTGTCTGGTCAGACAATTTAACCTTCGCACGCTACCTGTGCGTATTGTCTCCCAGTTGCTTGTGCACTGGGTTTTTTATTGGCGGACAAGCAATTGTCCAAGAGGGAAGGTGTACAAGATAGCCAAGAACGATGGTCCTCGCATCAATGAGGAAATCACTGCTCGCACGTGCCGTCTTATTGACGCTGATGGTAGTCAGCTTGGTCTTTTTGGCGTCAATGATGCAATGAAGAGAGCTCGTGAGCACGGTCTTGATCTCGTAGAGATTGCTCCAAATGCCGAGCCTCCTGTATGCAAGATTCTTGATTACAGTAAGTTCAAGTATGAGCAGGCTCGCAAGGCCAAGGCAGCTCGCAAGAACCAGGTCAAGATCGAAGTCAAAGAGATGAAGTTCCGCCCAAAGATTGATGTGGGCGATTACGAGACCAAGAAGGGTCACGTACTGCGCTTCCTCAAGAAGGGAGCACGCGTCAAGATCACCATCATGTTCCGTGGACGCGAGATGGCTCACCCAGAGCAGGGCCGTATTGTACTTGATCGCCTTGCTGAAGATTTGAAGCCTTTTGCCACAATTGAGCAGAAACCGCTCATTGAAGGCCGTAACATGCACATGCTCGTTGCTCCAATCAAGGGAGCGTTTGACGAGAAGCCCGAGGGTGCTGAGGATGGCACCACACAGGAGGAGAAGTAGTATGCCTAAGATGAAGACGCACAAGGGTTCGGCTAAGCGTTTCCGCCGCACCGGCACTGGCAAGATTATGCGTGCTAAGGCTTTTAAGAGCCACATTCTTACCAAGAAGTCCCAGAAGCGTATCCGTGGCTTCCGTAAAGAAGCTGTTCTTTCCGCTGGCGATGCAGCAGTAGTTTCTCAGCGTATGGGCGCTAAGAACTAAGCGCGCCACCCACCAGATCAAATAACAAGGAGTGATTAGATATGGCAAGAGTTAAGCGCGCAGTTGCTGGCCGCAAGAAGCGTCAGACGCTCGTCGAGCGCACAAAGGGTTATTACGGAACTTCCTCTCGTACCTTCCGTGGTATGAAGGAGCAGGCACAGCATTCTGGTCAGTATGCTTACCGTGACCGTCGTAACAAGAAGCGTGATTTCCGCGCACTGTGGATTCAGCGTATCAACGCTGCAGCACGCATCAACGACCTTTCTTACAGCAAGTTCATGCACGGCCTCAAGCTCGCTGGTGTTGAGCTTGACCGCAAGGTTCTCGCAGAGATTGCTTACTCTGACGAGCAGGGCTTCGCAGATCTTGCAGAGATCGCTAAGAAGGCACTTGCTGAGTAACTTCAGTTTGCGCTGAGCAATTTCATTACAGCTAGATAGCTGCACCCCGTACATCCCGGATGTGCGGGGTTTTCTTTTGGCGAGAAACCCTGGTGCGCCCATGGTGCTCTGTTGAGGTCCCGGCGAGCCTGATTTTCTCGCCATGTCTGAGCAATTTGCCGGAAAAGTACATGAAGTCTGAGTAGTTTTGCCGGTTTTTCTCGCCATGTCTGAGTAAATTCACTCAGACATGATGCAGCTTTCAGGCTCAAAAATTCAGGGCCGAAGCTCCTAGGTCGTGTCCCGAAAAGTGGTGTAAGCAAGCATTTCAGGTGTTTAAAAGAAGTGCGGTTATTTCCTAAAATATAGTCACCAC
>CALIAD010000048.1 GCA_938041635.1 uncultured Atopobium sp.
GCTGTGTATGTTGATGGCCAGCTTATGGACGAGCCTTACACTGAAGGCAAGCCAACGTATTCTCTTGCGGATCGCACGGGTGCCGTAATTCAGAATTATCCGTATACTGTTCCTGCAGGTCACATTTTTGTTATGGGGGATAACAGAACAAACTCGCTTGATTCCAGATATTTTGGAGCAGTTGCGGTTTCTACCGTAACCTCTAAGGCAATGTTTATTTTCTGGCCCTTTGACCATGCTCGCGGGCTATAGTACTTACGTCGGACATTTGAGAGAAAGAACATCATGGGCGCAACACCACTAACGTTTCAAGATATGATTCTGACCCTTGAACACTATTGGGCAGAAAAGGGTTGCACGGTCATGCAGCCATACGACTCTGAGGTAGGCGCTGGTACCTTCCATACTGCAACTATCCTGCGCTCACTTGGTCCTGACGCTTGGCGTACCTGTTATCCACAGCCTTGTCGCCGTCCTGCTGATGGACGCTATGGCGAGAACCCCAATCGCTTGCAGCACTACTATCAGTTCCAGGTCTTGCTCAAGCCATCTCCCGCAGATTCCCAAGATCTCTATCTTGGTTCACTTGCTGCTATTGGCCTTGATCCAAAAGACCACGACGTTCGTTTTGTTGAGGACGACTGGGAGAGCCCAACACTTGGTGCCTGGGGTCTTGGCTGGGAGGTCTGGCTCAACGGCATGGAGGTTACTCAGTTCACGTACTTCCAGCAGGTAGGTGGCATTGAGGTAGATCCTGTTCCTGTTGAGATTACCTATGGTCTTGAGCGTATTGCTATGTATGCTCAGGGCGTTGATTCCGTCTATGACCTGGTCTGGAGCTACCTGCCAGACGGCACTCCAATGACATATGGCCAGGTATTCCTTGAGAACGAGCGTGAGTTCTCAACCTATAACTTTGAGGTCGCTAACATTGAGCTTATGCGCGAGAAGTTCGACGAGTATGAGGCAGAGTGCCATAGCTGCCTTGAGCGCAAGCTTCCACTTCCTGCATATGACTGCGTTATGAAGTGCAGCCACGCTTTTAACTTGCTTGACTCTCGTGGTGCTCTTTCTGCTGTTGAAAGAGCTAACTATATTCTTCGCGTTCGTACCGTTGCTAAGGCATGCTGCGAATCGTATTTGGAGGAGGTTGCTTCTAAGAAAGCACCTGCATCAACTACTCAGGAGGAGGTGGCTTAAATGGCTGAGGTTAGAGACTTCCTTTTTGAGATTGGTTCTGAAGAGATGCCTTCTGCTCCCTTGCAGAAAGCTATTGCTCAGTTCAATAAGCTTGTAGTTTCCGGACTTAAAGACTCTGGTTTGTCATTTGGAGAGGTTAAGATCCTCTCGACACCTCGTCGTTTAACTGCCTACGTCAAGGATGTTGCTGAGGCTACAGAAGAGATTTCTGAGGTCAAGCGTGGTCCTAAGGCAGAGATTGCTTTTGATGCAGAGGGTAAGCCAACCAAGGCTGCTGAAGGATTTGCTCGTAAGTGCGGCGTAAGTGCTGATGCACTGACCCGCCGCGTAGATGCCGATGGTCACGAGTACGTCTTTGCGGAGCTCAATATTCCTTCAGTCCCTGCTACAAAGATTCTCTCTGAGCTGGCAACTTCTTGGATTGCTGCTCTTGACTGGCCTCGCAGCCAGCGCTGGGGTTCTTTCCATGAGCGCTATGTTCGTCCTGTTCGTTGGCTTTGCGTCCTCTTTGGTTCAGAGATTGTTCCTGTTACGTACGCTGATGTAACTAGCTCAAACACTACCCAGGGCCACCGTGTTCTTGGACCTGGTTACCATGAGGTAGCTACTCCAGCTGACTATGAGCAGGTGCTCAAAAACGCCGGTGTTTTGCTTCAGGAGCAACGCAAAGACGTTATTCTCGCGGGCATTAAAGAGGTTGAGGCTGCTCGTCCAGGATCTCACGTTGATATGCCAGAGAAGGTTTTTGAGGAGGTCATCAACCTTACCGAGTGGCCTCAGGTTCTTGTGGGCACCTTTGACGAGGAATTCCTTAACGTTCCTTCAGAGATTATTACTGAGTCCATGCTCTCTAATCAGCGCTATTTCCCAATCTATGATGCTGAAGGCAAGCTGACTCGCGAGTTTATTGTGGTATCTAACGCAGATCCATCTTGCGCAGAGCGCGTCATTGACGGCAACGAGCGTGTTGTTCGTGCTCGTCTCGACGATGCTAAGTTCTTCTTTGAGGAGGACTTGAAGCATACGCTCGACGAGTTTGCTCAGCGTCTAGAGACCGTTGTCTTCCAGGAGAAGCTTGGCACCGTTCTGCAGAAGACCCAGCGTATGGAGGCTCTTGCTGCAGAGATTGCGCTCGACGAGACTTCCAGCAAAGAAGAGGCAGAGCTTGCTGCTCGCGCTGCTCATCTTGCTAAGGCAGACCTTGTCAGCCAGGCAGTTGTCGAGTTCACCAGCCAGCAGGGCGTCATGGGTGGCTACTACGCAGAGGCAGCTGGCGAGAAGAGCGATGTAGCTGCAGCTATTCGCGAGCACTATCGTCCTCGTTTTGCCGGCGACGAGCTCCCAAGTGGCCAGATTGGTCGCTTTGTAGCTATTGCTGACAAGCTTGATACCATCTGCGGCATCTTTGCTATCAACGAGCCACCAACCGGCTCTTCCGATCCTTACGCTGTTCGTCGTGCAGCAATTGGCGTCATTGCACTGGTCCGTTCTACCTCCAACCTTGACCTCAAGAAGCTTATTGCAAGCTCTCTGGAGCTTTACCGCCAGCAGGGTCTTGCTGTTGACGAGTCTGTTCAGTCCCAGGTTGAGCAGTACTTTATTGGCCGCCTTGCATCTATTGCAAAGGACGAGAAGATCTCTGCAGATGCTATTGAGGCTGTTAGTGCAATTGGCGTTATCAATCCTGATGAGTTCCTTCAGCGTGCTCGCGCACTTGATGAAGCGCGTCAGAACGAGCCTGAACTCTTTGAGGATCTTGCTACTGCTTATGCACGCGCAGCTCACCTCAGTGACGCCTCTCTTGGTGTAGAAGTTGATACAGAGCTTCTCACTGAGCCAGAGAAGTCGTTGCTCACTGCTTGTGAAGAGGGCCAGAAGCAGGTGGCTTCCGCTCTTGCTGGTTCAGACTATGCTGCTGCTGTTTCTGCACTGTCACAACTGCGTGAGCCTATTGATATTTTCTTCGATAAAGTGCTTGTCATGGATGAAAATGATACCGTTCGCCGAAATCGTTTGCGTCTTTTGAATAAGTTTGCCCAGGTATTTAGTAATGTCGCCGATATTAGTGTGCTTTCTCGTAAGAAGTAGGGTACGCTTAGGTTAGATAAATGTTTGTATCTTTCTGAATACTTGACTGAAAGGGTTACAGCATGAGCACACTTGATATTGACAACAACACTCTTGGTGATGGTCTGCCTATCGTCTACGTTTTGTCAGACTCCCGCGGAGAGACTGGTGCTGCAGTAGTTAAGGCTGCTGCTGCTCAGTTTGGCGATGATTCCGTAGAGATCGTAAGGGTTCCAAATATTCACAGCGTTGAAGATGTTCGCGCGTATTTCAATGAGCATGAAGATGAGGATCGCCCTCGCGCAGTCTTCCACACCTTTGCAGATGGCTCTCTCAGAAGAGAGATTCGTCGTGAGCTTGATCAGCGCCTCATCCCATCTATTGACCTTCTGGGACCAGCAGTAAACGTTATTTCTACGCTTACGGGTGAAGAGCCAAGTCATGCAATTGGCGCTTTCTTTGAGGGAGTTACGCGCTAAGAGAGTGCTGACGCCTCAAAATATCAAAAAGTTAAATGAGCATCCACTTTGGGTGCTCATTTTCTTTATGGAGAATTTCACAATTTGCAACCATAAGTTTACAAATAATTCTGTGAACGGTCGATATTGACCGCTCACCGTTATTTTGTTCAGATGAATCGCGTAGGTTGGTAACATACTATGAATGTGAGGACAGAACCTACTTTGTTTGGTTTGATGTCTTTACGTTCAATCGTGTTGGTGCACGCTTTGCGTGTGATAGTTTGAGAGTTTGGAGTGTTATGTCCGAGAAGCACGTTTACAGCTTCGGAAAGGACCACGCCGGTAACGATGTTACTGAGGTCGCTGGCGCATCCGTAGAAGAGGCAAAGTGGATTGTTGGTGGCAAGGGAGCAAACCTTGCAGAGATGTCTAAGATTGGCCTGCCTGTACCTCCAGGATTCTCAATTACTTGCCAAACTTGCGTTGCTTATTCCAATAACGGCAACGTCTGGCCTGAGGGCGTCACTGATGAGATTGACGCAGCTATGGCTACCCTTGAGGAGCGCATGGGCAAGAAGCTCGGCGATGCAGAAGATCCACTGCTTGTCTCCGTCCGTTCTGGTGCACCATTCTCCATGCCTGGCATGATGGACACTGTTCTTAACCTTGGTCTTAACGATGAGTCCGTTCAGGGCCTCATTAAGCAGACTGGTAACGAGCGCTTTGCTTGGGACTCTTACCGTCGTTTTGTTCAGATGTTCTCTGGCGTTGTTATGGGCGTTTCTGGACAGCTCTTTGAGGATGCAATTGCTGCTAAGAAGGCCGAGAAGGGCGTTAAGCTTGATACAGAGCTGGACGCAAATGACCTTCGTGACCTTGTAACTTGGTTCAAGGGCATCTTTGCTGCAAACGTTGACGTTAAGGAGCACCCAGAGGTCTCCAAGAACGGCTACGCTGTCTTCCCATCTGATCCTTACCTCCAGCTCCGCCTTGCTGAGCAGGCAGTCTTTGGTTCTTGGATGAATGACCGCGCAATCCTTTACCGCAAGCAGAACAAGATTCCTGATGAGCTTGGTACTGCAGTTAACGTTCAGGTCATGGTCTTTGGTAACAAGGGTGAGACTTCTGCAACTGGCGTTGCATTTACTCGTAACCCTGCAGATGGTACTAACGAGCGCTACGGCGACTTCCTGATCAACGCTCAGGGCGAGGACGTTGTTGCTGGTATTCGTAATACTGAGCCTATTGCAGACCTCGTTAAGGTTCCTGCACTCAAGGAGGCAGGCGAGGAGCTCTTCCACGTCTTTGAGATTCTTGAGGATCACTACGCAGATATGATGGACATCGAGTTCACCATTGAGAATGGTAAGCTCTGGATGCTTCAGACTCGTGTTGGTAAGCGTACTGCTCTCTCTGCACTTAAGGTTGCAATTCAGATGTACGAAGAGGGCCGTATTACTAAGGAGCAGGCTGTTTCCCGCGTTGCTCCTGAGCAGCTCGATCAGCTTCTGCACCCACAGTTTGATCCTAACGCTGAGTACGAGACCATTGCTAAGGGTCTTAACGCTTCTCCTGGTGCAGCTGTTGGTGCTGCAGTCTTCTCTTCTGCAGACGCTGAGGCTTTTGCAGAGGCAGGCAAGCCTTGTATTCTTGTCCGTTGGGAGACCACTCCAGATGACCTCCACGGCATGGTTGCTGCAGAGGGCATCCTAACTTCCCACGGCGGCAAGACCAGCCACGCAGCTGTTATTGCTCGTGGAATGGGCGCTCCTTGCGTCTGCGGTGTTGATACACTTCGTATTGACGCTGCTAACAAGCGCTTCACCGTTGCTGATTCCGGTCTTGTTGTTAACGAGGGCGATGTTATCTCCATCGACGGTACCACTGGTGACGTCATCCTTGGTGCTGTTGAGCTTGTCCAGCCAGAGCTTTCTGGTGACCTCCAGACCATCCTTGCATGGGCAGATGAGGTCCGCCTTGACGAGTCCCGTGGTCGCGTCATTGGCGTACGCGCAAACGCTGATAACCCAGCAGATGCTCAGACTTCCGTTGATAACGGCGCTGAGGCAATTGGTCTTGACCGTACTGAGCACATGTTCCTCGGCGAGCGCAAGCACCTCATTCAGGACTTCATCCTTGCAGACTCTGAGGACGTTAAGCAGCTTGCTATTGAGCAGCTTGGCCGTGCTCAGAAGGGTGACTTCCTTGGCATGTTCAAGGTAATGGACGGCAAAGACGTTGTTGTCCGTCTTCTTGACCCACCACTGCATGAGTTCCTTGATTCCCCACGTGAGCTTGACGTTGAGATTGCTCGTGATGAGGAGCAGGGTAAAGACACCGCTGCAAAGCGTGCTCTTCTCGCTAAGTTTGACGCCTTCCAGGAGGCAAACCCAATGCTCGGCCTTCGTGGCTGCCGCCTTGGCCTTGTCTACCCAGAGCTCAACGTTATGCAGGTTCGTGCTATCGCAAGCGCAGCTGCAGAGCTCAAGCGCGTTGGTCTTGACCCTCGCCCAGAGATCATGGTTCCTCTGGTTGGCTTCGAAGAGGAGCTTATCCAGGTCCGTGAAGAGGTTGAGGAGACCATCAAGCAGGTTGCTGACGAGTACGGTGTTGAGCTCAACATCCCAGTTGGTACCATGATCGAGCTTCCACGTGCAGCCATTATGTCTGAGGAGATTGCTAAGCACGCAGACTTCTTCTCCTTCGGTACTAACGACCTCACCCAGACTTGCCTTGGCTTCTCTCGTGACGACGTTGAGTCTGCATTCATGCCTCTCTATCTTGAGCGCAAGATTGTTAAGACCAACCCATTTGCAACCCTTGATAAGGGTGTCGCAGAGCTTGTCCGTATGGGCGTTGAGGGTGGTCGTAAGGGTAATCCTAACCTCACCATTGGTGTCTGCGGTGAGACTGGTGGTGACCCAGAGTCCATCCACATGTACTACAACCTTGGTCTTGACTATGTCTCCTGCTCACCATACCGTGTACCAATTGCACGTCTTGCTGCAGCACAGGCTAAGATTCAGGCTAACGGTGGTCCACAGAAGATTGCTACTAAGTAGGTTTTCTTCTAGACACACTGCAACAAACCCTAGAGGGCGGCTTCGGTCGCCCTCTTTTGCTAGATAGCAATATCCTGCTATTATGAGGTAAAGATGCAGGTACAAGGAGGTTCTATGTTATCCATTAGACGAGAAGATCTTGAAGCTCGCGAGCATCAAATCTTATCTCCTGAAGCGGCTTTTTCTGATCAAAGTAAAGGTCGTGCGATTGCAGAGGAACCTGACCAGTACCGTACCTGTTATCAGTGTGATAGAGATCGTATTCTGCACAGCAAGAGCTTCAGAAGACTTGCTCACAAGACACAGGTTTTTCTCGCCCCAGAAGGGGACCACTATAGGACTCGTCTTATTCATACGCTTGAGGTTTCTCAGATTGCACGCTCAATTGCGCGTCCTCTTGGCTTAAACGAAGATCTTACTGAGGCAATTTCACTTGGACATGATTTAGGTCATACGCCGTTTGGCCATATTGGTGAAAAGGCACTTTCTCACACTATTAGTCTGTATAGGGGAATGGACCCTGACGCCCCAGAAAATGAGCGTATTTTTGCTCATAACCAGCAGAGCGCTCGTATTGTTGAGTATCTGGAGAAAGACGGACAGGGCCTTAATCTTTCTCATGAGGTCATTGATGGTATTAGATGTCACTCAGGCAACCTACGTGCAGAAACAGCAGAAGGAAGAATTGTTGCCATATCGGACCGTATTGCGTATGTAACGCACGATATTGATGATGCAAAACGAGCAGGACTTCTTTCGGAGGAGTATCTTCCAACTGAGGCTCGTGAGGTGTTGGGCAATAGCTCTCCTGAGCGTATTGAAAACATGGTTCACGATATTGTTTCCGAGAGTTCTCGCGTAGGCGATATTAAAATGACCGACTCCATGTGGGGTGCCATGATGACCATGAGAGCATTCCTGTTTGCCAATCTATACGCATCAGGAGATGCAAAATACGAAGAACCTAAGGCGTATGACCTTATCATTGAGCTGTTTGATTATTTTGTAAATCATTTAGATGAGGTTCCTGCAGAATATAAGTGTCATGATTTTGATCATCCAGAGATTCAAGTAGCAGATTACGTGTCTGGAATGACCGACAGATACGCTACAAGAGTGTTTGAAGATCTTCGTCTGCCTCGTTCCTGGGGTAAAAGAAGATATGTAAAGTAAGTTTTATCTAAACTAACCCTTGTACAGTGGAAAGTATTCACGTATACTTTCCGTCTGTGTGTTAACTATGTGTCGTTCGCAGGGGCGTCGGCACCTCTAGAGATGAGGAAACAATGGACTACATTCGCGCTATTGAGCGTCAGCAGATCCGCGAGGACATTCCTGAGGTCCGCGTTGGTGACAACGTAAAGGTTCACTATCGTATTGTCGAGGGTGACCGTACTCGTGAGCAGGTCTTCCAGGGTGACATCATTCGTCTTTCCGGCGAGGGCTCCCGTGAGACTTTTACCGTTCGTAAGATCAGCTTTGGCATTGGTGTTGAGCGTACTTTCCCACTTCACTCACCAAAGATTGCTAAGCTTGAGGTTCTTCGCCACGGTGTTGTTCACCGCGCTAAGCTCTACTTCCTGCGCGATCGTGTTGGTAAGGCTGCTCGTCTTCGCGAGAAGCGCTAATCAACTTCATATGCTCTTTAAAGCCGCCTCCGGGCGGCTTTTTTAGTACCATAGTCGTGTGGTTTGGAGAAGACATGGCTGATTCTGCTAAAGACATACTTGCTCGTTTAAGCGATGCCCCAGAGACTGAGGTATACGAACTCATAGCTCGTTATAGCGAGGACCCCCGTAAACAGGTTATCAAGGCTCTAGAATCAGCTAAAAAGCGCATTGAAAAAGAACATGCCGAGAAGACCCGTGTAGAAGAAATGTATCGTTTTCAGAAGGAACTTTCTGGGGGCGGACTTGTTGTTGGTGTTGATGAGGTGGGCAGAGGTTCTGTAGCTGGTCCTTTAACGGTTTGCGCAGTATGTTTGCCAGAGGATCCTATCATCTATGGACTCAACGATTCCAAAAAATTAACCGCAACAAAGCGAGAGATTTTATCGGCACAAATTCAAGAAGTTGCTACAGCAATTGGCATTGCTCATATTGCTCCTCAAAGAATTGATGAAGTTGGCATGGCACAGTGTTTAAGAGACGCTATGCTTCAGGCTGTCAAAAACACAGGTATTGAGCCTGACTGCGTCTTGATTGATGGAAATCCTATGCATATCCACCCCAAAGAGAAGACTCTTGTTAAGGGCGATGCGCGCATTGCTTCTATTGCTGCCGCTTCAATTGTTGCAAAGGTAACAAGAGATGCTCTTATGGTGGCCTATGACGAGGAGTACCCCGGCTATCACCTGGCAGAATGTAAAGGATATGCCTCTGCTGAACACATTGAAGCTATTGGTGAGATGGGACTTTCTCCTATACATCGTGCGTCGTTTTGTGGAAACTTTGTTAAGACGCAAAGACTGTTTTAATACATCCAATTTAAGCAATCAGATTAACTTTCAGACGTAAACAGGGACCCGTTCATTCTAAGAGGATTGAACGGGCTTTTTATATAGCCGTAAGCCCGTAATATCAAATTTTTTACTTTCGTCAGAATCATTACGCTGTTTAGACAGACAGCAGTCAAGTTAGTGTCAAAGTGCTCCTGCAAACTGAACTCTCCCACTATGAAAGGAGAGTTATGAGCAAGAAAGACACAAGCAAGCATCCAGGTTCTTTGCCTAATGAGGTAGAGGAGAAACCCTCACCACAGGAGGAGCCAAAAGATCAGGACAAGGTTTCTGAAGAGGACAACGCACAAGAGGGAAGAATTCCGCTAGAAGAGATGTCTTCTCGCCAAATTGGCGAGAAAGGCGAGGAGATTGCAGCAAAATACCTCATCAAAAGAGGCTACAAAATTATCCAAACTAACTGGACGTGTCAGATTGGTGAGGTTGATATTGTTGCTCAAGATGGCGATAACGTTGTGCTTGTTGAGGTAAAGACAAGACGTATTTTGAACAAAGACGATAGCATCATGCCTGAGCTGGCTGTAAATAGGGCAAAGCAAGAAAAATATAGAACGCTTGCGCTTATGTATGCAGCGCTTCATCCAGCACTTACCTCTATTAGATTTGATGTTGTTGCTATTAATCTGGTAGCTCCAAGCACAGCAAGCCTAAGGCATTTAATTGGGGCATTTAGCTGGGACGAGCAATGAGTCAAGCAACCATCTGCGTTCATACCGCAACTCTTAGAGGAATTGAGGCAATACCTGTAGATGTGGAAGTGGGTATTTCAGGCGGCATACCTGGAATAACCATCGTAGGAATGCCTGACAGCTCCATTATGGAATCTCGTTCTCGTGTGCGCTGCTCACTAAAAGCTGCTGGATTTACCATCCCTCGATTGCTGGTAACAATCAATTTGACGCCTGCAGATATAAAAAAGACAGGTACTGGATTTGATTTGCCTATAGCCGTTGCTATTCTTGCAGCTACTGGACAGATTCCTCAAGAGATTGTGCATAACAGGCTGTTTGTTGGAGAACTCTCATTAAACGGCAAGATCTCTTCAGTTAGAGGTATGGCAGCGTATGCAATGCTTGCTAAGAAACTGGGAATGAAACTAATCTCCTCTTCAGATTGCAATTTGTTTGGTTCTGACTGGAGTCACGTCATAGGAATTCAATCATTGCTCAACTTGAGTTTAAGAGATCAATCATTCTGTAAGCCATTGGTTCAGCGTAAGCATTCTGTTGAAACAGCAATGTTCAGCGAGAATTTAGACTTTGAAGAGGTGATTGATCAGGAATTAGTCAAGCGAGCAATCGTAATCGCAGCCACAGGAAACCTGGGGATGCTCATGATTGGCCCGCCAGGTGCAGGTAAAACAATGCTTGCTAAAAGAATTCCAACTATCCTCCCAGAGCTCTCTAAAGAAGAGCGCGACGAGGTATTGCTCATACATTCTGTAGCGGGGTGTGAAACAGATTCTATTCAAGCAGGTGTACGGCCATTTAGGTCTCCTCATCATTCAGCTTCTGTAGCAGGCATGATTGGAGGTGGCAGACCTGTTATCCCAGGCGAAATTTCTCTTGCCCATAAAGGCGTACTCTTTTTAGATGAGCTGCCCGAGTTCGCTTCTAATACGCTGCAGGTTTTACGTCAGCCAATCGAAGATGGATATGTACGTCTTGCGCGAGTGGATGGCATCTATAAGTTTCCTTCTCAGTTCCAGCTCATCGCTGCAGCTAATCCCTGTCCCTGCGGATACTTTGGAGATAAAACTCACACCTGCAAGTGCTCTCCAGGAAAGATTTCTACGTATCAATCAAAAATTGGAGGTCCTTTAATGGATCGAATAGATATTGTGTGTGATGTGGCCCGACCTTCTTCTGATCGAGTAATTCAAGGTGAGCTCGGACTCACTTCAGCAGGTATGCGCTCACTTGTTGTCTCTGGCAGAGACTTTGCTTCTTGGCGAGAAACCCGTGGAGTAGATGGCACTTCTCGTCAAAAGTATGTGGAGACCTTTGATGAATCGGCATTGCAGCTGCTACATAGATTTGCTCGTGGACTTCATTTAGGAGGTAGAGCAATAACGCGTACCTGCAGGGTTGCAAGGACTATCGCAGACATTGCTCACCATGAAAAAGTGACAAAAGACGACGTATCTGAGGCGGTTGCCTATAGGTCTCGTTCTTTGGAGTAGCAATGGAGAAATGGGAGATTTCATCAGAAGATGAGGACTATCCAAAAGAATTGTTACTGCTTAACCATCCGCCTGAAATTATCTATGGAATGGGGGATAGAAGCGTTTTGCAGCAACCTTGTATGTCTGTAATTGGGGCTCGTAGGGCCACTCCATACGGCATGGCAATTGCAGAAATGGCTGGCAGATGCGCCGCTGATAACAATATTGTGGTGGTATCTGGCGGAGCTCTTGGCTGCGATTATAGGGCGGGTATGGCATCTCTTAATGCTGGTGGAAAGACTGTTGTCGTGGCAGGCTGTGGTGCAGATGTGACATATCCAACTACCTCTTCAGAGCTTTTTGAAGCAGCGCGAGAAGGAAGGGGAGCAGTCATTTCTCTAGACAGGTGGGGAACGCCTCCAAGACGTTATGCCTTTCCTAGAAGAAATGCGGTTATTGCAGCATTAGGTAAAGTGCTTTTGGTAACGGAAGCAGGGCTTTGTTCAGGCACCATGAGTACTGCTGAGTTTGCCAACTCTCTTGGTAAAACTATTTATGCAATACCCGGGTCTATCTTCTCTCCAGCCTCTGCGGGTAGGAATAGACTCATCTCTGAAGGAGCACAAATTATTCCTGATGAGACATCGTTGGGCATTGCAATCTCTTTAGATTTTGATTGCTTAGTTCAGGAACAAATGAAGAAAGATAAGAAGTTGACACCACTTTTATCTGCACTTATTGCTTCTCCTTCAAGACCTGAAGAACTTGCATGGAGGTTATCAGAAAACGTACTTACCGTGTTAAATTCTCTTACTGATTATGAAGCTCGTGGATTGGTAAAAAGATTACCGGATGGAAGGTATACTCCTTCTAAAGAGTTTTATTTGGATTCGTAGTGTGTGATAGGTGAACAATGACACAAAAAGTTACTGTAGTTGGCGCTGGTTTAGCTGGAAGCGAATGTGCTTTACAGATTGCTTCACGTGGTGTTTCTGTAGAGCTCATTGAGCAGCGCCCTGTTGTTTCTTCTCCAGCACACCACACAGATATGTTTGCTGAGCTGGTCTGTTCCAACTCTCTGAAGTCCACTAAGGAAGATTCTGCAGCTGGAATTTTAAAGTCTGAGCTTAAAAAGATGGGTAGTTTTCTGCTTCGTATTGCAGAAGAAAACTCTGTTCCCGCAGGTGGTGCACTTGCGGTTAATAGAGAAGAGTTTTCAAAGGCTGTTACTGAGCAGATCAGAAATCATCCAAACATTTCGGTAACTCATGCAGAGGTCACGGAGTTATCTGATGAGCCAACAGTTATTGCTGCAGGACCACTGTGCTCAGATAGCTTATACGAAGCAATTTCTAAGCGTGTTGGAACTAACAGAATGTCGTTTTTTGATGCAGCAGCGCCTATTGTGTCTTATGAATCAATTGACCATTCAATTGCATTTTCTCAATCTCGTTATGAGGACTTGGGAATTGGCGATTACCTCAATTGCCCCATGAATAAAGAGGAATACGACACTTTTGTAGATGAGCTGCTTGCTGCTAAGCGTGTTATTGGCCACAATTTTGAGCAGTCTGATTTATTCCAAGCTTGTCAGCCTATTGAGGAAGTGGCAAGAACAGGACATGATTCCATTAGATTTGGCGCTTTAAAGCCAGTAGGACTTATTGATCCCAGAACGGGTAAACGCCCTTGGGCAGCAGTTCAGCTTCGTGCAGAAAATGCAGCTAAGACAGCATTTAATCTGGTTGGTTTTCAGACAAATCTTACCTGGGGAGAGCAAAAACGCGTATTTACCCTCATCCCAGGATTGGAAAACGCTGAGTTTGTTCGCTACGGCGTCATGCACAGAAACTCTTTTGTTGACTCTCCTCATGCGCTTGATGGCTCGTTTGGAATTCCGGGAACTTCTACTATTCTTGCAGGTCAAATTACGGGTACAGAAGGCTATGTTGAGGCTATAGCATCTGGATTGCTTGCTGCGCTTAACATGTACGCTCGTTTGTTAGGCAAAGAGGAAGTCAGGCTTCCTTTGACCACTTCGTTTGGCTCTCTTGTGGGTTATGCAACAAACCCAAACACCAAAGATTATCAGCCCATGCATGTTAACTTTGGAATTTTTGAGCCACTGGACGAGCATATCAAAAGAAAAGACGAGCGCCGTCAAAAGATGGCAGAGCGTGCTCATAATGACTTTGATAAGTATCTTGCCTCTCGCCATGAACTCTTTGATTGCGTAAAGCGTGATTAATGTGGGCATTTCTAAAGTGCAAGGAAGTCTCGTTGAACAATTTATTGAGTATTTAAGCAAGGTCAGAAATCTCTCCGAGAATACTCTGAGGTCATATCAAACTGATCTTTTGGCATTTGAACAGTGGTGTAGCAGGGAAGGTGTTGAGGTAACTAAGGTTGATCACAGAAACCTTCGCTTGTATTTGGCCTATCTCAAACAGGCTCAATATTCAGCAAAAACGCTTAACAGACACCTGTCTGCATTACGTGGTTTTTACAAGTGGATGCAGCGAGAAAAACTGATTGCAACTGATCCCGCTCTTGCACTTAGTAATCCTCGAGCGCCACGCAATCTTCCACACACCATGACTGACTCTGATGTAAATAGGCTTTTGGAATCATGTGATTCCTCAACAGCAGTAGGTCTGAGGGATAGAGCATTTCTTGAGTTCTTGTATGCAACAGGTGCTCGTATTTCTGAGGTAGCAACGCTCAAGCTTGAGCAGATTGATTTACAAAATGGGACAGTACGTCTCTTTGGTAAGGGTTCTAAAGAGAGAATTGTTCCGTTGTATGAGTCTGCAATTGAGTGGCTTAAGAAGTACCTTAGGTCTTCTCGCCCTACGCTCTTGTTAAAAGACAAATCAGGGGGTGCACACTCAGCTCTCTTTATTTCTGTCAGAGGAAATGACATGAGCGCTGATTCTTTGCGCAAGGTTTTCTCGTCGTATTTAGTGGCTGCAGGACTAGACAGCTCACTTTCTCCACATGCAATGAGGCATACGTACGCCACGGAGCTTCTTGGCGGTGGAGCAGACTTGCGTATTGTCCAGGAACTTTTAGGCCATGAGTCACTCTCAACTACACAGGTGTATACACATTTGTCAGTTGATAGGCTTAAAGAAGCAGCAAAGGCAGCTCATCCAAGATCAAAATAAACCGTGCTTTGTTGCGGAAGATCTTGCACTTGGAAGCTTGATGTATTTGTGCAGTATTTGTAGAGGTTATGGTCTAAATTCTTTATAGACGTAGCCCTTGTTTTCCTGTTATACTTTCAAAAGTTGTGTAGAAGCACAACATGCTGTTACCAAACAGCACAAAATCGCACGTACGACTACTTGTTTGCCGTGGTGCCTAACACTAAGCCAGGTGTTGGGTGGTTTTAACAAGGTTTGAACTCGTACGGAGGAACAACCAATGGAGGTAAAAAATGGCTGCAAAGATTACTATTCAGACTCTTCTGGATGCTGGTTGCCACTATGGTCACCAGACTCGTCGTTGGAACCCTAAGATGAAGCCATACATCTTTGGTGAGCGCAACGGCATTTACATTCTTGACCTTAAGCAGACCATGCTTGGCGCAGACGCTGCTTACACTTTCCTGAAGAATGTTGCATCTAAGGGTGGCCGCGTTCTCTTCGTCGGCACCAAGAAGCAGGCTCAGGAGCCAATCGCTACTGAGGCAGCTCGTGCAAACATGCCTTACATCAACCAGCGTTGGCTTGGCGGTATGCTCACCAACTTTGTCACCATGCGTTCCCGCATCAAGCGCCTTGAGGAGCTTGAGGCAATGGTAGAGGATGGCCGTATGGCAACTCTTCCTAAGAAGGAGCAGGCTCTTAAGAACAAGGAGCTTCTGAAGCTTCAGCTTAACCTCGGTGGCGTCCGTGATATGACTTCTCTTCCACAGGCTCTCTTTGTTGTTGATTCCAAGCGTGAAGAGAACGCAATCCGTGAGGCAAACCGTCTTCACATCCCAGTTGTCTCCCTGCTTGACACCAACTCTGATCCAGATGTTGTTGATTACGGCATTCCTGCAAATGACGATGCTATTCGTTCCATTTCTCTTATGTGCCAGCTTGCTGCAGACGCAATTCTTGCAGGTAGCGGCAAGGAGCAGATTTCTGCTGAAGAGATGGGCGCTGAGTCCGAGACCCCAGCTGCTGAGTAACTCTTAGCAACGGGTTAAATAATTTAGTTATTCAGTAGATTTTTGGGAGGAAAACATGGCAGAGATTACCGCAGCACTTGTTAAGCAGCTTCGTGATATGACCAGCTCTCCTATGATGGAGTGCAAGAAGGCACTCGTCGAGGCTGAGGGCGATATTGAGAAGGCAGTAGATATTCTTCGTACTATGGGCGTTGCTAAGGCAGTTAAGCGCGCTGGCCGCGACACCAACGAGGGTACCATTGCTACCTTCATCAGCCCAGACGGCAAGACTGGCGCAATTCTTGAGCTTTCCTGCGAGACTGACTTTGTTGGTACAAACCCACAGTTCACCGGCTTTGCTGGCGATCTTGCTGCAGTTGTTGTTGAGAGCAACCCAGCTGACGTTGAGGAGCTCAAGGCTGCTAAGCTTGGCGACGAGACTGTTGACGAGGCAATCACCGATAAGATCCACAACATCGGCGAGAACATGCGTGTTCTTCGTTTCCAGCGTGTTGAGGCTGCAAACGGCGCACTTGCTAGCTACATCCACCTTGGTGGCAAACTTGCTGACATTGTTACCTTTGAGTTCAACAAGCCAGAGACCGCTGAGTCTCAGGACTTCAAGAACTTTGCACACGACGTTGCAATGCAGGTAGCTGCAGCTGCTCCAGTTGCTGCTCGCCGTGAGGATGTTCCACAGGACATCGTTGATCACGAGCTCTCCATTTACAAGGCACAGGCTGCTGAGTCTGGCAAGCCTGAGGCTATTCAGGAGAAGATGGCTTATGGTCGTCTCGAGAAGTACTACAAGGAGTATGTCCTTACTGAGCAGGCATTTGTTAAGGACCCAGATATGACCATTTCTGAGTATGCAAAGCTGCTTTCCAAGAAGGTTGACGACGAGGTTAAGATTGTCAGCTTCGTGCGTTTTGCTTTTGGTGAAGAGTAAGACTTTTTACTTCAATTATTTTGAGCCGGTTGTCTTCAACCGGCTCTTTTTTTACCGCGATTCCTGCAAAACTTACGGTGTCGTTTGTTAAAATTATTACAACTATGGCAAACGGAGAGAGCGAGGAAGCTTTGTCTTCAGCTAAATACAAAAGAGTACTTTTAAAGCTTTCTGGTGAAGCATTGATGGGTGAGCAATCCTTTGGCATTGACCCTTCAATTCCAGAAATGCTTGCTAAAGAAATTAAGCCTGTCTGGGAGTCTGGAGTTCAGGTTGCCATTGTTGTTGGTGGCGGAAACATCTTTAGAGGCGTTTCTCAGGCAGCAGCTGGCATGGATCGTGCCCAGGGCGATAATATGGGCATGCTTGCAACAGTAATTAACGCTCTCTCGCTCCAGGATTGTTTTGAGCGCAATGGCATGGATTGCCGTGTTATGAGTGCAATTTCCATGGCTCAGGTTGCAGAGCCTTATATTCGCCGTCGTGCTATTAGGCACCTTGAGAAGGGCCGTATTGTCATCTTCGCTGCAGGTACCGGTAACCCTTACTTCACTACTGATACTGCTGCAGCTCTTCGCGCTTGCGAGATTGGCGCAGAGGCTCTGATGAAGGCAACAAAGGTAGATGGTATTTACGACTGCGATCCAGTTACTCATGCAGATGCAGTTAAGTTTGACACTGTCACCTACAAAGATGTTCTCGCCAAAGAACTTAAGGTTATGGACGCTGCAGCAATTGCGCTGTGCAAAGACAATAAGATGCCAATTCTTGTATTTGACATGCAGTCTGAAGGCGTTTTCATGAAAGCAATTTCCGGAGAAGAAGTCGGTACTACTGTCGTTGAGGAGGACTAATGAACGTTCATTCTGATAAAGCTAAGCAGTCTATGGAGAAGTGCATCGAGGCACTTAAGAATAACTTTGGTCGTGTTCGTACTGGTCGTGCAAATCCACATGCGCTTGATCACATCAAGGTAGACTACTATGGCCAGCCAACCCCAATTTCTCAGCTTGCAGCTATCAAGGTTCCTGAGGCATCTATGCTGCTTGTTGAGCCATGGGATAAGACTGCTCTAAAGAGCATCGAGAAGGCCATTGAGACTTCTGACCTTGGTATTACTCCATCTAATGATGGCTCTGCTATCAGGCTTCCTTTCCCAATGCCAACCGAGGAGCGCCGTCGTGAGCTTGCTAAAGAGTGCTCACAGATTGCTGAGGAAGCTCGCGTAGCTGTACGTAACGTCCGTCGTGACGTTAATGGCAAGATTGAGCGCGATGAGGAGCTGTCTGAGGACGATCAGAAGCGCGAGAAGAACGGTATTCAGAAGCTGACTGATACCTATATTGCACAGATTGAGTCTCTTCTTAAGACCAAGACTTCAGAAATCATGGAGATTTAAGTGCAGTTTGATACAGACAAACTCGTCCAGTATTTCTCAGACGCACCAGAAGATATCAGTCTCTCTGATATCAATTTAGAAACTATTCCGTCTCACGTTTCCATCATTATGGATGGAAACGGTAGATGGGCTACGGCTCGTGGACTTGACAGAACCGAAGGTCATAAGGCCGGTGTTCTTTCTTTGCGTGAGGCTGTTACTACAAGTGTGCGCCTTGGATTGGACGTTCTGTCAGTTTATGCATTCTCCACAGAAAACTGGAAACGTCCTCAGCGTGAGGTTGACTTGCTCATGCGTCTTTTTGCAGAGACGCTTCTTAAAGAACTTCCACTGTTCCACCAAGAAAACGTTAAGCTGCGTTTCTTTGGTGACCTTGAGGCTTTGCCAGAGAAGACCCGCAAGACCTTCCAGCGCGGACTTGATGAGACTGCGCAAAACACCGGCATGACGTTTGCGCTTGCTGTTAACTATGGCTCTCGTGCAGAGCTAACCAGGGCAGCTGTTCTTCTCGCTAATCAAATTTCTGAGGGTGCCATATCTGCTGATTCGGTAACTCCTGCAGATTTTGAGAAGAATCTCTATACGGCAGGTCTTCCTGATCCAGATCTGTTGATTCGTACGTCAGGAGAGCTGAGGCTTTCTAACTATTTGCTATGGCAGCTGGCTTACTCGGAGCTGTATGTTACGCAAACTTACTGGCCTGACTTCTCTAAGTGGGATTTTTTGCGCGCCATTAAGGACTATCAGGGTCGCGAAAGGCGATTCGGAGGAGTGAAATAGTGGTGGACAATACGCGCGATTCCAGAAGGCCTACCTCTAGGATTCCTGCTGATGCTCAGCCTAATCCTGAAGAAACAGGTAGCGTTGGAATTGATAGACAGATTGAAAAGCTGGAGATTCGTCGCTCCCTTAAAGAGCTGCAACGATCCGCTGGTAACCTTATGGGTCAACGAGTTCGTGGCGTTACCGAGAAGCTTTTGACCAGGACTCTGTCTGGCGTAGTTTATGCAGCTATTGTGCTTGCTGCACTGTTTGTTGGCAAAGAAGCCACTATTGTTTTGATTGCCGGTATGGCATGGCTCTGCTGCTCTGAGTTCTTCCATATTTGCCGTATGGGCGGACGTATGCCAAACGAGCCTCTTGGCCTTGTCTTCTCGCTTGTTTTTCCCATAATTGCGTACTTTGGTCACGTCTTTCCGCTGGTATTTTCTTTGCTTTTGATTATTCTTTGCGGACTTTGGTATGTTTTAACACCGCGAGCAAACCTTGCAGACGTGGCGGTTACGGCCTTTGGACCACTGTATACGTCGCTTTCACTTTCAACGGTAGTGCTTCTAAGGTCCACAGAGCCAAGTTTTTCTATTCCTTGGATTACGCTTGCTGTCATGCTCTCTGTGTGGGCAAATGATTCATTTGCGTATTTGTTTGGATCCAAATTTGGCAAACATAAACTGGCGCCAAGAATTTCTCCTAATAAGAGCTGGGAAGGCTTCTTTGGTGGTCTTCTTGGATCAATGCTGGTGTGGTTCTTGATTGCTGCGTTTGGCGCAATTAATATGAATCCACTATTTGCGCTGCTTTTTGGCGTAACAGAAGGCATCTTCTCTGTTGTTGGAGACCTCTTTGAGTCTCGCATTAAGCGAGGAGTGGGCCTCAAGGATTCTGGTTCAATTATGCCTGGTCATGGTGGCCTACTTGATAGAACCGATTCGATGATTTTTGGAACTATGGCGGCGTTTCTTCTCTTCCAGCTTGCCGTGCTCTTTAGCCAGGTCAAGCTACCTATTGCGCTGCCGTTTGGAGCATAGGTTTTGAGCATTTTTGAAGATACCGCGCCTCGTGCTGTAAGGCATGAGCCACTGCGCGTTGCTGTCCTTGGAGCTTCGGGCTCGGTGGGCATGCAGACGCTTGATGTGTGCCGTCATTTCCCGCAAAAGGTGGAGGTTGCAGCCCTTGCGGTGAGGTCGTCGGTTGAGTTTGCCGTGAAGGCAGCAACTGAGTTCAACTGCAAATACGTTGCTTTTGCAGATGCAAGTGTCAAGGGCAACGCCCTTCTCGACAGTTTGCCACAAGGCTGCAAAGCAAGCTTTGGTCCTGAGGCCGTTCAGGCGCTCGCTGAGCTGGATGAGGTTGACTGTGTAGTCAACGCAGTGGTAGGAGAGGCTGGCATTTACGCTGGTTTGGCCGCTGTGAAGGCTGGCAAAGTGCTGGCTTACGCTAACAAGGAATCAATTGTTGTTGGCGGAGACCTCCTGATGCCTCTGGTCAAGCCTAGTCAGCTCATCCCCGTTGATTCTGAGCACAGTGCCATCTTCCAGTGCCTTATTGGCGAGAACCCCGCTGATATCCAGAGGATTTGGCTTACCTGCTCCGGTGGTCCGTTCTTCGGATATTCTCGTGAGCAGCTCACGCATGTCTCGGCCGACGACGCTTTAGCGCATCCAACCTGGAAGATGGGTGCCAAGATCACCATCGACTGCGCAACGCTCATGAACAAGGGTCTTGAGCTCATTGAGGCTCATCATCTCTTTGACACTCCAATGGACAAGCTTGAGGTGCTGGTACATCGTCAGAGCCGCATCCACTCTATGGTTGAGTTTGTGGACGGTTCCGTAAAGGCGCAGCTTGGAGCCTCTGACATGAGACTGCCAATCCAGTTTGCGCTGAGCTATCCGCACCGTTGGCCAGCAATTGCTCAGCCGGTTGAGTGGCAAGAGACAGCTCCTCTTACAGGAGATTATGCTGACGAGAAGACCTTTGGATGCTTAGCTCTTGCTCGTCACGCGGGAACTGTCGGTGGTACGCTTCCCTGCATTATGAATGCTGCTAATGAAGTTGCTAACCATGCATTTAGGCGAGGAAGATGTTCATTTCTTGATATTGAGCGCATTGTTGCAGAGACCATGAATGCCTCTCATGTCCAAAGGGTAGAAGACCTTCAACAATTGACGCTTGTAGACGCAGAAGCACGAGCTTTAGCCCGTTCTTTTGTGGGATAGGAACTTTGTGAATTTGTTAGCTGTTCTTTCACCAATTTTTTGGGGACTCTTGGTCCTCTCGCTCCTTGTATTTGTTCACGAGGCTGGCCATTACGGAATGGCTCGCCTGTGTGGCGTTCGTGTCACCGAGTTCTTCTTGGGTATGCCTTTCAAGTACAAGCTTTCTCATAAGAGTAAGAAATATGGCACTGAGGTTGGCGTAACACCGCTTCTTTTTGGTGGCTATACCCGCATTTGTGGCATGGAGGGTCAGCTTGATGAGCTTCTGCCTCAGGCTCTGATGAGTGTTCAAGAAGCAGGCTCACTTGAGGTTGGCACGCTTGCCGCAAAACTCAACTGCGAGGATGATCGCGCTTACAATCTGCTGTATACCTTGGCGGACTGGGGCTCTATTGAGCTTGTCAAAGAGTCGGAGTCAGATGAGCTGGCACATATTACCTTCCAGACTCTTGCACGAGATGCTGAGCTTCGCTGTGAATATGATCGTGGTCACAACTTTGAGCAGGAAGGCTCTACGGCAGCAGGGGAGCCTCGAGTTCCAAAGATGTCTGCTGATGATTTCTTTGCTCAAGAAAAGGCTCATACGTATGTTGGTGTAAACGTTCCCAAGCGCCTGCTTATGATTTTGGGTGGACCTCTGGTCAACATTGCGCTTGCTTTTGTGCTGGTCGTAGGCTCCCTCATGTTTGTTGGTATTCCTGCCGCACAAAACAAGGCACAGTTGGGCTCAGTTGAGTCTGGCTCTCTGGCAGCTATTTCCGGTCTTACTCCCGGGGACACTATTCTTACGTTTAACAAGGTAGAGGTTCATACCTGGGAAGACCTTACTGTAGCTATCAAAGACGCAATGTCTGCAGGTGTAACAGATATTCCTGTCACCTATGATCGCGGCGGTATTCAGCTTCAAACTACCATTAAGCCTGCTTTACGTCCTGACGATAAGATCATCGGCGTTTCACCTGTCATGACCACCTATCACTTCTCGTTTATTGACGCATCAACTGCAGCTGTATCGTATGCCGCGCAGGTTGGTCAGTTTGCGCTCAGACTGCTCATCCCAACGCAAACCATGGAAGTTCTCAATCAGTCGTCTTCTGTTGTAGGAATTTCTGTAATGGCATCAGAAGCTGCTGCAGAGGGTTTCTCGACTCTTATTATGCTGGTAGCAGCTATTTCCATGTCACTTGGATTCATGAATCTTTTACCTATTCCACCTCTTGACGGTGGAAAGATTCTGATCGAGGTAATTCAGGTGATTATTAGAAAGCCTCTGTCTATCAAGGTTCAAAATATCTTATCTTACATTGGACTGGCATTTTTCCTGTTTGTCTTTGTTGTTGCACTGAGAAACGATATTCTTCATTTACTTTTTAGGTAGCTGATTTTATGTCTGAGATTGCTCGCACAAAAACTCATCCCGTCATGGTTGGATCTGTCCAGGTTGGCGGCGGCGCTCCCGTTTCCGTTCAGTCTATGTGTACCACTAAAACAGACGATCTAGACGCAACACTTCGTCAGATTAAAGAGCTTGCTGATGCTGGCTGCGAGATTATTCGCGTAGCTATTCCAGACGCAAAAGCGCTTGATGGCTTTGAGGAGATTTGCAAATACTCGCCACTTCCTGTTGTTGCCGATATTCACTTTGACTATAAGCTAGCGCTTGAAGCTTCAAAGCGAGGTGCGGCAGCTCTTCGCATTAACCCAGGAAACATTGGCTCTATGGAGCGCGTTGATGCTGTCATTGAGGCAGCTAAAGAGGCGCATATTCCCATTAGAATCGGCGTTAACGCAGGCTCTCTTGCTAAAGAATTTGATACAAGACAAGATATGACCCTTGTCGAGAAACTCGTGGCATCGTCAAAGTCTTTTGTAGAGCATTTTTCTTCTCGCGGTTTTGACGACATTGTCTTGTCTGCAAAAGCTCACGATGTTCCAACGACACTTGCGGTATATCGAGCGCTTTCTAAGGAGCTTCCACAGATTCCCCTGCATGTAGGCGTTACAGAAGCCGGTGCGTTAAGGCAGGGAACGGTAAAGAATTCTGCTGCGGTGGGCATTTTGCTTGAGAGCGGTATTGGCGATACCATGCGCCTTTCTCTGACGGCCGATCCCGTAGAAGAAGTTCACGTAGCATGGGAGCTTCTTGCGGCTCTTGGTATGCGTCGCATTAAACCAGAGCTGGTGAGCTGTCCTACGTGCGGCAGGTGTGGCGTTGATATGATTCCTATTGCAGAAGAAGTTACCAAACGCTTGGATGGCGTTCGTGCTCCAATTTCTGTAGCAGTCATGGGATGCGTTGTTAATGGACCTGGTGAGGCTAGGGGTGTTGACCTTGGTGTAGCCTGTGGCAAAGGCCAGGCAGTGTTGTTTGAAAACGGCAATCCTATTAGAAAAGTTCCTGAAGATAAGATTGTTGATGAGTTATTCGCCGAAATCGAGAATCGTTTTGGCAAAAAATAAGTAAACTATACGTATTACTTCATATTGAAAGGAAACTACCTTGAAGCACTGGATGCGCATGTCTTCTTTGTATGCACCAACACTCAAAGAAGACCCAGCTGAGGCTGTACTTGCAAGTCACCGCCTGCTCCTTCGTGCTGGCATGATCAGAAAGACCGCTGCGGGTCTTTACTCTTATCTGCCACTTGCATGGCGCTCTCTTTTAAAGATTGAGGCCATCATTCGCGATGAGATGGACGGTATTGGTGCTCAGGAGATTCTTGTTCCTATTATGACCCCTGCTGAGCTCTGGGAAGAGTCTGGTCGTTGGGATGTTTATGGCGACGAGCTTATGCGTATGCGCGACCGTCATGATCGTCAGTTTGCTCTTGGTCCAACTCACGAGGAAACCTTCACAGACCTTATTAGAAATGAGCTCAAAAGCTATAAGCAGCTTCCTTTAACGCTCTATCAGATTCAGGATAAGTTCCGTGACGAGCGTCGTCCACGTTTTGGTCTTATGCGCGGCCGTGAGTTCATTATGAAAGATGGATATTCCTTCTCGGCAAATCAAGAGTCGCTGCAAGAATGCTATGACCAGGAGAAAGTTGCTTACCAGAACGTTTGTGATCGCACACGTCTTAAGGCTCTGCAGGTAGTTGCAGACTCTGGTCAGATTGGTGGAGACACCTCTGTTGAGTTTATGGCACTGGCAGAGGCTGGCGAGGCAAGCCTGGTCTATTGCGATTGCGGCTATGCTGCAGATACTGAGGCAGCAGCTGCAAAGATCAACGTAGAAGAGCGTGAGTCTGGCAAGATGTGTGAGATTCACACTCCTGGCATTGGCTCCATTGATGATGTTGCTGAGTTTCTTCACGTTTCACCAGCAGCAACTCGCAAGGCTCTTGCACTTGTTGACGGAAACGGTAAGCCAGTTGTGTGCTTTGTTCCAGGTACTCATGAGCTCAATGAGGTTAAGGCTGAGCACGTCTTTGGTGACTATCACATGATGACCGATGAAGAACTTGAAGAGTATGGTCTCATCAAGGGCTTCATTGGACCTGTTGGTCTACCTGAGGGTATCCGCGTTGTTGGAGACCTCTCTCTTGAGGATACTCAGTGGTGGCTCTGCGGTGCTAACAAGGTAGACTACCACCTTGATCACGTTGAGCTTGGTCGTGACTTTGAGATTAACGAGTGGAAAGACCTTGTCACTTCTCAGGAGGGCGATATTTGCCCTGAGTGTGGACTTCCTCTGCATACCGCTCGTGGTATTGAGGTTGGCCAGGTCTTCCAGCTTGGCACCAAGTACTCTTCAGCTCTTAATGCCACCTTCACAGACGAAAACGGCGAGGACAAGCCTCTGGTTATGGGCTGCTACGGCATTGGTGTTTCCAGGCTGCTTGCTGCTGTTGTTGAGCAATACAATGACGAGAAGGGCATCAAGTGGCCAGTCTCTGTTGCTCCTTATGAGGTTTCTGTTCTTTGTCTCTCTGACAAAGACCCAAAGATTTGGAATGCAGCAGGTTCTGTAGCTGACGCATGCATTGCTGCTGGTCTTGAGACTGTTGTTGATGATCGTGCAGAGCGTCCTGGTGTTAAGTTTGCAGATGCAGATCTTATTGGCTTCCCATGGCAGGTTATTGTGGGCAAGAAGGGCGTTGCTAACGGAATCGCAGAAGTCAAAGAACGCGCTACCGGTGAGCGCTTTGAGGTTGCCCTTGATGAGGTTGGATCTTGGTTGGCAGAGAAGATTCTTCCAGAGCGTGAGCTTTAAAATATACAACCAATTAGAAAATTGTCGAGAAAAACAGAGCTTTGGTTTGCTATAGTATTTCCCGCACCACGTTCGGGGAATTAGCTCAGCTGGGAGAGCGCATGACTGGCAGTCATGAGGTCAGGGGTTCGATCCCCCTATTCTCCACCACGCATTCTGGCGGCGGCATCAGTCGCCGCTTTTTTCTTACGGGCTCATGGCGCAACGGTTAGCGCAGGGGACTCATAATCCCTGGGTTGGGGGTTCAAATCCCTCTGGGCCCACCAAATACACATGTGGCGAGAAACCCTTTGGTTTTCTCGCCATTTCTTTTACCGAAACTCTCTACCGTTCAATGATTCGATTACTTAATTTATATAAAAGACGGGTACAATAGCCAAAGTGATATTTGATAGATAGGGGATATATGACTCCTGAGACTCGCAAAATGAAGCTCTTCAGTCTGGCGCTTTTGGTTGACGGACTTTTAGGTCTTGTTAATGTTGCGGTTCTTGTAATTGGTGCTGGTCCATCAATTGATTCCGCTCTTCTTTTGCTTGCAAGTATGATCTCGCTTCTAACTGGTGGTTATGCAGCTAGAGAGGCTAATGTTCCTAATAGAGCTGTTGCTGCCTATCCAATGATTTTTGGATCATGCGTTGCATTAGCTGCTATTGTTGTTGGACAGTTGGTACTTAAACCATCTGTTACCTTGCAGTTTATTGAGCTGTTTGCACTTTTGGCAATGGCCAGCGCTATTGCCCGAGGATCTCATAAAGTTAAAAAGTCTCTTGAGGCAAAGTAAATTATTTTATTGTTCTAGCTCCTCTTGTGTACGTTTTTTCTCTGTGAACTGACTTGTTGGGGGTTTGTATGGATCGTGGAACTAAGTTGATGATGGCGCTTTCCTCTATGCTTGGCGCGCTGGGCGTTGCTGGAATTGTCATCTTTGCCTTCTCAGTTGGCTATGGTCGTTTCTCTTCAAGCATGATTGTGCTTCTGCTATGCAGCTTAATGGCAGTTTATTGCTGCTATATTCTTCAGAAATGCATCAGCTTGGCTAAAGACTTTGAGAAAACCCACGGCATTGTCCGTCTTGTTGCTGGTATTGATCTCATTCTTTTTACCATTGAATGGGTTTTTGTATCGCAGCTTTCATCTCAGCCTATGGTAATTACGCCACTGATTCTTCAGCTTATCTTCCTGGGAATTATTCTTGTTCAGATGAATAAAGCTGTGTCTACGTATTCACCTTCAAAAAAGTCAAAAGCTAGAAATTAGCGTCATTGTTTGTTATTATTGCAAGTCGTTCGGGCGATTGGCTCAGGGGTAGAGCACTTCCTTCACACGGAAGGGGTCGCTGGTTCAAATCCAGCATCGCCCACCATAAAAATTTAAAGGCCTAGGTAACTGGGCCTTTTTTGTTAGTACTTAGTTACAGTAATGACTAATATTCATTGCCAAGCACACATCTTAGAGCTTCCCTTATATACTTGAGCCCTAGGAAAGGGGAGATGTATGACAGATTCAACTAACAATTCCAGCGCTCTTAATCCAGTCGAGCAGTTTGATATGTACGTTGCTCACGTTGGCATTAACGCAAGCAATGCGGACGAGGCAGAAAAGATTGCAAATCTGTTTACCGCTCTTATGGGACTTCCAACTATTGAGCAGCCACCTTCATTTTTTGCAGGGACCCTGGTAGAGGTCATGAAACAAAATGGCCGAGGCACAAAGGGTCATATTGGCTTCCATGTTAACAATATTCCTGCTGCCGAGAATTACTTTGCAGGTCGTGGCTTTGAAATCGATGAGTC
>CALIAD010000049.1 GCA_938041635.1 uncultured Atopobium sp.
TTGGCGATGTTGAAAATAGGTATTTAACAGGAGAAGTTCGTCGCCGTGTAATGAACGGCTGGTTCAAGCTACCAAAGGTAAATATCCCAAATAAAAAGACACTTCTGCACGATGGAGAAGTCTTTGAAATTGATGGCATAAAAATTGAAACAATCCTAGTCCCTGGCCATACCTGGGGACACGTGGTGTACCTGATTGATGACGAGTATTTATTTACTGCCGATACCATCTGGCTGGGAGCAGACGGTGGTTATAGCTTTATCAACAAGCTTGCTGAAGACAATAAACTTGCTGTTGAATCGCTTGCAAAGCTAGAGGGAATCCTGCGCCAGCGTGGACTTAACCCCAAGATTATCACCGGCCATACAGGCTGGGCAGATGACATCAACTTTGCCTTCGCCCATACTGATGAAGTTTGCAACGTCAACAAGCCGGTCAAGGTTCATGACCCTAAGGCACCATATGATGCTTACGATGAGCGCGATGATACTCAAGAAAGCGCGGTGAACACGCCGCTTCTGCCCTGTAATAGGTAATGCTGGGACACTGAAAAACATACGATAATCGCATGTCAGGACTCTGTCAGAAATGGCAGAGTCCTTTTGTGTCACCAGAAAGAAGTTAAAGTTTTTAGAATTTCTCGTTGACATATTCCACAAGTGGAATTACTATCTTAGTAAGATATTCAACAAGTGGAATATAAGGAGATGAGAGATTTGCTCAAGCAGGGAATTCTTGGTCTCTTGAATTATGGAGATATGTCCGGCTACGAGATTAAAACCATCTTTCAACAGTCACTTAATTACTTCTGGACTGCTCAGACAAGCCAGATCTATAGAGAACTACAGGCGCTAGAAAAAGATGGCTGGGTCACCGCAACGCTGGTTACTCAGAAAGGAAAGCCAGACAAGAAGGTTTTCTCGATAACTGAAGACGGTAAAGAAGAGTTGCAGAGGTGGCTGAGGGAAGACTCTCAGTCCTCGGTGCTGCGCATTCCACTTTTGATGCAGACATTCTTTAGGGGCGAGTGCCCCTACGAGGAAAACCTTGCGTTCTTTAAACGAATCGCAGATAACGCCTCCTCGTTTCCTGGTGGAAGTGAGCTGGCAGCTGGCGCGGTAGCCGCTTACGCAGCACAAATGGGTGACCCAGAAAAGGCGTTGTTCTGGAAATTTACTATCGAGTACGGCAAGATGCACGAGGAAATGCTTAGGGCATGGAGCGAGAAGTGCATGAAGGAGCTGGAGGCGCACCATGAACATTCTGCTCATTAACGGCAGCCCCAAGGGCAAGGCCAGCAATTCTCTGCGACTTGCTAAGAGTTTCGTTGAGGGTATCTCTGAGCAGCACGCCCATGAAGACGTGACTGTTGAGCAGCTCAACGTTGCCACTATGGACATCAAGCCTTGCAAAGGATGTTTCCACTGCTGGAAGAACACTCCAGGTCAGTGCATTATGTCGGACGATGAAGAAACCGTCATCCAAAAGCAGCTCTGGGCTGACCTGGTTATTTGGAGTTTTCCGCTCTACTACTTTAACGTGCCTGGACTGCTGAAGAACCTGATTGATCGCCAGCTCCCCATGAGTCTGCCCTTTATGAGCGACGTAAACAGGGGATATGGAAGTGGCGCGCACGAGTCCCGCTACGACATGTCCGGTAAGAAGCACGTTCTCATCTCTACCTGTGGATTCTATTCTTCAGAGGGAAACTACGATAGCGTTACCAAGATGTTTGACCACATTCTTGGCCAAGGCAACTACGAGAGCATTTTCTGCGGTCAGGGCGAGCTCTTCCGCGTAAAAGAGCTTTCCACACGCACCAACCAGTACCTCGAGCTTGTCAAAAAGGCTGGTACTGAGTATGCCAAGGGCGGCATCTCTGAGCAGACAAAAGCTGAGCTTAAGGTGTTGCTGTATCCAAAAGAGATGTTTGAGCAGATGGCGGATGCAAGCTGGGGAATTTCTCGCGATACAAGCGCTCAAGAAGGCAAAGCCGCTGGCGAGAAACCCGTTGAGCAGGTGCCGTTTGACCATATCTTCACCTCTCAAATGGCGGCCCTGTATGACAAGACGGCTTACGACGGAAAAGATCGCGTTCTTGAGATGAACTACACTGACCTTGGTCGTAGCTATCAGATTTTGCTGGGCAAGGACGGCAGTAAGGTCTTTACTGACGGTAGCCTCACTACCACGACAAAGCTCAACACTCCGTTTGAGGTTTGGCAGGCTATTTCTAGGGGAGAAATCAGTGGACCAGAGGCGCTGGGCAAGCACCTGTATACCGTTGAGGGCGATTTTTCCTTCATGATTGATTGGGATAAGTATTTTGGTCCCACTCCTGGCGGCGCATCTGGAGGCGCGCAGAACGTGCCGCTTGAAGAAGCGGGCAACACGCAGAAAAACCCTCAGATGATTACAATGCTGCTCCCTTGGATTACCTTCTGGACTGCAACCTCGTTTGACTCTCAGGTTGGCGCCATGATTGTGCTGCTTGTTACTGCCTTGATGCCGCTGATTATGAGGAACTTCAAGTTCACCATCTGGGACAGAATCTCATTTGCCCTGGTCGGAGCATTGTCTGCAGGCGTTTTTATGAGCGGAAATGGCGACGGGAATCTTATTGTCAATTTGGGTTACCTGGCTTTTGGTCTTATGTGGCTTGCATCATGCTTTACTAAGGAGCCTCTCTGCGCTGCATATGTTAAGTACAGCTACGGCGGAGATAGCGCTTACAATAATCCGCTGTTCATGAAGACAAATTATATTTTGGCTGCATGTTGGGGTGCTATGTACGTGTTAACGGCTATTTGGAGCTGGTTTGCAGTTCAAAATGGTGTGGGCGGTATTTTGGTTATTGTGAATAACCTGGTTCCTATTGGAATGGGTCTGTTTACGGCGTGGTTCCAGAAGTGGTATCCAGCTAAGATGGCAAGCGGAAAGTAAGCAGCTCAATCCACTTCAAAACACCTACACGTCATAAGAGAGCCGGTACTGAACTGCCTCCCATTTCTTGGACATAAGAAATGGGAAGCAGTTCATATGCGGGTGATTATGATTCTGCAGCGTGTTAGCGCCGGCTTTTAGTCCTGGCGTGCAAAATAGCGCAGCTTTCTTATGTTCTGCTGAAGAATTGACATGTTCCTAATCAAGATAGCCAGGCAGCTAGGCGGTCGCACTACCTGATATG
>CALIAD010000050.1 GCA_938041635.1 uncultured Atopobium sp.
TGGATTGCTTAAACAAGAGATCTACTATGGCGTTATTTACTATAGCTATGATGAGCTAAAGTCAGAAATCGAACGATACATAAAGTATTACAACGAACAAAGAATTAAAGAAAGACTAGGATGGTTAAGTCCAGTGCAATACAGGCTTAGACTCTTGGCTGCATAAAAATAGCGTAGCAGCCATATAAACTGCTACGCTATAAAAGTCTAACTTTTGGGGGTCACATCACCGAAGCCGCTGTTTTTTATCTACCTATAAAAGAGAAACTCAGCACTCAAAAATACGTGCTACTCATCATCCTCTTAATCTTCTACACTTCCCTCAACAAGACCTAAAGTACTCTGTGCATCTTCAAGGCTCTCTAATGCAGTAACACCTCTTAGCTTGCGGTTCATAGCCTTTGTTCTAGTAGTAAGAATCTTATCAATGGTGGTTTCTGCAGTTCTAATCTGTTTTTGAGCTTTCTCAAGCTGCACCTGATACGTCTCAAACTCTGTCTTAACCGCAGAGAGTACCTTTTGAATTTCGTCGGCATGCTTCTGAATAGCAACAGATTGAAATCCCATTTGAAGACTGTTAAGAAGTGCTGCCATAGTGGAAGGTCCACACACATTAACGCGATACTCTCTCTGTAGCTGCTCAAGAAGACCCGTCTGACTGACTACCTCTGCATAAAGTCCCTCAAAAGGAAGGAACAAAATAGCAAAGTTAGTTGTCTCTGGTGGGGCAATATACTTTGTAGAGATATCTTTTGCCTCTGCCTTAATTCGAGTCTCTAGACCCTTTTTAGCAGCAGCAATCGCCTCCTCATTACCTGCATTGATTGCATCCACTAAATGCTCGTACGTATCTCCTGGGAACTTAGAATCAATAGGAAGCCAAACGGTCTCCCCTGACTCTCCAGGCAACTTAACAGCAAACTCAACACGCTCAGTAGAACCAGAAACAGTAGCAACATTCTCTTCGTACTGCTCTGGAGAAAGAATGTCTCTTAGAATTGCGCCAAGCTGAATTTCTCCAACAATTCCGCGAGTCTTAACGCCAGAAAGAACCTTCTTTAAGTCTCCAACACCTTCCGCAAGACCACGCATTTCTCCCAAGCCTTGATGAACTTGCTCAAGTTGCGTAGATACGCGCTGGAACGATTGGGTCATACGCTCATCGAGCGTTTTCTGGAGTTTCTCGTCAACGGTCTGACGCATAAGCTCAAGCTTTGCTTCATTCTCTTTACGCATGTCGCTGAGCTGTTTGTCAACAGTCTCTCTAACCTTACCAAGCTGCTCAGTTGAAGCCTGGGAAGTTGCTTTCATGTTGTCATCCACACGACGCTGAAAAGCATCAAAGCGAGCATCAAGCTGAGCAATACGCTGATCAGTCTGCTTCGTCTGATTTTGCAGTGTTGAGGTGAGCTTTTGATCAACTACCTCTCTTACCTTCTCAAGCTTTGTATCCATAAGCTCTTGCATTTTTGCCATGTTATCCGTAACACGACGATCCAACTCTTGGGAGCTTCTTATAAGCTCTGCAGATGATGTTTGACTTTGCTCTTGCAGCGTCTTTACTTGCGAAAGCTTAGAGGAAAGTGTGACAAGGCTCACGATAAGCACAATGACAACTACAGCCAAAACTAACAGCACAAGCAAATCCACAAGACTCCCCTAACTCATAGCAGAACAAACAAACGCAAACACAGCAAACGCAATCTGAGTGTTAACCAAAAATACCGTAGATTACTTCTGCAATGCTATTGGTAATGCTCTCTACGAAATTCACAAATGGATTATCGGAATCAACGTCTTTATCTCCATAAGGATTAGTGAAGTAATCCCAGAACTCTTCCCAATAGTTTTGCTGACGATAATACCTATAGGAATCACCATCATCTTCAGTACGATCCTGCTTATCATCAGTATCGTTGTTTGTTTCGTTCTTGCTGTTCTTTTCTTTCTCTTTCTTAGTAGAAAGCGTCTCATCAGAACCAAGCGTGACGTTGATAGTAAGGCGGTCTTCTCCACGCATGATTTCTACAGGAACGGTCTCTCCAATCTTGTGAGAGCGAACGGCAATAATAGCTGCATCAGCAGAAACAACGCGCTCTCCACCAATAGAGACAATAACATCACCCTTTTTAATACCAGCACCCTCTGCAGGACTATCATCAAGAAGGCCTGCTACATACGCACCGTAATCTACCGAGAGATCATTGCGCTTTGCAACTCGAGGAGTAACGGTCTGCATAGAAAGACCAATATAGGCATGCTTAACTTGCTGGCCAGAAAGAATCTGATTTGCAATATCAATGGCATAGTTAGAAGGAATTGCAAAGCCAATACCCGCAAATGACTTGGTATCTGACGAGAACAACGTACAAATACCCACAAGCTGACCATTAGAGTCAACCAGAGCGCCGCCAGAATTACCTGGGTTAATAGCTGCATCAACCTGGATGAGGTTTGCATAAATAGTGGTTTCTCCACCCTCTGTCTCAAGCATATCTCCACGAGAAAGAGCAGACACGATACCTGCAGAAACAGAGTGATCAAGACCAAATGGGCTACCAACACTCATAACCCAACTACCAGGAGCTAAGTTATCGGAATTACCAATCTCAATTGGAGTTAGGCTATCTCCCTTAAGGTCAGCATGAAGAACAGCAAGGTCAGAGGTTGGATCTGTTCCTACGACAGTGCACTCATACTCTTTGTCATTAACGGAGATAGAGAACGTATCCATACCCTCAATGACGTGGTAATTGGTAAGAATGTCTCCATTTGCATTCAATACAACGCCAGAACCGGTTGAGCCTGATGAATCACTGGTAGCCTTAACGGACACAACCGAAGGCAAAACCTTAGAAGCTACCGTTTCTGCCGTCTTAGTATCAGTTGGTTCTGCAGCAGGACGAGACGTCGCTGCTTGAGAAATAGTTGCCTGACCAGATACTGCAGGAAGCTGAGAAATTCCCTCTCCCAAAGCAATGGTAGGAACACAAGCAACGGCAAAAGCAATTGCACAAGCTGTTCTTTTTACACTTGAGCTTTTGAACATAGACATAAATCCAGCCTGCTCAACTGACGAAAAACGCTTATTTACAGTGGAATCTGTGGTTAAACCATGTGCTTGGTTCTCCATAGACATCCTCCTTAACATCACTTTGATGCAAACAACTAACGCAAATAATTCTGCGCTAAACATCAATTTTTCAATATGTGTATTCTACCCGTTATACCGGACAAAAATTCGTTTCTCATTATGAGAAAGACGCGCGGGAGTCCTGCTCGTAAGTAAGAAGTTTGCAGATCCCATTAAATGCAGTCTGTACCTGCGATTATGCTCTAAACAGATAGCCTACACCACGCACCGTCTCAAGATGAGCGGCTGCTTGAGGACCAATCTTTGAGCGAACACGCCTTACGTGAACGTCAACTGTTCTGGTACCACCGCAGTACTCAAAACCCCAAACGCGCTGCAAAAGAGCCTCACGTGAGTATGCACGAGACGGATGGGTTGCCAAGAATGACAGCAGCAGATATTCCATATACGTAAGATCAACAGGAGATTCATCAATGTAAACCTGATACGTTGCCAGGTTAATCTTTATGTTGTCAACAATAACCAAATCTCTAGAAGTGCTCTCGGTACCTGGCCACAAAAGCAGCGAGCACCTAAGGCTAAACTCCTGGATAGTTGCAGTAGACAAAATAAAATCGCTCTTGCCCTGAACAGGCAGAACAAACTTAGAAAGATTATCAAGGTCAGCAACAAACAGGCGAGCAATTCCACCATTTTGCGCGGAATAATTTTCAACCGTACTAATAACATCCTGGGACAGGTCTTTTT
Organism: uncultured Atopobium sp.; assembly: GCA_938041635.1. Taxonomy (GTDB): domain Bacteria; phylum Actinomycetota; class Coriobacteriia; order Coriobacteriales; family Atopobiaceae; genus Lancefieldella. The sequence continues at coordinate 3,842 of CALIAD010000050.1, forward strand.
GATCAAGAATAATAAGGTCAAAAGTATGACCAGAAGCCGCAGCCTGAGAAAATGAGGCTGCATTTGCAAGAGCGATAGACACATCAATGACATGCGAAAGTTCACGCATACGTTCATGTAAGCGTGTCGTTGCAGATACAAGAAGAATATTCTTGTGATGCATCGATTCCCCCTAGGATAAGCTTAATCTTATAAAGCATACCACAAGCTGCGAATAAAGAGCAGATATACCTTATCATCTGCAATTAGAGCGAGAAGATTTTCTCGCCCTAAAATATTTTTTTACGTTTGCGTATTAATTCTAAAAAGTATGGGTTTTACGCAAGAGCGCCAATGAACTCAGCTGTTCGAGGGTTTTGTGGATTGTTGAAAATGACATCAGGAGTACCTTGCTCAACTACCACTCCTCCTTCCATAAAGACCACGCGATCTGCCACGTCTTTTGCAAAACCCATCTCGTGCGTTACCACAATCATGGTCATACCAGAGTTCTTTGCCAGATCACGCATAACATCCAAAACACCACGAACAAGCTCGGGGTCAAGCGCGGAAGTAGGCTCATCAAACAGAAGTACATTTGGATGCATAGCAACGGCGCGAGCGATTGCAACACGCTGCTGCTGTCCACCGGAAAGCGCACCAGGCTTGAAGTCTGCTCTATCGGCAAGACCAACAGCCTCCAGCTGCTTTAGCGCCTCTGCCTCTGCCTCCTCTTTTGACTTTCCTAGAACCTTACTCTGACCAATCATTACGTTCTCTTTGACCGTTAAATGACCAAACAGATTGAATTGCTGAAAGACCATTCCGACATCTCTACGAAGGGCGTTGACCTCTGCCTCGTTTGTGCCCGTAATCTCTTGATCTTCAATAAGAATATGACCTGCAGAAGGAGTCTCCAGTAGATTGATACAACGAAGCATGGTGGACTTACCAGAGCCCGAAGGACCAAGCACAACCACAACTTCACCTGGCCAGACAGTCAGATTAACGTCAATTAAGACATGCGTTGATCCAAACGACTTATTGAGGTGCTCAATACGAACAATAGGATGTTCACCTGACTCGAAAGCATGGTTAGTAAGCGGCTTATCGCGCTCAAATGCCTCTTGTGCAGCAACTTCAGCATCCAAGGCAGGTTGTTCTGTGTTCGACTTCTTTTTGAAAGAAAAGAAAGACATTAGTTTCCCTCCTTAGAAAGAGCTTGGGTCTTACTAGCTGCGACGATTGCTGTTTTACCAGTTTCTGACTGCTCCATGCGTTTCTCGATAGTGCCAACTACCTTAATAAGTGGCAAGGTAATTGCCAAATAGAACAGAGCGGCCGTCATATATGGCGTCATGTTTCCCGTTGAGGTGGTGAGGTTTTTAGCAAACATCATCAGCTCCATAACACCTACAGAAGAAAGCAGCGAGGTATCTTTGTAGGAAGTAATAAAGTCGCTGGTAAGAGGCGGAATAACCCGGCGAATAGTTTGAGGAATGATAATAAACGTCATGGTCTGTAAACGATTCATACCAAGAGAGCTTGCTGCCTCATACTGACCCTGCGGAATTGATTGAATGCCCGCGCGGAAAATCTCTGAAAGATACGCAGAAGAATTGATAGCAACCACAATAAAGCCAAGCAAATTGGTGTCCAGATTAATATTTAACATAGGAAGACCAAAGAACAGAATATAAATCTGCAGGAAGAATGGGGTTCCACGCAACAAATTGATATATACCACCGCAAGTGCACGCAGGAGTGGATTCTTGGAAATCTTCAGCAGCGCAAAGCCCATTCCCAGCACAATGGCCACAGGATAGGCGCAAATTACAATTGCAAGACAAACCAGCCATCCAGGAAAAAGCATCACCACTGAAGAGACAATCAGTTGAGGCTTTAAGAACATCCCCAAAAAGTGGTTGGAATTCCACGCTTCAACCCAAGGCTGAGCATCAAGCCAATTCACTAGAGCCTGAACAGGAGTGTTAGGAATAATGGTGATTTCGGGAGAAGAAGCAAGCTTTTGAGTTCCCTGCTCAGTGGTATAGGTTCCCTCAACAGTGTACGAACCGCCGTCAGCAGGAAACTTCATGCCGGAAATCTCTACACGAATAAGCTTTTGAGCGTCCACGGGTGTTGCAAAAGAGATCACAACCTGCGTTCCCTGGACGCTTGCAATTGCCTCGATCTTCTCGCGCGTAAGACCTGAAAGAACGGTCACCTTAGTAGTTGCGCTCTGCAAATCTGAGCCCTCAGGAAGCTGCAAAGTGAGCTGAGAGACCTGCTCGTCCTCAACTGTTCCCTCCCAGGTCAAACGGGTCTCTTTGCCACCGATAACGCCATTGCCTTCTGTCTGATTTGACTTAGCTGTTGCCTTATTTGTGGTGAGAGCAAAAGCACTCTGAACAGAAAACACGCTCAGAGACATAAAGAACAGCCCACTCAAAAGAAGCGTGGCGAGAAGAACTACAAGTAGCGAGGAGTACGCACGATTTTGCGAGAGCTTTGACTTAGCCGAATCATAAGCCGTACTTTGAGGTGCAGATTCAGCTTTGAAACTCGCAGATGACATGCACAAGGACAGTTGCTGTCCTGACATAGTTTTGTGCAAAAGTGCAATCACGTGATACTCCTTTAGAGCTTAGTTGCAATAAATCCTGATGAAAACAGTGAGTGCTTGAAGCCAAATCTGACTTCAAACACTTTTGCTGAGCTGGTAAAACTAGATGTTAGAGCCAAACCATTTGGTCTTGAGAGCAGTCATGGTTCCGTCCTTCTCCATGTCTGCGAGCACCTTGTTGATTGCCTCAGTTAGTGCAGGATTGTCCTTGGAAACTACAATGCCATACTGCTCACCTGTTGGAATCTCTTTTGCAATAGTCAGGTCAGAATATGAAGTGCTAATCAGATTGGAAGCAACAGGCAGGTCAATGACCATAGCAGCGTACAAACCAGTCTGGACTCCTGCCATTGCTGCAGCAACATCGTCTACAGAAACAATAGTTGCCTTTGGAAGGTTCTCCTTGGCCCAATCCTCGCCGGAAGTACCTGTCTGAACAACAACCTTCTTAGAGGCGTCGTTAAGCGTCTGCTCGGTCTCGGTGCTGCCTGACTTAACAACCAGAGACTGATTGGAGTCGAGGTAAGAAGTAGTGAAGTCTACCTCTTGAGAGCGCTCGTCAGTGATGGTAATGCCTGCGATAGCAACGTCTGCTTTGCCACCCTGCTTAATAGTTGGAACAAGAGTGTCAAACTTCTGGTTTGGCAGGTACGTAACCTCAAGATTGAGTCTTTTTGCAATCTCGGTAATAAGATCAACGTCAAAACCAACAGGAGTAGTTGAGTTGCCTTCAAAATACTCAAAAGGCTGGAAACCAAGCTCTGCAACAACAGTCAGATGACCCTTAGTTACCAGCGTATAGCTTGAATCAGAGGATGAAGTAGTACCCTGTTGCGCATTTTCTTGCTTAGATGACGAGCAAGCAATAAGACCAACAAGTGCACATGCCATAAAAACAGCAGCTACGCCCTTTAGAGCATTCTTTTTAACGGTAGCAACCAGTGACGATTTCATATTTACCTCTTCCTGAATAAATCTGAGCTGAAATTCATTGGGATGAATTATAGGAAGCAAATATGAAAAATCTACTTATAATTTTCATCGTATTTCTCGTTTTTATTGCATAAAAATGGCGAGAAGAACCACTTCTTTGCATAAATGAATATTATTGAGTCATTCTATCCAATAAAGCCCAGGTAAAAGTAATTTTTTCAGTTCATAAAACGGTAACAATTCGAGTAAGAAGACTGCATTCTTTGCGTGAAACAAGGGTTTCTCGTCAAAAAACCCTGCTCTGAAAAAATCAGAACAGGGTTCAAAGGTACCTAATAAATGCAAGCAGAATAGTTGCTTAGCAACCAGCGTAGTATTTCTGGGTATCCCAGTCAGTGACGGTAAGGCAGAACTCACGCCACTCCTCTGCTTTGCGCTCACACAGATACGAGAAGATATGCTCACCAAGAGCGTCTTTGAGAAGCTCAGACTGCTTGAAGCGCTCAAGTGCCTCTCCAAGATTAATTGGGAGCTTCTCGCCATAATCGGCAGGATTTCCGCCTACAAACTCTTCAGGAAGAGAGAGACCCTCTTCAATACCCTTGAGGCCAGCCATAAGCGTTACAGCATTTGCCAAATAAGGGTTTGCAGTTGGATCAGGAATACGCAGCTCAGCACGGGTGGCAACATGCTTTCCTGGCTTATGCGTAGGAATACGAACCATAGCAGAACGGTTTTTACGACCCCAGGTTGCATAGGCAGGAATAGCATCACGATCAAAACGCTTATAGGAATTAACCGTTGGGTTAGTAATAAGCATGTACTCGGGAGCGTACTTAATAAGACCTGCAATGTAGTGTTGAGCAAGCTCAGAAAGGTGGGCCTCGCTCTCAGTCTTTGGAGCCCAGAACAGAGACTCGCCATCGTGGTCAAGAAGCGACTGATTCAAAAGCATGGCTGAGCCAGGAACTCCCTGAAGAGGCTTTGGCATAAACGAAGCAAACACACCGTGAAGTGTTGCAATATGCCTGATAACCAGACGAGCAGTAACAATGTTATCCGCGCAAGTTAGTGCTTCTGCATAACGGAGCTCAACGCCGTTTTGAGCAGGGCCAGCTGCATGGAAAGAATACTGAACAGGAATAGAAAGATTCTCAAGTGCACGAGACGTGGAGTATCGAAGACTATGGCTGAGATCAGCAGAATTCAAATCAAGGTATCCAGCCTGATCAATAGGCTTTGGCTCAGTCCCGCTCACAAAATAAAAATACTCAAGCTTAGGGCCAACATTTGCGACATAGCCAAGGTCTTCTGCCTTGATAAAAGCATTTCTCAGTACAAGGCGTGGATCGCCTGTAAAAGCCTCACGTCGAGGAGTCTGAATATCGCAGAATACGTTTGCAACTACACCGTCATCTGTCTTCCATGGAAGAATCTGGAACGTATCTGCGTCAGGGAATGCGAGAAGATCGGACTGCTCCTGGGAAGCAAAGCCGTCAACGTTGGAGCCGTCAAAACCAATGCCCTCAACAAAAGCCTCTTCTAGCTCCTCGGGGGAAATGGAGAGAGCTTTTAATCCGCCGAGTACATCGGTAAAACAAAGACGCAAGTAGCGAACGTCTCGTTCCTCTACCGTGCGAAGAATATAGTCAATTTTCTTATCCGTACTCATACGGTCCTCCCGGGTCAGAAAACTGGAATCGTAACTACCATGACACATTCTTGTTACGGCTATGTTTCCACTTCCCTGAAACCGGGTGAATGGCAAAAATTGTTAATGAAATTGTGACAATTGACCTATTGAGCGTCAAAAGCCTTATCAACGTCAGAAATCATTTTCTGAGCAACACCGCAGTGACCATCTCCACCATGATGAGTGCCGCAGCTACTGGAAGAAGAGCATCCAGAACAAGAACCCTCTTTTGCGCTCTTAAGTTGAGAGCGGACACAAAGAGCAACAAGAGCAATGACAATAAGGACAATCAAAATATCAATAGGACTCATACAGATACTCCTCAATTTGTTAACTACGGCATACTATACCCTCATTGCATGCTTACATACGCTGAATCATAAATTATTTGCAGAATCTAAATTCTTACCAAAACAATTGAGCACTACCATCTAAGTCAAAGTGAACTGCCTCCCATTTCTTGGACATAAGAAATGGGAGGCAGTTCATATGCGGGTGATTATGATTCTGCAGCGTGTTAGCGTCGGCTTTTAGGCCTGGCGCACAAAATAGCGCAGCTTTGGTAGGTTCTGCCGAAGAATCGACATGTTTCTAATCAAGATAGCTAGGCAGCTAGGCGGTCGCACTACCCGATATGCATCTCTATGCATAAACTTCATCTAATATGCTTAAACATGAATAGATAAATATAAGGAATTTAACTATCGATAAATTTAGTATCTACGGAACACACCTAAGTCAGATATTCTGCTCAATTGCGGGCATTTTACACACCTAATGACGATAATCTGCATGATTGTGGTAATTTCAGCGTAATGTATACGTCTTTTTAACAGATTATCCGACATAGGTGTGTTTTGAACTGCCTCCCATTTCTTATGTCCAAGAAATGGGAGGCAGTTCAAAGTTGGTGCACGCGATATGCAAAATCTTTTAGACATTGATTCGCACGTATTTTTCGGTGTGCGGTAGAATATGAGACGTAAGCGTTTTGTCTTACATCTGTATGTGAAGTATTGCTAAAAGCTTGGTGTTTGCCACGTATGGCGCACAAAGTTTGACGCGTAGAAAGGAAGCCTAATGGCTGAAGATCAGTACATGCACCTTGTTATTGTTCGCCACGGTGAGTCTGAGTGGAACAAGCTCAACCTGTTCACTGGTTGGACCGACGTTGACCTTACCGAGACTGGTCACGAGGAGGCAGCAGCTGGCGGCCGTGCTCTTAAAGAGGCTGGCTATGACTTTGATGTTTGCTACACTTCTCTGCTCAAGCGTGCTATTCACACTCTGAATCATGTTCTTGATGAGCTTGACCGTAACTGGCTTCCTGTTCATAAGACTTGGCGTCTGAACGAGCGCCACTATGGTGCACTTCAGGGCCTCAACAAGGCTGATGCAGCTGCTGAGCACGGCGAGGAGCAGGTAAAGATTTGGCGTCGTTCCTTTGATGTCCAGCCACCAGCTCTTGAGCCAGGCGACGAGCGCGATCCTCACGTTCAGGAAATGTTCCGCGATGTTCCAGCAGAGGATCTTCCTTACACCGAGTGCCTGAAGGACACCATTGCACGTGCATGGCCTTACTTCGAGCAGGAGATCAAGCCACAGCTTGAGGCAGGTAAGCGTGTTCTTATTGCTGCACACGGCAACAGCCTTCGCGCTCTTGTTATGCAGTTTGAGCACCTCACTCCAGAAGAGATTCTTGAGGTTAACATCCCAACTGGCATTCCTTGCGCATACACCTTTGACAAGGATTGGAACATTGTTGACAAGCACTATATTGGCGATCCAGCTGTCATCGAGGCAAAGATTAACGCTGTTGCTAACCAGGGCAAAGCTAAATAAACAGCTTGCTAACACGCAATATTGTTAAGCAGAACGGGGTGGTTTAAGCCACCCCGTTCTTTTTTGCCTACTTATAGAACCGTGACGAATACGCCAACAGCTATAAAACCTGCTTTGAATAGTGTTACGATGTACCGCCGAGAAAAGAAGGGATTAAATGTTTAAAAGAGAGCTCAACGCAAAACTTGTTCTTTCTGTAATTGCAACAGGAATTATGTCCTTCTCGGGAGTTGTCGTAGAAACCGCCATGAACGTGACGTTTCCAACGTTGATGGAGGAATTCTCTATTGGCACCTCAACGGTACAATGGATGACTACTTCGTACCTTTTGATTCTTGCTATTATCATGCCTATGTCGTCGTTTTTAAACAGACGATTCAAGACAAAAAGTATCTTTACTGTAGCCATGATTTTCTACATCAGCGGCATTCTTTGTGGATTTGCTGCTCCAACGTTTATGTTATTGCTGCTTGGCCGCATTTTAGAAGGAATTGGCACCGGTCTAGCGCTACCACTGATGTTCAACATCATCACCGAACAGGCCCCACTTAAAAACATGGGTGTTATGATGGGCATCGGCATGCTAGTTACTGCCATTGCACCTGCAGTAGGACCTTCGGCTGGTGGCTGGATTGCAGAGCATCTTGGCTGGCGAATGATTTTTGCCGGTCTTCTCCCCTTCTTGATTGTGGCATTTGTACTGGGAATTAGTTCAATCCAACAAAGCCATGAGACTGAAGTGATTTCTTTTGATGTCTTTGGCTGGCTGCTGCTTACCGTAAGTTTTATTGCACTCATCTTTGTTATTGACGAGTCCAGCGCGTTTGGCCTGTTTAGTATTCCTGTTTTGCTCGCAATTATGATTTTTGTGGGCTCACTTACGCTCTTTGTACGTCACGAGAACTCCTTTAAACACCAGGAGCCATCTGAAGCATCTCCAAAAATTCCTATCATTAACCTTGAGGTATTTAGCGAGAAGGGCTTTGTGCTCTCGCTCTTTGCTATTGTTGCTCTGCAATTTATTATTCTTGGTCAGTCATATCTTCTGCCTAACTTCTCCCAGCTAGTACTAGGTGCAGGCGCTACCGCAGCAGGAGCTCAAATGCTGCCAGGATGTGCTATTGGCGCAGTCATGGCACCAATTTCTGGTCAGATTTTAGACAAACTAGGAGCTAAAAAACCTATTGTTACAGGCATTCTTTGCTGTCTTACCAGCATGCTCCTTTTGCTGCTCTTTGTTCACCAACTTACCGTAGAAATGATTACGTATATTTTTGCTATCTTTGCCATTGGCCAGGCGCTTCAGATGGGAAACAATTTTACGGTAGCCTTGGGACATCTGCCAGAAGACCGCAAGGCAGATGGAAATGCTGTTATTAACACAATGCAGCAGCTCTTTGGCGCTATGGGCACCAGCGTTATTTCTGGTGTAGTAGCGGCTTCTCAGCTTGGAGCTACAAACTTGGCTACGAGCACCCTCGCAGGAGCTCAAAACGCACTCTTTGTGCTTGTATGCGTAGCTTGTATTCCTCTTGTTACTATGGGAATCGTGCTCTTTGTACTACCTAAGATGACAAAATAAAGACGCGGCAACGGCATTTAAAAGAAAGCAAATTAAAAAGCTAGTTATCCAACAACGGATAACTAGCTTTTGATTTAGACGATCGAATAATCAAGCTACGACACAAAAGCTGATAATTTCAATCCAATGAATACAGCAACCAGGCAAGTAACAACGTTAACCGCAATGTTCACTCCTGCAGCGGTCCAGTTACCTGCTTGAATGAAGGTCAACGTTTCATTTGAAAAGGTCGAGAAGGTTGAAAGTCCTCCGCAAAGACCCACGGCTAAAAATAGCTTTACCTGTGGCTGAAGTGGACTTGCAAGATCAAGCCCCGTCACAAAGCCAATAATCAAACCTGCAACAACATTTGCAGCAAACGTACCAACTGGCAGGTTAGGAATCCACTGTTTAAAGAGGACCCCCAACTGCCAGCGACCTAAACTTCCCAGCGCTCCACCAAGAGCCACAGCTAACGCTTCAAACATAAAGCACCCCTACTCCAGCTCGCGCGAGCCTGTATACAGCTGGTAATACTCTCCACGTTTAGCAATAAGCTCATCGTGAGTACCGCGCTCAATGATGCGGCCATGCTCCAGAACCATGATGGCATCAGAGTTGCGAACTGTAGACAGTCTGTGAGCAATTACAAAGACGGTACGACCTGCCATTAGGGCATCCATGCCCTTCTCGATAAGTGCCTCAGTACGCGTATCAATACTGGAAGTTGCCTCGTCCAAGATAAGCACGGGAGGATCAGCAATAGCAGCACGCGCAATTGCTAGAAGTTGCCTCTGACCTTGGGAAAGGTTAGCGCCGTCTGAGGTAAGTACGGTGTTGTAGCCACGTGGCATACGGCGGATAAACTTATCTGCGTTTGCGATTTTTGCTGCAGCAATAACCTCGTCATCAGTAGCATTCAACTTACCAAAGCGAATATTGTCCGCAATGGTACCCGTGAACAGATGTGTGTCCTGCAAAACAATGCCCAGGGAGGACCTTAGTGCAGACTTCTTGATGTCGTTAATAGGAATGCCGTCGTAGGTGATGGTTCCACTGCGAACGTCGTAGAAGCGGTTAATAAGGTTGGTAATAGTTGTCTTACCAGCACCAGTTGAGCCAACAAACGCAATCTTTTGGCCAGGCTTTGCAAACAGCGTGAGATTTGCAAGAACCGTTTGATCGTCGTCGTATCCGAAGGTTACGTCATCAAAGCGAACGTCTCCGGCAAGAGGGGTTTTCTCGCCAGACGGTTTGGCCCAAGCCCAAGACTCTTCTCCTGACTCATAACCGCTAACGCGAACCAGGTCAACCTTGCCCTCATCAACCTCGGGAGTCATTTCCATAACTGCAAAGATGCGCTCAGCGCCAGCAAGAGCGGTGAGCAGGAAGTTGGAAAGCTGGGTGAACTGGTTAAACGGCATGGCTGCCTGGCGAACAAAGACCAGGTAGGATGCAAGACTTGCAACATCCGCGTGTCCGTTTACGGCAAGTAGAGCGCCAACCACGGTGACCACAGCGTAATTGATATACGTCAATGAAACCGTGATAGGGACCATAGTGGCTGCGTAACCCTGAGCACTTGTTCCAGAGTGCCGCAACTCGTCATTAACCTTTTGAAAATCAGTAAAGTTGGCATCTTCGTGATTAAAAACTTTAACCACCTTGAGGCCAGAGATTGTTTCTTCTGCAAAACCATTAAGGACACCAAGACTTTTTTGCTGCACCGAGTAATGCTTGGCAGAGCGCTTACTTGCATAGCGTGCATAAATCACAATCAAAACGTCAA
>CALIAD010000051.1 GCA_938041635.1 uncultured Atopobium sp.
CCTGCAGGCCCGAGAGACCACCTCATGCAATCCAATCAGCTTCAAGGCCTGTGAGCTGGCTTACAGCAAGGGTGGGGCATGGCTGGACGCATGCATCAAGGCCATCGACGACAGCCAGAAGCTGGTCCTGGACTTCTTTGCCACCAAGCACCCTCGCGTGAAGCTCGCGCCAATCACAGGAACTTACCTCCAGTGGCTTGACTTCAGAGATCTTGGTCTCACGCCAGAAGAGCTTGACCACCTATTGCAGTTTGAGGCCCAGGTCTTCTTCACCGACGGCGTCTTCTTTGGCGAGGCCGCCCAAGGCTTCAAGCGCTGGAATTTGGCAGCTCCTCGTGTGGAGATCGAAGAGGCACTGAATCGCCTGGACACAGCTCTTACGGCCCACGGTTTCTAAGCGCAGGCTGCGATTTCTGCGCGTACTGACTGCGATTTCTGCGCGCGCTGACTGCTGTTTCTATGCAGACTGTCTGTAGCGTCTAGGCTCTGCTCCACCATATACCTGCACGTATAGTGCATTTACTCAGATGCGGAGAAGCTCGTTCTTCTCCGCATTTTGTATGGGGAGAAACCCGTCGAATCGGCAAGTTTCTAAGAAACTCAAAAAAGAGTTTGAAAAATCTGCGTTTCTCGCTTGCATCTTTTTCTGATTCTGTAATAATGATTTAGCTGCGTTTCATGAGGTGGCAAAATGGTGGGAGTAGCTCAGTTGGCAGAGCGACGGACTGTGGCTCCGTAGGTCGAGGGTTCGAGCCCCTTTTCCCACCCCATTCGAAACGTTAATTGGATCGTTAGCTCAGCTGGTAGAGCAGGGGACTCTTAATCCCAAGGTCCAGGGTTCGAACCCCTGACGATCCACCATTTGAATCTCAAACCCCGGCATGCGTCGGGGTTTTATTTTTTTGTAAGTCGCTAGTTTCTGATTGTTTGTTTCGAGTGATTGCGTCATACTGAAGTCTCCATGATTTTATTGTAGTTCGGAGGACTCGCCGTGATTTACACAATGACGCTTAATCCCGCGCTTGACTATGTCATGCATCCAAACACATTGGACATGGGCTTTACCAACCGCTCCTCGTCAGAAGAGTTGCACTGCGGTGGTAATGGTATTAACGTCTCCACGCTTCTCAATGAGCTTGATAAGGTCACCGTTGCCATGGGCATTGTTGGTGGCTTTACTGGTGAATACCTGCTCAGTGACTTGCAGCGTCAGGGAATTCCAAGCAACTTCGTCAAGCTGGATTCTGGCTTTACTCGTATTAATGTCAAGCTCAACGGCATTGTTATGACCATGGTCAACGGCAATGGTCCACGCATTCCAGAGAAAAAGGTTGATGAGCTGCTGGAGCGTATGGACGTTGTTGGCGCAGGTGACACCCTGGTTCTTACGGGATCTATTCCAAGCTCACTTCCAGAGGATATATATACTCGCCTTATGGCTCAGCTTGCAGGTCGCGGCATCCAGTTTGTTGTCGACGCTCCTGGTCAGCTGCTTATGGAGGCTATCAAGGCTCAGCCATTCCTGATCAAGCCTAACAACCACGAGGTTGGCCGTATCTTTGATGCAAATCCAGAGACGCCAGAAGAGTGCATTCCATTTGCAAAGAAGCTCCAGGATGGCGGCGCTCGCAACGTTATCGTTTCTTGTGGTGGCGCAGGTTCTCTGCTTCTGGACGAGTACGGAACCGAGCACATTGTTCCAACCGCTAAGATTCGTCTGGTTAACGCAACTGGCGCTGGTGACTCCATGGTCGCAGGCTTCCTGGCAAAGACCACCGCTGGCTACGATTACGACACCGCGCTTATTTACGCTTCTGCTTGCGGTACTGCGACTGCAGCAAGTCGAGGAATCGCAAAGCGCGCAACCATTGATCGCGTTGTTACCGCTCTTTACAAGAAGATGGGCCGAGAAATGCCTGCTTCTATCGCAGAAGAGATTCAGCTTGCTCGCCAGAAAGAGGAGAGCCGCGAGGGCAAGTCTTCTTGGCTTGCAGATTCTGAGTAGTAATCGCAGCTAGAACGCATAGTTCTTTTGGCGAGAAACCCTCAGATGGTGCACTCTTATCGCGTGGAGTAAACAGAGCGTCTTTGCTATCCTGAACGTATAAACACTTGGCAAGAAAGATTTTCTCGCCAAGTGTTTTTAATTAAAATTTTATTTAAAGATACTCACAACGTAACAGGTCAAAAAAATGTTACTCTGTACAAAGATAGGTTTGTTTCTGCGACTATTGTTTTGTGTGGATAGACTTGCAGAACGTTATACACCGCTAAACGGACAATGATAGGAGCATGTATGTTTGAGGGAGTCAATGCATCCAACGGAATCGGCATCGGTACTGCTCAGGTTGCCGTAGATCCAGACCTCACTTTTACTCCGCACACTGTTGAAGACACTGCTGCAGAGAAGGCTCGTTACGCAGAGGCTGTAACTAAGTTTATCGCACAGACAAATGCGCAGATTGAGCGCATGACTAAGACGGTGGGCGAGGAAGCTGCTGCTATTATGGGTGCTCACATTGAGTTTGCTGAGGATGAGGGCATCAAAGAGGCTGTTAACGGTGCTATTGATGGCGGCACCTGCGTTGAGCAGGCTGTAAGCGACGCCTACGACATGTACTACAACATGTTCCTGGGCATGGAGGATGAGCTCTTCCGTGAGCGCGCAGCAGACGTTGCTGACGTCAAGACCGGTCTTCTCGCTGACCTTCTTGGTAAAGAGGTTGTTGACCTCTCAACGCTTCCAGAGAATTCCGTCATTGTCTGCCATGAGCTGACTCCTTCTATGACCGCAGACATCGATAAGGACCACGTTGCAGGTATTGTTACCGAGACTGGTGGTCGTACTTCTCACTCCGCAATCATTGCTCGTGCTCTCGAGATTCCTGCAGTTCTTTCTGTTCCTAACATCACTTCTGAGGTTGCAACTGGCAACGCTATTGTTGTCGACGGCACCAACGGCAAGGTTGTTGTTAATCCTTCTGAGGCTGAGCTTGCTGAGTACAAGGCTCAGGCTGAGGCATATGCTGCAGAAAAGGCCGCTCTTGAGGCTTATCGTGGCAAGGAGACCGTAACTGCTGACGGCATCCAGGTCCTGCTTGTTGCTAACATTGGCAACCCAGATGACGCTAACGGCGCAGTTGACGCTGACGCTGAGGGTATTGGTCTGTTCCGCTCCGAGTTCCTGTTCATGGACGCAAAGGAGCTTCCAAGTGAGGAAGAGCAGTTTGCTGCTTACCAGAAGGTTGCCCTGCGCATGAAGGATAAGCCTGTCATTATCCGTACCCTTGATGTTGGTGGTGATAAGGAGATTCCTTACCTCAACATGAAGGCCGAGGAGAATCCATTCATGGGCTTCCGCGCTATTCGTTACTGCCTCAACAATGCTGAGCAGTACAAGGTTCAGCTCCGCGCTCTTCTCCGCGCATCCGCATTTGGCGACATCAAGATTATGCTTCCTCTTGTTACCGCTGTTGATGAGGTCCGTGAGGCTAAGGCTCTTGTTGAGGAGTGCAAGCGTGAGCTTGACGCTGAGGGCGTAGCTTACAACAAGGACATTGAGGTCGGCACCATGATCGAGACCCCATCTGCATCTCTGATTGCAGATAAGCTGGCTCGTGAGTGCGACTTCTTCTCCATTGGTACCAACGACCTCATCGGTTACACCATGTGCGCTGACCGCGGCAATGATCGCGTTGCCTACCTCTACGAGGTCTACCAGCCATCCGTTCTCCGTTCCCTCAAGTTCCTCATCGGCGAGGGCAACAAGGAGAAGATCATGGTTGGTATGTGCGGCGAGGCAGCTGCAGATCCACTGCTCATCCCAGTCCTTCTTTCCTTTGGCCTGGACGAGTTCTCCGTCTCTGCACCATCTGTCCTGCGTACCCGCAAGACCATTGCTGCTTGGACAAAGGCTGAGGCAGATGAACTCACTGCTCGCGTTATGGAGCTTGATACCGCAGCTGAGGTTAAGGCTCTGCTTGAGCGTGAAGCTCGCTAAGTCTTAGCTCACACAAACAAATTCAGGGGCATCTGCGCTGGCAGATGCCCCTGTTTCTTTAACGTTAAACTTTCTTGCTAGAAGACCTCTGGCGAGAAGATCGGTCTTCTCGCGATGCGACACGTTGACCGCTCCGAAGCGCCGCGCCACGGGTTGCGATGCGCGTCCCGCGATTCGCGTTAGGGAATAATCACGGAAAGCGCAGCGGGAATGACTTCAATGACAAACTTTTCCGTAAAGGGGAGCTCTTCACCATCAACCTGAACAGGAACGGGCTCGTGGAAAGTCACCTCTGCGCGTTTGAGGTGGCGCTCTTCAATGATGCGGGAGTTGACGTGCTTACCAGCCCTTGCCAGGCCAAACAAAGCTAGCAGGTGAGGAATGTTAGGCACCTTGGTGTTGTAGCAGACCGTGAGCAGGCCGTCGTCTGGTAAAGCGTGCGGACAGACCTTAAAGCCGCCACCATACGTAGGACCAATCTGGAAGGCCATGATAAGCGCTTGAAGATCAATGTCCTTCTCGCCATCAAACGAGACGGTGCAGGGATAGCCCTTGCTACCAGCAGCCATAAACTTGAGACCCGAGGTTAAGAAGAGCGCTTCGCCCTCGGTTGACGAATTATTTGCGCGGCGCTTTGTGGTATCGGCTGCAATAGCTGCATCGAGTCCAAACGACATGGTTTCCATGAAGTAGACGTCGTTGATGCGACCAATCTCTAGCTGCTTAACTTTGCCGCGAACCAGCTGTGCAAAAGCGCCTTCTGGATCGTTAATCTTCATGCCCAGGGTGCGTGCATAATCGTTTCCGGAACCCATAGGAATGATGCCAAGCGCTGGACGAGCCTCTGGCGATAAGGTCATAAGGCCGTTGACCACCTCATGGATGACGCCATCTCCGCCAAGTGCGACAACCGTATCAAAATCTGCAGCTTCTGCAGCCATGATACGAGCATCTCCCATGGCCGTGGTGAGCTTAAGCTCATATCCGTCAGTCGCAGCTGAATAGCTGGTCAAAAAGTGACGAGCAAACTCTGCGCCTGCAGCGCCCTTACCACTATGAGCAGCAGGATTAGCTATGATAAGTGTGCGTCCAAGAGGGGATTGAGACATTTTGCACCATTTCTATTAGGACTGCAAAGCAGCGTGCGTACTAAAGGCCGCTAAGTAGCACTGTTTCTATATAGTTTTGTCACCACATGTACAAACAAAATAGTGGAGAAAACAGTTCAACAACGTTTCAAGTTTAAACGGCTTTGTCTGTCTGTGCTAGGATAAACCATACAGAAATCGGTAGAAAAGGGTAGCGCGTGAGCGAGTCTTCAACACAAACCAATAATGCGCAGGATGCAAGTATAGTTTCTGCAAATACAAATGGTGCAAGTGCAAGTCTTGTAGCTGTTTCTGCTCGAGATGCATGGTATCCAACACACCAGCGCGATCAGTTCATTTTGCGTCAGCTGGTAAGCAAAGACTTTAAGCTTAAGTATCGTCGTTCTATCCTGGGCGTTGTGTGGTCGGTTTTGAACCCACTTTTGATGATGACCGTTATGGCGGTTGTCTTTTCTACCTTTTTGGGCAACCGTGCCGAAGATGTTGTGAACTATCCTCTGTATCTTATTCTTGGTAATACGGCATTTCAGCTGATGAACGATGCAACAACTATGGGAATGCGCTCAATTATTGATGCATCCAGCCTGCTTAAAAAAGTCCGCATCAACCGCGTTGTATTCCCTGTTCAGAAAGTACTTTTTGCGGTTGTAAACTATCTTTTCTCGCTCATTGCTGTTGGCATTGTCATGCTTGTCTTCCGCATCCCGCTTACAATTTATGCCCTGCTCACACCTGTAGCTTTGCTACTTTTAGCTTGTTTCTGTATTGGTCTTGCAATGCTTCTCTCGGCCCTTGCGGTCTTCTTTAGAGATGTTATTCACCTGTGGAGTGTTGTGACTACGGCCTGGATGTATGGTACGCCTCTGTTCTACTCCGTTAATATCATGTCGCCTTGGATGCTTCAGATCGAGCGTTTTAATCCAATGTTCCACTTTGTAACGTTTATTAGAGACTGTCTTCTTTTCCAGAAATTCCCTGCAACAAGCACCATTTTAGGTTGCCTTGTTTCTGCAGTTCTTGCCCTAGTTATTGGCTACACCGTCTTCCACAAACTAGAGAAGAAATTTATTCTGCACATTTAACGCCAGGCTATCTCTTTGAAATAACTTTATAGCAGAACGTTTCTGGGTGGCTGCGAGTTTGCGTAAAGCCAAACATAACGCCTCTCGAGTTAAACGAATGGCTCTCTACCACCGCTACGCAATTAAAATCTCCAAGCTCTAAATGTTGCTGGTCTTCTTCAGTTGCCAGCTCAACACTGATGGTTCTTTTGCTCTTTAGAATTTTCATGTGAAGCGTGTTCTCTAAATACGCAAAAATCGAGGTTGCCGCATCGTCTTTGCCTAAATTTCCCACTGCGGATGCCAAGAGATAATCGTTATCTATTTGGCGAGAAGATCCGTTGAGTTTGCGGATTCGAACAATGTGAATAAGTTCTTCTCCCGCCCTAAAACCAGTTTGATGAGAAATGTCATCTGTGCATGGTACATGCTCAAAGACAATGACATCCGTATCAGGTATAAGATGATTTCTATGGGCATATTCTTGAAAGGACTCAAGTCCTTCTAGTGAGCCAATAACTTCACTTGGTTTTTTCTGCCATATGACACGCACGCCCCTGCCATGAATTGGTTGAAGGAGCGCTTCATCCGATAGGAGAGTAAGTGCTCGTCGAACAGTGTTTCTTGAGCAAGAATATGTTTTGGTCAGCTCCATCTCGGTGGGTAAAAAAGACTCATAGGCGTAGGTACCGTCTAAGATTTTATTTTTCAAATCCTGATAAATCGTATCGAATCGTGCACTTGGCATAGTATTTCCTTAACAGGCTGCTGAAGTTCAAAGTTACGTGTTCAAACTACCCTTGATTAGATAGTAGCTTTATAAAAATGAAACAAACATAAAATGGTTCCTTTCATACCATTTACCGACAATTTCATACCGTTCGGAAGTGAGTTGTTTAAACAACTTGATACTACAAATATACTTTTCTTTGTAGACGTAAGCAAAATTGTTTTGACAGTGTGTCAAAGCATGGCTTATGAAAATCATGAGAAGAGACGTCAACCTAGCAAAGGGTTAGGAGCGCTCTCTAAGGAGGAGTCTTATGTCTGGTATCAATCGTAGGCAGTTTGTCACCTTAAGTGCGTCAGCTCTTTGCTCACTGGGTCTTGTTGCTTGTGGCGGAAATAACCCCTCAAAGCAGGGAGATTCTGATTCAGCAAAAGGCTCAGTTTATTTTCTAAACTTCAAGCCTGAGTCTGATCAGCAGTGGAAAGATCTTGCAGCTAAGTATACTGAGGAAACTAAGGTTCCTGTAAAGGTAGTAACTGCTGCTTCTGATACTTATGCACAGACATTCCAGTCGGAGATTAACAAGGATGCTTCTGTAGCTCCAACACTGTTCCAGACAAATGGTCCTTCCGGTCTTATTGGCGTAAAGGATTACTGTATTGACCTTAAGGACGCCAAGATTCTTGGTGAGCTCACCAATGATGCTCTTAAGCTTCAGGAGGATGGCGTTGTCTACGGTGTTGACTATGTAGAGGAAGACTACGGCATTATCTACAACAAGAAGCTGCTTGAGAAGGCCGGCTATAAGGCTGATGACATCAAGGACTTTGCCTCACTGAAGAAGGTTGTTGAGGATATTCAGGCTCGCAAAGCAGAGCTTGGTGTAAAGGGCGCATTCACCAGCGCTGGTCTTGATTCCAGTTCTGACTGGCGCTTTACTACACACCTTGCAAATCTTCCTCTGTACTATGAGTTCAAGGATACCGGTAAGCCTGAGGCTAAGGAAATTAAGGGAACGTATCTCCCTAACTACAAGCAGATTTTTGATCTCTATATCAACAATGCTACATGCAGCCCAACAGAGCTTTCTGGCAAGACCGGTGATGACGCTGTCGCAGAGTTTGTCAATGGCGACGCAGTCTTCTACCAGAATGGTACTTGGGCATACAATGACATCAAGAAGCTTGGAGACGATGCCCTTGGTATGATTCCAATTTATATTGGCGTAAAGGGTGAAGAGAAGCAGGGTATGTGCTCTGGCGGAGAGAACTATTGGTGTGTAAGCTCCAAGGCAGATGACGCTTCCCAGAAAGCAACACTTGACTTTATCTATTGGTGCGTAACTTCTGATACTGCTACCACTGCAATCGCTGAGGAAATGGGCTTCACCATTCCATTCAAGAATGCAAAGCCAACTAAGAACGCCCTTGCAAATATTGCAGCTGAGTATGCAAAGAAGGGCAATGAGCCCGTGGCTTGGGACTTCATCTACATTCCTTCTCAGGAGTGGAAGAACAATCTCTCCAGTGCACTTAAGGGCTATGCAGCAGGAACTGAGGATTGGGATGCTGTTAAGTCTGCATTTGTCGATGGCTGGAAGACTGAAAAAGAGGCTAACGCGTAGTAGTCCTTCTGGTAATGCTTTGATTGGTGAGAGACGAGAAGAGAGATCTCTCTTCTCGTCTCTTGTTATTGGAGGGTATCTCTATGGCTAAGATGTTGAAGCGGTGGTGGCCATTATTTGTTCTGCCTACTGCGCTATCTTTTTTGTTTGGCTTTTTGATTCCGTTTGTGCAGGGATTTTATCTCTCGTTTTGTAAATTTATTACCATCAGCGACGCTAAACCAGTTGGTCTGGATAACTATGTAGCAGCTTTTTCTGACCCACAGTTTGCTAATGCTTTTTGGTATACCGCATTATTTGCGCTTGTCTCAACAGTTCTTATTAATGTGTTGGCGCTTGCAATCGCACTTGCCTTAACTCGCAAGAACCTTAAGGGCACCAATTCATTCAGGACTGTCTTTTTTATGCCAAACCTTATCGGTGGCATTGTTTTGGGTTACATCTGGAATATTTTGATTAACTGCGCGCTCTCTATTGTGGGCGAGCAGCTTCTTGCGCTTAATAGCACTGCTGGATTCTGGGGAATGATTTTTCTTACCCTTTGGCAGCAGGTTGGTTACATGATGATTATTTATATTGCCGGCCTGCAGTCTATTCCAAGTGACTATCTTGAAGCAGCGCGAGTTGATGGAGCAAATGCTTGGCAGACACTTTGGAAGGTAAAAATTCCAAACTTAATGTCCACTATTACCATTTGTCTTTTCTTGACAGTAACAAATGGCTTTAAATTATTTGATCAGAACCTGGCGCTTACTGCAGGTGAGCCTAAGCATTCAACCGAAATGCTTGCTCTTAATATTTACAATACCTTCTACGCTCGACAGGGAGCAAAGTGGATGGGTATCGGCCAGGCTAAAGCTGTTATTTTCTGCATTCTAGTTATTTGTATTGTCATGATTCAGCTGAGAGCCACCAGGTCAAGGGAGGTGCAGCAATAATGAAGCGCGATAAAATCATTAATAAAATTCTTGCTGTATTCTTTACTATCCTTTCTCTTGCATGGATTTATCCAATGGTTATGATCTTGATGAATTCATTCAAGGAAGAAACAACTATTACTACATCTACGGCATTTGATCTTGTAACTTCGGAGAACTCTGCAGGTTTAGCTAACTACATTGCTGCTGTAGAGAAGCAGGGCTTTTTGGCAGCCTTTGGTTATTCTTTAGTAATTACCATCACATCTGTTGCGCTGATTTTGGTGTGCTGCTCAATGTGTGCATGGTTTATTGTCCGTGTAAAAAATCGCATTAGCAACATTTTGTACTACCTATTTGTCTTCTCGATGGTAGTGCCTTTCCAGATGCTTATGTTCACGCTGTCCAATATGGCAAATACGCTTGGATTTAATACTCCTTTCAATATTTGCTTCATTTATTTGGGCTTTGGCGCTGGTCTAGCGGTATTTATGTTTGCTGGATTTGTTAAGACCATTCCACTTGAGATTGAAGAAGCTGCAACTATTGATGGTTGCAACCCACTTCAGACGTTCTTCCATGTTGTTTTGCCTATTATGAAGCCAACGTATATTTCTGTTGGTATTCTCGAAACCATGTGGGTCTGGAATGACTATTTGCTTCCATACCTTGTACTGGATAGGACTAAATACCAAACTATCCCAATTTTGATCCAGTACTTTAGAGGTGGATATGGACGCGTAGAAATGGGTCCAATGTTTGCCTGCATAATGATGGTTATTATCCCTATTGTCATTATGTATTTGCTGTGCCAGCGCTACATCATCAACGGTGTCATTTCTGGTGCTGTAAAAGGCTAAATCTCAATGTATTGCAACAAGCTATAGGCATTTCTGAAAGGTTTTATCATGGCAGAAATCGTTTTAAAGAATATAAAAAAGATTTATCCAAATGAGAAGAAGCGCAAGTCTCTCTTTGGTAAGAAAACTGAGCAGAAAAAGAGCAACCTTGAGGTAACTGAAGAAGGCGTTGTCGCCGTTCAAGACTTCAATCTTACTATCAAGGAGCATGAGTTTGTGGTGCTTGTTGGTCCTTCGGGTTGCGGCAAATCTACTACGCTTCGCATGATTGCAGGCCTAGAAGATATTTCTGCTGGTGAGCTTTTTATTGACGGAAAGCTTGTTAATGACGTTGCGCCAAAAGACCGCGACATCGCAATGGTCTTCCAAAGCTATGCGCTGTATCCAAATATGACCGTCTACGACAACATGGCATTTACCCTTAAGCTTAAAAAGGTTGATCCTCAAGTCATTGACGAGAAGGTCCGTGCAGCTGCAGAAACATTAGGCATCACGGCATATCTTGATCGTAAGCCAAAGGCACTTTCCGGTGGTCAGCGTCAGCGTGTTGCAATTGGTCGTGCAATTGTTCGTGATCCAAAAGTCTTCTTGATGGATGAGCCACTTTCAAACCTTGACGCAAAGCTGAGAAACCAGATGCGTACAGAGATTATTAAGCTTCGTCAGAAGGTTGATGGAACCTTTGTCTATGTTACACATGACCAAACAGAGGCAATGACCTTGGGCGACCGCATTGTCATTATGAAGGATGGCTTTGTTCAGCAAATTGGAACTCCTCAAGAAGTGTTCAATAGGCCTGCAAATCTCTTTGTTGCTGGATTTATTGGCATGCCACAAATGAATTTCTTTGACGCACATCTTATCCGTGTGGACAATGAGTTCCATGTAGAGACAGAAAGCATGTCATTTGATATTTCTCCTGAGATGGCAAATCTGTTAGCACAGTCTTGGGTAGCTGCACCTGCAACAGACGTTATTGTTGGCATTAGACCAGAGCAGATTTATCTGACTGAGCCAAATGAAATTGGCGCTTTCAAGGGCAATCTTGAAGTTAGTGAGCTTATGGGTTCCACAGTTCACCTTCATGTTCATACTGATGACGGCAACTTTGTTCTTATCGTTCCTGCAACTGAGCTTGCAAAACGAAACCTCAACATTGGCGACCAGATATGGTTTAAATTTGAAGATAACGCCGTTCATCTCTTTGATAAGAACACGCAAGATAATCTAGTTAAGTATTAAAGCTTTGTACTGGCTTATCTTGAAAGAGATAAGCCAGTACTCTTTTTGCGAAAGAGGCAACTATGGGACGAGCAAGCGGAGTACTTTTGGCCGTTTCTTCTCTTCCAAATTCATATGGGATTGGCACGTTTGGCAAAGAAGCCTACGATTTTATCGATTTTCTCGTCAGAACTAAACAAAGGTATTGGCAGGTCTTACCTCTTACTACTACAAGTTATGGTGACTCTCCTTATCAGTCATTTTCTGCAGCAGCAGGAAGTCCTTACTATATTGATTTAAAAGATCTTGAGAAACTTGGATATTTGAAGTCAGATGACTTTGAAGATATTTCTTTTGGAACAAGCAAAACTTGCATTGATTATGGTGCGCTTTTTGTGAACCATCGTCGCTCGCTTAATCGTGCCTTTGATAGATTTGTGCAAGATATACCTGCTGATTTTGAGAAGTTCTGCCACGATCAGGCAGAGTGGCTTGACCCTTATGCAGAGTTCATGTCCTTGAAGGAAGAGTTTGGTCATAAAGCCTACTGGGAGTGGCCAAAACATTACCAGCAAAGAAATGAAACAACTGCACAAGAGATTAAGAAACTGCAAAAGTCAGTTTTGTACCATAAGATGACTCAGTATTTCTTCTTTACTCAATGGGCAAAGGTTAAGGCTTATGCCAATAAAAGGGGAGTGCTCATAATCGGAGACCTTCCCATTTATGTCTCGCGCGATTCTGTTGAGATGTGGGCACAGCCAGAACTGTTTAAAACGGATGAGACGGGACAGCCCATTACGGTTGCAGGTACTCCTCCCGATCAATTTTCTTCTACCGGTCAATATTGGGGAAACCCCATTTATAACTGGGAGTATATGAAGAAATCGCATTATTCATGGTGGGTTTGGCGAGTAAAAACAAATCTTGAGATGTTTGATTTGCTTCGAATCGATCATTTTAGGGGCTTTGAAGCATACTGGGAGATTCCTTACGGAGCTGCGGAAGCTACTGAGGGCAAATGGACAAAGGGCCCAGATATGGAGCTGTTTGAGGAGCTCGAGAAGCAGCTTGGAAAGCTTCCAATCATTGCAGAGGACCTGGGTTTAATTACACCAGAACTTATTGCTATGCGAGAAAAAACTGGATTCCCAGGAATGAAAATCTTGCAATACGGATTTGACGGAAAGCATGATTCAAGAGATCTTCCTCACAACTACACTGCAAATACCATTGCATATGTAGGAACACATGACAATCCAACTGCTCGTGGTTGGTACGAGACACAGGCTAGTGATAGAGAGCGTGAACAGGCAGATATCTACCTGCATCGTTCAAAAGATGAGCCAATTGGCGAGGCACTATCGCGTGGAATTGCAGCTTCTGTAAGTGATACGTGTATTCACACTATGCAAGATCTTCTCGGCTTAGACGATTCTGCACGCATGAATATTCCGGCCACTGTTGGCGGCAACTGGTGCTGGCGCATGAAACAGGGGGCTATTACGCGTCACACAGAAGATTTCTTACGAACTATCACTGAGATGTACTTCAGGGTGTACAAAGAGGAGAAGTAATGAACTTAGACACTTTATCTCTTCAACAATTTAACCAACCTCTGTCTGAAATTACTGACAGGCAGGTTTTTGAATTACTGCTTCAAGTGGTTAAGAGTAAGTCGGAAGCTCTTCCGTTAAATAATGGTAAGAAGAGGCTCTATTACATCTCCGCAGAGTTTCTGATTGGCAAGCTGCTTTCAAATAACCTCATCAATCTGGGAATTTATAACGAGGTAAAAGCGCAGCTTTCTAAAGCAGGCCATTCGCTCGAAGACATCGAAGAGCTTGAAGTTGAGCCTTCACTTGGTAACGGTGGTCTTGGTCGATTGGCAGCATGCTTTATCGATTCTATGTCTACACTTGGTCTGCCAGGCGATGGTGTAGGCCTTAAGTATCATTTTGGCCTTTTCCATCAGCAGTTTTTAGATAGACAGCAAACTGCCGTTCCAGATGCTTGGCTTGCTGATGATAGGTGGCTTGAAGACGAGAAGACGTCATTTACCGTGGAATTTAGAGATTTCTCGGTGACGTCTGATCTCTATTCCATTGACGTTTTGGGATATGGTCGAACAAAGAAAAACAGACTTCGTTTGTTTGACCTGCAGAGTATTGATGAATCATTAGTTTCTGATGACGCTATTGATTTTGATAAGACTGCATTAAAGAAGAATTTAACGCTCTTTTTGTACCCTGATGATTCTGATGAGGATGGTCAGCTTCTTCGTGTGTATCAGCAATATTTTATGGTTTCTAATGCTGCACAGCTGATTGTTAAAGAGGCGGTTGAGCGCGGCAGTAATGTTCATGACCTCGCTGACTATGTTGTGATTCAGATTAACGATACGCACCCCACAATGGTAATTCCAGAGCTTATTCGTATCTTGACTGAGAAATACGATATCTCGTTTGAAGAGTCTGTAGACATTGTTTCTTCACTGGTTGCGTACACAAATCATACGATTTTGGCAGAAGCGCTTGAGAAATGGCCCCTTAAATTCATCGAGGAAGTTTCTCCTAAGATTGCTTCGATTATCAAAAAGCTTGATCAGTGCATCAGCAGTACCGTTGCTGATCCAAGCGTACAAGTCATCATTGATAAGAAAGTTCACATGGCTAACCTTGCCATTCATTACGGCTTTAGTATCAATGGTGTTGCAGCACTTCATACTAAGATTTTGGAAGAGACAGA
>CALIAD010000052.1 GCA_938041635.1 uncultured Atopobium sp.
TGAGCGTTCAGACGGTTTCAGACACGGGCGAGAAGAACCTTCCTGTTGTTCGTGTTTGCGCACAGGATGGCACTCCAACAGGTCTTGCGTTCCATGGTGTTCCCGGCGGACATGAGTTTACTTCGTTTGTTCTTGGACTCTACAACGCTGCAGGTCCTGGTCAGCCTATTAGTGACGAGGATAAGGCATCTATTGCTGCTATTGAGTCAAAGACGCATCTGCAGGTCTTGGTAGGACTTTCTTGTACCATGTGCCCAGACGTTGTCGTAGCTGCTCAGCGTATTGCTGCAGACAACCCTCAGGTCACCTGCGACGTCTATGACATCAACCACTTCAAGGAGCTCAAAGACACCTACGATGTCATGAGCGTTCCATGCTTGGTTATCAATGAAGGTCAGAAGGTCGACTTTGGCAAGAAAAATCTTTCTCAGATTTTGTCGCTGATTCCTTAAAATTCATTCGCGTCAAGGAGAGGGCGACGCTCATGAATATGCCGAGAAGATCGACGGTCTTCTCGGCATTTTTTGAAACTTTTAAAGTGAGCACATAAAGCTGGTTTGGAAGTGTAAGGCTACCTTTCTACAGCGCTTTTTGCTGGTAGAGACCTGCATCGCTAAAGCCTTGCGCACGATAGTAAGTGCGCGTTCCAATTGAGCTGATGACGTTAAGACTGGTATAACCCGCCTCAGCTGCGATAGAGGAGGCTTTGGCAAGAAGCTTTTGGCCCAAGCCCTGGTGTTGAGCAGACATCCCTTCCGAACCCAGCGATAGTGCCTGTCCGTACACGTGGAGCTCTCTAATCATGGCCTGACCTGGCTGTACCAGCAGCTCATTGGTGGTAACATCACATGCGCCAGCGGTCAGTTTGTCCCAGTGGGGAAGTGAAAGCCTACAGAAACCTGCGATTTTATTGTCAGCAGTTACCCACTGCAGGAAGTGCTCGTCACTGACTGCGGTAGCGTAAACAAAGTCTTGAAGGGTAAGTTCTGCGGCTCGTACCTGCTGCTGGTTAATCTCTCTGAAGCGAATCTCCTGCACGCGGTTTGCAACGTCTTCAGCAGCAAGCTCTTGCTCCACCATCTGGCGCAGATTGGTGTGTTTGTTTCCCACCAGAATATCGGTGGCACTAATGTCTCTAATCATGCGAGAAATGCGCACGTATGGAGGCGTTGCAAGCACGTCTTGAACAAGCACGTCTACCAGCCCATCTTTGGCGTATGGCTGCCATGCACCCTCACGGTATTTCTGGACCAATTGCGTTCCAGATACCAGTGCACAGGGGTAGAGTTTAATCTCGTCAGGGAGAAATCCTGGATCCGTGACAAACGTTTTAAAGTCCTGTTTGTCCGCCTCAGGAGTTGCGCCTAACAGATTAACCATCAGGTGAGAGTGGATTTTAAATCCATACAAGCGAATCAGCGAGAACGCTCGTTTAATCTGGGCAACGCTCATCTGACGCTGGTTTGCGTCAAGGATTTCTTGGCGTGTGCTCTGAATGCCAATTTGAATTTTGGTGCACCCAAGCTGCCTAAACATGCGTAGATTATCCGGCGTAATAGTGTCAGGTCTGGTTTCTATTACAAGGCCAACCACGCGAGCGGCAGCTGTTTCATTAACGTGTTGTTGTTCTACCAGCTGGTCATAGGTACTCTGCATCTGTGACCAGGCGCTTTGGTGAGGCTGGCTGGTGTCGTAGAGCTTATGAAAAGCCTGGTTATACGTGGTGTTGTCATCAAAGATTGCCTTCTGCTGTTCAGCAACAAAAGAAGAGAGAGCCTCTTCAGAGTTCTGCAAGCCAAACGAGGTATACCAATTCAGGTGCTCTTGGATATGTTGCGGAGCGTTGGGCCACTCGTTAAGCGCACGGAAGAGCTCCTTGATAAACCAGTACTGATAGCCCTCTGGATAATCGCTCCAGGTACCACCGAGCACAATAAGCTCCACTTTGTCAGTTGAGTGACCCATCTGATGGAGCGCTTGAAGACGGGCTGCAACTTGTACATATGGATCAAAAAACGTAAGTTCAGCGCGCTGACAAGCAGGCTCGTTAGCAAGGTAGCTCTTAGGCATACGCAAATCACAGGGACAATAGATGCAATTGCTTGAACAGGTATGAGGCCTCGTGATAACCGTAATGGTTGCTACGCCAGAAGCGGTGCGACGAGGCTTCATCCGCACGGAGCGAATAAATCTTTCTTCCAGCTCAGGCGTTACGTTCCACGATTGCCAGAGCTCATCGTTTTTCTGCTTGACCTGCAAAAAATAGGGGAGAATTGCTCGCTTAGGAATGAGTTTCTCGCGCTCTGTACTGTGGGCGCTCGAGTCAATTCCGCTGTTGTGCGAGTTGATGAGCATCTCAAGCTGATGCGTATCAAGCGCTCCTTGCGAGCCATCTCTGAGCTGCTGCAATATGTCCAAAATGAGTTCATCCATACAAACAGTATAGGCAATAAGGCGAGCTTCTGGCCTTTAGGAGTAAGACGGTGACGTAAAATCTCTGTATGGATACTTCTTCTCACATAACAAACGCTCAATCTATCAGCGCATCTACCACTGAGCAGCTGAGCCTCGTGACCTCCGAGTTTTATGCTCAGCAGGCTCAGAGTTTCTCAGCAACGCGTCAGATGCCTTGGCAGGGCTGGCAACGGTGCTTAGATGCCATGCCTCAGCTTTTATCTGGCGAGAAACCCTCTGTTCTTGATGTGGGTTGCGGCAACCTGCGCTTTGCTCGCTTTTTACGCGATGAGGCGGGAATTGTCCCTGCAAAGTATTTTGCTGTAGATAATTGTAAGCCACTGGTAGAGAGTGGTGAGGCAGACACTCATGTCTCTGAGCTGGCATTTATTGAATTAGATGTGATAAAGAGTCTGCTTGATAACACGCTTTCTTCGCGTCTTACTGTTCCGTCCTGTGATTTAGTGGTTGCATTTGGCTTTTTGCATCATGTACCTGGCGCAAAGAAGAGGACCGAGCTTCTGCGCACTCTGTTAGAGAAAACTATACCTGGCGGCTTTGTGTGCGTTTCTTTTTGGCAGTTTATGAACAGCCAAAAACTTGCTGCTAAAGCTCAAGAAACCACTGCTCAGGGGTTGTGTGCGCTGAGTATAGATGCATCAGAACTTGAGGAGCATGACTATCTGATTGGCTGGCAAGATAAGGCCAATACCTGGCGCTATTGTCATCACTTCTCGCAAGAGGAACTTGATGAGCTTTTCGCTAACCTTGGCTCTGACGTGCATGTTTGTGCGCAATTTAGTGCGGATGGTAAAGAAAATAATCTTAATCGGTATGTGATTTTGCAACGTTTGTAGGCGCCGCGACAATATCTTGCTAAAAATGACCTCGTACAAGAAAATCCCCCGCACAGAAATTGAACTGCCTCCCATTTCTTAGACACGAGAAATAGGAGGCAGTTCAAAACACACTTAAGTCAGATAATCTGTCAAAAAGACGTATACATGACGCTGAAAATACCTTAATC
>CALIAD010000053.1 GCA_938041635.1 uncultured Atopobium sp.
GCCCTTCTCGCGAGACCTCTATAAGACCCTGTAATTCCTGCTCAAGGGTCTCCCTCGTCAAATGACGTGGAAGTACCACAATGTTTTTGAGCTTCGGGTCAATCTCACCAGATTCGATTGTTGGAAGTTCTGCAACACGTTCTGGATTTAAAGCTTGAGGTAACAGATTTACCAGCACCTCTTCTTCTCCGCGCACAAGTCCCGTCTTCTTTGCGTAGTCTTTTGGATAGCATGCTTTGACTTCACTGAGAGCCACTGCATTAAAGACATCTTTTTGCTCTACTTTTTCAAATGCAACGCTGGTAGAAGCGGTTGTAAGTGCCGTATAAAAATCTCTTTGGTACCGTGCAAACTCTGATACCCTTGGTGTTTTACTGGCATGTCGAACAAACTCTTGCAGTGCACCATCGGATGCTTTAACACCAAAATTCAGCGTATCCATACCCTGGAAAATGACGGTATCAAACATATGTGGCTCAAAAGAATGAGCTTGGCTTACAGGGGCGATTAGCACCTGAATATCAGACTTAATACCATTAGAAACAGGCATCATGACCGACTGATCTTTGCAAAGGTCAATAAATGATTTGAGTGTCTGAGGAGTGAGCTTTAATCCTGCCTCATGAAGCTCCTGTGCAGAAGAAACAATCTTGCTCATTACCTTAAGCGACTCTTGGTTTTGAAGAAGTGTCTCTTTAGACTGAGCAGCCCCTGACTGCTCATCGGATGCTTCTGCGGAAAGGTATTCGATTATGCGCTGAGCTGCAGAACCAATTCTGCCCAGCTCAAGACTCTTGATGGTCTCTGCACACAGTCGTGAGCTCATAGCTGCCTTAGAAAGCGTCTCAAGCACTCTGGTGGCATACAACGTTCTGTTACCACGCCAACTCTTATCCAGCATCCATGCGCGCTCAACACTTATGCCTGAAATAGGAGAAATCAAATAGTCCGTGAGCGTGCGTGGAGGCCACCACGACATATCACCCATCTGGTGCTCAGAGGCCTGATAGTCAATGTTTTTCTCGAGCTCTGCACGTTCATTGAGCGTGACGTACGCATCAATCAAACTAGCAAATGCACGTCCTGCAAGAGAGTCTTGAATGCGCACCGAGCGCTTATAGTGAGCAGCAATCCCCTTGGCCGCAAGCTTCTGCGAGAGTGCGTCCCAAACCTTTTGCGGATTTGAGGTGTATACCACAAAGCTCTTGCTACCAGACTCAACGCGCTGAGAGATATACCAGCTTATAGATTCTGCCTCGGCATGCTGACCCAGCGGCGACAAAAACGTTACCGCACCGCTCGGCGTAACCTCATTGCCCTCCTTGGCCCTGAACACCCTGGCGAGAAGATCGGTGAGCTCCTGGCTTTTTGCGGCTGGCGCCGACTCCACGTCCACACGACAATCGCATCCCGAGCCGCCCAGCAACTCTAGCTGTTGCTCTGCCGCGTAACCCGCAGGTCCTTCGGGCACGTAGAGAGAAAACACCACGTCCCGCTTCTGCGACAGCCTGCGCACAAACTTAAGACGCGCCTCCGAAAGATCTTCAACTCGCGAGAAAATCAGTGCAGGTCCTTGCGCTGGGATGGACTGCAGCAGGTAATCCAGACACTGACACACCTCAACGTAAGACTTTTCTTCAAGCAGCATCT
>CALIAD010000054.1 GCA_938041635.1 uncultured Atopobium sp.
TTGACGTTTTGATTGTGATTTATGCACGCTATGCAAGTAAGCGCTCTGCCAAGCACTACTCGGTGCAGCAAAAGAGTCTTGGTGTTCTCAACGGTTTTGCAGAAGAAACAATCTCTGGCCTTAAAGTGGTTAAAGTTTTTAATCACGAGGATGCCAACTTTGCCGATTTTCAAAAGGTTAATGATGAGTTACGGCACTCTGGAACAAGTGCTCAGGGCTACGCAGCAACCATGGTCCCTATCACGGTTTCGTTGACGTATATCAATTACGCTGTGGTCACTGTGGTTGGTGCTCTGCTTGCCGTAAACGGACACGCGGATGTTGCAAGTCTTGCGTCCTACCTGGTCTTTGTTCGCCAGGCAGCCATGCCGTTCAACCAGTTCACGCAGCTCTCCAACTTCCTGCTTACCGCTCTTGCCGGTGCCGAGCGCATCTTTGCGGTTATGGAGATGACTCCCGAGGTTGATGAGGGCAAGGTTGACCTGGTCCGCGTTAGTGGTTATGAGTCAGGAGAAGAATCCTGGGCTTGGGTCACACCATCTGGCGAGAAAACCCCTCTTGCTGGAGACGTTCGCTTTGATGACGTGACCTTTGGATACGACGATGATCAGACGGTTCTTGCAAACCTCACCCTTTTTGCAAAACCTGGCCAGAAGATTGCGTTTGTCGGCTCAACCGGCGCTGGTAAAACAACTATTACCAACCTCATCAACCGTTTCTATGACGTTCGCAGCGGCACTATTACTTACGACGGCATTCCTATTAACGACATTAAGAAATCTGCGCTGAGGTCCTCACTGGGTATTGTTTTGCAGGACACGCACCTGTTCACAGGTACCATCGCGGACAATATACGCTTTGGCAAGCTAGATGCTACTGATGATGAGGTTATTGCTGCGGCAAAAATTGCAAACGCGGATAAGTTTATCCGCCGTATGCCTCGTGGTTACAACACCGTACTGACCTCAGACGGTGCAAACCTTTCCCAAGGTCAGAGGCAGCTTCTGGCTATTGCACGTGCTGCAATTGCTGATCCTCCTGTTCTCATTCTGGACGAGGCAACTTCCAGTATTGATACACGTACCGAGGCACTTATCGAGAAGGGCATGGATGCCCTA
>CALIAD010000055.1 GCA_938041635.1 uncultured Atopobium sp.
TGTAGCCCCTAGCAAACAGGATTGCCATACTCACGCAACATAGCGTCACGGTTAATAATCCACTGCTTACCATACTTGCGAGCATCCACGCCTGGAACTATCTTGCCGTACGCAACAGCCTTACGCAGAGTGGACTCGCTTAAACCCCAAAGCTCGCTAGCATCCGAAAACGATATGAGTCCATCAAAGGGTGTCACGACCTCGATTCCGTTCTCCCACAGCTCGTCGCAAGAGAGATCAAGGTCATCGTTCCAGATAATACCGTAACCTCCCTGATCAACCTCTACGTCTCTGAACAGCGACTCGTTATTCACCAGTGTTCTGAAGACCGGGAAACGATGTATAAGTGGAGCTACATCGTAGATTTTTGTAGTGCCGTTGGTAAACTGAACACTCAACTTTAAGCCAGTTAAAGCGGAGACATCTTTTACCTTATAGAATTTCATAATCTGCCTCCTTTAGACAAGCGGATCGATTTTCTTAAATTCTTGCGTCTCCCACATATCAAGAAGCTCAGTTTGGTGAATCTCTATCCACTCGCGCACCATACCGGCAGCACGAGTCGGCAGACTACCATCAATCTCCTCACCCGAATTAATATCAAAAGCTGCAGTATCCTCACCATAAATCGCATGGATATGAGGCGGATTGTGCTCTGAGCCCAAGAAATACATACGTATAACTATCCCGTAAAACCTTGCAAGTGTAGGCATCTGTATCCTTTCTTTTTTGATAAGTATATCACGATAACGTGATATAGAGCATACTTCTATATTAATCACAACCATACGCATAAAAAACCTCCCATTTCTTATGTCCAAGAAATGGGAGGCAGATCATGTGCGGGTGGTTTTATGTTTCGCACGTTACTCGTGCTCAACAGGCTAAAGCCTCGAATAAAGCAGGCGCCATTATGACGCCTGCTCAAAAGCACGAGAAATAGATACAAAAATGGCATAGTCAGGACATTCTCGTTGAAACAACTACCAACTACACAACCTTCTCAACTCTACGCAAAACCCATGAATGGTTTTGATGCTAAGGGAATATCGATTTTAAAGTCGCATCCACGCAGCTCCATAAGCTGCTTATCGTCAATAGGCTTCTTGGTAGAGTTAATTTTCTCTGCTGTCTCAGCAGCTTCTGCAGATCCGACGTCCTGAACGGCAGTCCCAGCTAAAACAGCATTTACACGTACAGCCTGTGCCACCATAGCGTCCTCAAGCATCGTACGAACTACACGAGCATTACCAAAGTTTGGCAACTGCGCCGCTGTGGCAATCTGTTTCTCAAAACGAGGCAATACATCATCCGCTAAAGTAAATCCAAGCTCACAAGCCATAAGATTCAAAATTTGACCTAGCTCATCAATCGAATAATCAGGAAACCGAATCTGTGTCTTTATTCGAGATGCAAGCCCTGGATTGCAGCTCATAAAATCAAGTATTTCTTGCTCATAACCAGCAAAAATTACTACCACATCATTGCGCATATTCTCCATACATTGAACGATAGTATTGATCGCCTCATCACCATAACTATGCGACCTGTCATCAATAAGCGAATAGGCTTCGTCGATAAAAATTACTGAGCCTCGAGCTTTCTCAAATAATGCCTGCACTTTAGGTGCCGTAGATCCCACAACAGTGCCCACCAAATCGGCACGACCGCACTCGTAGAAATCACCTACCGATAAGATGCCTTCATCCTTCAAGATCTTTCCTATCAGACGTGCTACCTCAGTTTTTCCAGTACCAGGATTGCCGAGAAATGCCATGTGCATCGGTAAATAATCAGACTCAAAGCCATTGTCGCGCCTATACTTTTGCACTTTCGCGTATGTAAGGCGTTCAAATATAACCTGCTTTACCTTATCCAATCCAATTAAATCTGCAAGCCGCTCTTGTGCAGACTGACTACGTGCATCCCGTTTTGATGTCTGTCCTGCGAAAACTTCTCCAAACTGAGCAATGGCATCGCTGTCTGCCAAAGACACAATATCGCACCCTTGTAACATCCCAAGCTCATGCTTAAGCTGCAGGGAATCGCTCGCATCTGCATATAAATGAGCCAATCTCAGCTGCTGGGCACCAAGCGAATCTTCAAACAGCTTGCGCACAAATCGTGCATTACCCTGATCTCCTCGGCGACCAGCACCAGAAAGCTTATCCCGTACACAAGTACGCGTCTCATCTGTCAAAGCTACCTGCACATGCTTTGCCATCAACTCAAAGATCTGTTCCAGTTCTTCCGTTGTATAGTCATCAAACTTCATAGTGAAGCCAATACGCGACCTAAAACCGGGATTTGTATCTAACAGTTGTTCCATATGACGAGAATATCCAGCTAGAATAACTACCGTTTCCTCGCGGTTGTTTTCCATACCAGCTATCAACGCCGCCACTGTCTCAGGATAGCCAATTAACGTATAAGCTTCATCGACAAACAGCACCGAGCCACGTGCCGCCTCAAATATCTTAGGAACATTACTGGGACTCAGCTCTGAACCAGAAATAACAACCAAACGGCCTTCTCGCAAAACACCTTCATGATGCAGGATTTCTCCATACAGTTTTGCTACCTCAGTTTTTCCAGTACCAGGATTGCCGGAAAACACCATATGCATCGAGAAGTTCCTTGTGGGCTGTCCCAGCCTTGCAAGCGTGCGGTTCATTCTAATACGCAAAACAATATCTTGAATCAGCTGCTTTTGTGCTGATAGGCCAATCAGCTCCTGCAAACGCTGCATAGGATCTGCCTGTTTTATCGGAGACTTCAGGTACGTATGATACGCATCTCGATACAAGGGATAGACTTGTTGTGTCTGCGACAGTGTCTGCCAGTCATCAAATATTTGCGTTACCGTGCGATCGCTGCGGTTAAATTGATATTTTGCAAGTAATGACTCCATTGATGCAGACGGCTCTACCCCACGACGTTTTGCCACTTGTACAAGCTTGTCATATGCATCCGTCTGATTCCAAACAGCCAAACCTTTCTCATATTCTATAGTCACCACAGGAGCCTGTATCTTATCCGCTAAGCGCCGCATATTCGCCTCATTACCTGCTGCAACCATAAGCACTACTTGCACACGATTGAGATGATTGTTAAGAAGCCCCATAAGCTTTGTAAGTGCTTGATACTTACGGAGGTCAAGGTCCCTATCATTTTGAGACTCGGAATATTGAATAAGTAACAAATTGTCTTCAAAGCAGCTTACGAGGTTATCGTTAAGACACTCTATAACCTCGCTCCTGTATGCGCTATCCCATTGAGGGCAATCAAAATTAAGCTTGTACACGTGTGTTGAGGGAACACGGCCAGCGTCTTGTAACGCACTGGCCAATACATTAAAACCCTGCATACCAACAGGAGAACCTGCGCCTTCCAAAATATAATGCACGGGGAAATGATTGTACTTTTCACTATCTGCAGCCACTGCATCAGCACTCTCATAAATGCGTTGCACTTCTTTTGCGAGGTTCTTACCAAATTTTGATTGCAAGGCATCCTTCAATAATGTGTCTTTGCCATGCACTGTATCAATAAATGATTCCGTAGCAAAATCATTAGACGATTTAAATACCTCATAGAACTCATTTGCACCCACGACGCTCAACATGGAGCGCAGGGAATTCAATCCCTGCGTGGTGGCCTCACCCAAAACTTGCATGGCATTGCTCTCTTTAACCGAAAGGTTTTTTCGCAAATCCTTATCGAAACCGAAATTCCAAATTTCGCATGCTCTTACAACTTGATCCTTCACGAACTCCGTATTATCAACAAACGGCTTGCTATATACGATGACACAAAACGATAGTGGACTTCTAAAGCCAAAGTGTGATTCGTACACAGCCACAAAACTTTCTTTATCCAGCTCGCTGTATAAAAATGAGACGCTCTCTGCCGTAGGTCGTTTAAAATCCGAATCCATATAGTACTGGTGCGCTACTTCTGCAATGTACGTTCTCATACTCTCTCCTGCCTGCTCGCTCGCTATTCGTTGATAATTACCGTGCTCCATTCCAATACACAGAGTTGAACGTCAAATTTTACGTTTTCATATAGCCTCCTAAATTGAGCAGTGACCAGTGACGTGGCGAGAAACCCGTCCATCAAGATGCGTTAATGTCTCTCATTGCAAGACACAACGCATATATGTAGATATAAGTTGTAGGTATTAGTAATACTGTTAGTTAACTACGGTCAGGTTTTTATACATTAACAAGCCAAACAATCTGTTATTCCAACCTTGTTGTTTGCTTACTTTTACCTCACCGTTTACTGAAATTACTTCTCAATAGGTACAGTAGCGAAAGTTCCTGTTGTATCTCTTTGCTCGAGCATAAGCTCATCCAAACTAGAACTGTCAAAATGCACCGGCAGATATAGGTGCACCCGCCTCATTTCTGAACATTGAATCCTCTGTATACGTTTGAACCCAGACGACGCCATGCATACCCCTTTTCTCTTTGTATCCTTTGCGCCTTTACGTGAACAAGCGCTCGGGACACCTACTGTTTTGACAACAAATAGACAAAAGGTAACAAATAGTACTTTTAACTAAGGGACAACAACAAAACGAGGCCAATATATACGAACACAAAAATCGCTTCCAATAACGGCGAGAGCGATTATACCCACTGTCTAAAGTATTATTCAGTTCTTTTCAAATATTTTTTCTATCGTGGGATTCGTTATGCATTCGGGTATTCGGTCCTTGGCGAGAAAATCTGTCTTACCTTCAATTATATAGGTAGGGTTATTTATTTATGCAGGTATATAGAGGTGTAAAATCTAAGAAAGTTAGATTGAGCTTAATGGTCTTTTAGTATTAAACCTTATAACTAACTTCTATGTCTACATAAACAACTTTATTGAAATTGGAATGCTCTGATTCGGCAATGCAGTACGGTTGTGTCCCGAAAAGTGGTGTAAGCAAGCATTTCAGGTGTTTAAAAGAAGTGCGGTT
>CALIAD010000056.1 GCA_938041635.1 uncultured Atopobium sp.
TATTCTCGACGTAGATCTTGCCGTTTGTGGGCGACATCCACGCGTGCGGATTGGCTTGGCCCTGGTAGTCACCCTCGGCGATGGGGATGGCGGTGATGCCTTCGCTGAGATCGGCACGCTGAGCAGGTGAGTCGTCGACGAAGCGCTCAAACCAGCGTTCAAGACCCAGACCGTTGTTGAGGATGAGCTGGGCTTTCTGTGCGCGCTTGAGGTCGTCGGGTGTTGGCTCGTAGTCGTGGATCTCGGCGCCGGCCTTGGTGATGGACTCTACCTGGCAGAACTCTCTCGCAACGCGAGAAGCCATGTCTTGGATGACGGTGAAAGTGGTCAAGACAAGGGGAGCCGAGGAGTTTGGATTTTGCGCGGTGCTTGAGCTGGTAGCAGAATTGCGTGGGCTACATGCGGCGAGAGAAGCGATTGCTGCCACAGAGCTTGCGCCAAGCAAGGTGAGCGCTGACCTGCGGGATAGGAGAGGGTTGCAGGTAGCGTGCGGACGCGAGTCGGCGTGCGGGCGCGGGTCGGTGTGCGGGCGCAAGTTTGCAGTTGCTGAGTCATGCATGCAGCGATGTTTCATGGCGACTTCCTTCATAGATTCAGGGCTAGGCAACAGAACTGACAGCTACAGAGCTGATGGCTCGGAGTTGATAGTGCGAGTCTTCGGCTATAGAGCTGTGGACTGTAGAGTTGGGAGCCCAACGGGTTTCTCGCCATATTGTATTCCTAAAAGTTAGCTATGTCTAACTTTTGAGATTTATGGAAAAAGAAAAAACTTCGATTTGCGACAAATGTCCAAAAGATTGAACATGAAATTTAATGTGTCATTTATGTCACATTTTAAGCAAATTATTTTCTTTTAACGCATTGACCATAGGATTTGTGGTTTAAAAATATTTTTTGTCTAGAAAATTATGTGAATATGGCTAGAATTTATTTGTTTTCCAATGGTTTGTGCTCGTGAAAAATAAGGAGAGAGAGCATGGCATTCGATTTTACAGGTAAGTTAGTTCTGGTTACAGGCGGAAGCGCCGGTATTGGCGCTGAGATCTCCAAGGGTATTGTTGCTGGAGGTGGACATGTAATCGTTTGCTCTCGTCACGAGGACACTGGCCGCAAGTTTGTCGAGG
The DNA here is from genome assembly GCA_938041635.1 of uncultured Atopobium sp. Lineage (GTDB taxonomy): Bacteria > Actinomycetota > Coriobacteriia > Coriobacteriales > Atopobiaceae > Lancefieldella. The sequence goes on from CALIAD010000056.1 coordinate 1,125, forward strand.
AGCTCGGCGAGGGTAACTTCTTCTACACAATGGACATTGCAGACGCAGAGGGCGTCAAGAAGACCGTTGCTCAGATTCTTGAGGAGTGCGGCGACGTCAACGTTCTTATCAACTGCGCTGGTCGCATCAGCTCCGTTCCTTTCACCGAGGTTGACGACAAAGAGTGGAACAACACTATCAACACCAACCTCACCGGTACCTACAACGTAACTCACGCTCTCTGGCAGCACTTCATTGATCGTGGTGGCGCTCGCATTGTCAACGTTTCTTCCGTTGCAGGCAAGATTGGCGGCGGCCTCCTTGGTACTGTTGCTTACGCATCTTCTAAGGCTGGTATGAACGGCTTTACCAAGGCTATCGCTAAAGAGGGCGGCAAGTACGGCATTTCTTGTAACGCTGTTTGCCCATCCTTCACCATTACAGATATGACCACTGCACTCTCCAACGATGAGGAGAAGTACAAGAAGGTCGTAGGCATTATTCCTCTCGGCCGTCCTGCACAGGCATCTGAGCCTGCACAGATGGTACTGTTCTTTGCTTCCGACGCTGCTAGCTTTGTCAACGGTGAGGTTGGCGACTGCGACGGCGGCATCGTAATGGATTAGGTGATTGTTGATGGCTACAAAAGAACCAATTTCTCTTCAGCACCCATTTAAGGCACTGGGTCGCATTCCAGGCGCAAACATCCTGGTACCACTGCTTCTTGGCGTTTTCATGAACACATTTTTCCCAGATGTATTCCCAACGCTTGGTAGCTTTACTGCTGCTATGACCGTTAAGGGTACTGCTGCTCTGGTTGGTGCTTTCATGTTGTGTGTTGGTGCAACTATTTCGTTTAAGAGTGCACCAAAGGCTGCTCTTCGTGGCGCTATCATCATCATCTCTAAGGTTGTGTTCTGCGTTGCTCTTGGTCTTGCAGTTCTATTCTTCCTGAACGACAACCTGCTTGGCCTTTCTTCCATGGTCATCCTTGCTGCTTGCTCTGGTGCAAACAACTCCATGTATGCAGGACTGATGGCTGATTATGGTAACGAGTATGAGCAGGGCGCAGTCGCAATTACTACGCTGGTCGTTGGCCCTCCAGTTACCATGCTTGCTCTTGGCGCAACTGGTCAGTCTCCAATTAACTGGTCTTTGCTTGGTGCAGTTCTCCCAATTATCCTGGGTATTCTGCTTGGCAACTGCTTCCCATCTATGAAGAAGATGCTCACAAGCGCTCTGCCAGCAATTATTGTCATGACCTTCTTTGCTATGGGCACAACCATGAAGTTTGATTCTCTCATTATGGCTGGTCCTGCAGGTATTCTGCTTGGCGTTATCTGCTCTGTTTGCGGTGGCTTTATCAACTACTTTGTTGATAAAGCAACTGGTGGAACCGGAATTGCAGGCGTTGCAATTTCTTCCTGCGCAGGCGCAAACGCACTTACACCTGCTGCTATGGCAGAGGCAAACCCAGCCCTGTATGGCGGCGCTGCTCTTGCAACAGCAAATGCACAGGTAGCAGCTGCAGTTATCGTTACTGCAATCCTGACTCCTTTGATTACTGGTTATGTTGCTGAGCACTTTGCTAAGAAAGACAACGCTTCCGAGGAAGTTGTCGAGGCTGCTTAATCGCCCTTAAAGTTTCAAGTGCAAAATCCCAGCACCTTCGGGTGCTGGGATTTTTTGTGCCGCGAAGCAGCACTGGTTTCGTGCAAGAGTTGCTCGAAGAATGGTGATGG
>CALIAD010000057.1 GCA_938041635.1 uncultured Atopobium sp.
AACGATTACCAGCTAGATCGTATTTCTTCTGTAGTTGAGCAGGTTATCGAAGCAGATGGATATCGTATTAATCCTGCTGCCCATCAAAATCTGATTATTCACATTGCTATCGCACTCTCGAGAATTGCAAATAATTGCTATATTCCTTTGACAGAAGAGAACCTTTCTTCTATCAAGAATAATGCTGGCTATGCAACTGCTCAGAAGATTGCTCATGAAATTGAACAGCAGTTCCAGGTTTCGCTCCCAGAGGAAGAGGTTGCCTACATTGCAATTCACCTTGCTGGTAAGCAATCGCTTTCTGAAGCAGGCCAAGAAGACTCTCTTGTCATTTCTGATGAGGCATGGTCAATTGTCCAGCAGATGATCGAGGTTATTTGGTCAGCATATCGCTTTGACTTTAGAAATGACCTTGAGCTACAGATGAATCTTGCAAGACATGTTGTTCCTCTGTCTGTGCGTCTTCAGTACAACATGACTGTGAATAATCCTCTGTTAAAAGATATTAAAACACGTTTTTCGCTTGCCTACTCTATGGCAATCGACGCTTGTTCAGTGCTGAGCGATTACTTCAAGACTACTGTTTCCGATGATGAAATCGGATTTGTTGCTCTTGCCTTTGCACTAGCTCTAGAGCGTCGTAAAACCGAGGCACCAAAGAAAAATATCCTGGTAGTTTGTGCAAGTGGTGCAGGAAGCGCACGCTTACTAGAATGGCGCGTCCGCGACGCATTTGGCCCTTATATCAATACTATTAAGCTTTGCGACGTTACCAAAATTGATCGCATTGACTTTACTGGTATTGATTACGTCTTCTCGACGGTTCCAATTAATAAGGCTCTGCCTGTCCCTATTAGACAGGTTTCAAATTTCTTAGATGCTAGTGACATTTCAAGCATGCAAAGCGTTTTTCATAACGAGAAACTCTCTGCAGAAGAGCTAAGCGATTTTTTCTCGCCTGATCTTTTTTTCTCTCATCTTGATTTTGAGACAAAAGACGAGGTCATCGACTACCTATGCGAGCAGGCAACACAAAAGCTTAGCCTTCCAAAAGAGTTTAAATCATCCGTCTACGAGCGTGAAAGCGCAGCTCAAACATCATTTGGTAATAACGTTGCAATGCCACATCCCATGAACGCTATGAGTTCAAAAAGTGCTGTAGTTGTGGGAGTTTTAGACAAGTCTGTGGACTGGAATGCAAATGCTGTTCAAGCGGTATTTCTCGTATGTATTGCAAAAGATAAAGACTGGCGCCTCCAGTCGTTCTTTAGAACGTTTTCTCATTTTCTTATTAGTGAACAGGCGATTCAGGAGCTTATTCAGAATCAAACATTCGAAGAGTTCCTTAGTAGTTTAAAAAACACACAGTAGTACAGAAAGGGTGAAAGACATGGATGAAGAGAAGTACGAAGTTGCAACTGAACTTATTGCTCATGCAGGCGTAGCAAAGTCTTGTGCTCTTGAAGCAATCGATGAAGCTTCGGAAGGCAGGTTTGATTCTGCTGAAGAGCTTATCCAAGAGGGTCGCGCCGAAATGGTTTCCGCTCATGATGCTCAGTTTGGACTTCTGACGCAGGAAGCTTCTGGTAATCCAGTCGACGTAAACATCATTCTTGTTCACGCACTTGATCACCTAACCATGGCAGTTATGACGCTTGATTTGGCTGAGAGAATCATCAGTCTTCAAAAGCGTTTGAGTGATGTAGAGGGAAAGTAAGCTGCAAGTAAGTTGTACGTAAGTAACCACAGGTAGTAGTCAAGATTTTGGAGGAAGTTATGAGAATTATGCTCGCATGTGCAGCCGGTATGTCCACTTCAATCCTTGTTGCACGTATGGAAGAAGCCTCTAAGGCACAGGGTCGTGAAGACACCATTTGGGCTGTTGAGCAGGGAACCATTGCTGACGAGATTGGTAACTTCGACGTTCTTCTCCTTGGGCCTCAGGTTCGCTTCATTAAAAAGAAGGTCGAGAAGATCCTTGATGGTCGTGCTCCTCTTGATGTTATTGATACAACTGCTTATGGCCGTTGCGATGGCGCAAAAGTACTTGAGCAGGCAGATAAGGTATACGCCGCTTTTAACGCTTAACCGTTTGTTCCAGACGTATTTGCCAGTTCAGCTGGCACTCATGATTTGGTAAGTAGCTGCACGTAATTTGAGAGGCAAATTTGAGGCAGCTTGTGTAAGTAAGAACTGATAGTAAGTTAGAAAAGAGGTTGTCATGGCTTTTTCAGAGGCTTTTGAAGATAAGCTGATGGATGTCGCCGCATGGGTTGACGAGAACAAGTATCTCAACTCCATCAAGGACGCATTTACGGTATTTATGCCCTTTGTTATTGTCGGCTCGTTTGGTACTTTGTTGAAGGCTCTTATTTCTTCAAATACCACTGGTCTTGCACAGTTTATTCCTGCGCTATCTGCACTTGGACCAGCATTTACTGCACTTAATTTCTGCTGTCTTTCTTTTATGACGCTTCCTGTCATTTATCTGATTGCTCACAACATTGCTAAGCACAACAAGGCTCCTGAGATTGCAACTGGCCTTGTTTGTATTGCAGCTTATATCTCAATGGTTCGTCCTACCTTTGTAGTTAACCTTGCAAAGGCTCTTCCAGAGGGAGTCACCCTTGCAGACGGCACAACTGCAGTGACCGTTAACGCAATGAGTCAGTCTATCTTTGGTGCTCAGGGCCTGTTTGTTGGTATGCTTGTTGGTCTTCTTGTCGCAGAGCTCTTTGACAAGCTCACCACTGTTGATGCTATCCGTATTAAGATGCCACCTTCAGTTCCAGCAGGTATTGCAAACTCTTTTAACGTTATGGTTCCAGTTTTCCTTACCCTGGTTATCACCTCTGTTTTTGGCGGTCTTTTTGCAACCCTCACCGGCTCCTACATTAACGACTGGGTTTATTCACTTCTCCAGGCTCCAATGGAGGGACTGTTCCAGACAACTCCAGGAATCCTTGTAGCAGTTATTCTTTCTCAGCTCTTCTGGTTCCTTGGTATTCACGGCGGCCTGGTCATTTCTCCAATTCGTAACCCTATGTTTGTTGCAGCTATCTCTGCTAACGTTCTTGCATTCAACTCTGGTGCAACTCCAGATCGAATCTTTACCCAGGGCTTTTGGATGGAGTTCATTGTTCCAGGTGGCGCAGGAATGACCCTCTGCTTCCTGATTGCAATCTTCCTGTTCTCCAAGCGCGATGATCACAGGTCCGTTGCTAAGCTTGCATTCCTCCCAGGACTCTGCGGTATTTCCGAGCCAGTTGTTTTTGGTATCCCTCTGGTTCTTAACCCAACCTTCATAATTCCATTTGTCTTCAACTCTGCTCTTTCTGCAGGAATCGCACTGTTTGCTACAAAGATTGGCTTCCTGCCTTGCAACGTCGTAGACATTCCATTTGGTGTCCCAGTACTGCTCAATGCATTCTTGGGTCACGGTTGGCAGGGACTTGTTGTCCAGATCATCTGTCTGACGGTCTGCACATTTACCTGGATTCCATTTGTTCTTGCTTCTAACAAGCAGTACGAGATGGAGATGAAGCTTGCTCAGGAAAGCGGAGATTTTACTGAGTAAGGCGTGTACAACGTAGTTGCTGGGGCGAGAAGATCTTCTCGCCCCACGCATATTGCTTGTATCAATTTGTTTGACATTGCATTTCATAATGAGGTGCTAACCTCTGTTAGGGAGAAAAAATGGCAAATAAAGTGTATAAATTCCCTGAAGGTTTTCTTTGGGGTGGAGCAACTGCTGCAAATCAGTGCGAGGGTGCATGGAACGTTGATGGTAAGGGAATGTCCGTTGCTGACTGCACTACCTATAAGCCAAATGTCGATGTAAAAGACTATAAAGCTCAACATGGTATTTCGTCTGAGCAAATTGCTGAGGCAATGAAATCAGACGACACTCGTCAGTATCCAAAGCGTCATGGTGTTGACTGCTACCATCGTTATCTTGAGGATCTTGACCTCTACCAGGAGATGGGCTTCAAGACACTGCGCGTATCCATTCAGTGGACTCGCATTTATCCTAAGGGTATTGAGGAAGAGCCCAACGAGGCCGGTCTTGCTTACTACGAGGCTTTGTTCAAGGGTATGAGGGAGCGTGGCATTGAGCCTCTGGTTACCCTTCATCACTACGAGATGCCTCTTTACCTGGCAAATCACTACGACGGTTGGTATAAGCGCGAGGTCATCGACCTCTTCCTACGCTTCTGCAAGACTGTCTTTGAGTGCTTGGGTAAGTACGTTACGTATTGGCTGACGTTCAACGAGATTGACTCGGTGTTCCGTCACCCCTGGACCACTATTGGTATCTGCGAGGACCGTTATCCAAAGGATAAGGTTGAAGAGATTATCTACCAGTGCGTTCACAATCAGTTTGTTGCTTCTGCGCTGGCAACAAAGATGCTTCACGAGATGGTTCCTGGTGCACAGATGGGCTGCATGCTTACCCGTACGCTCACGTATCCAGAGAACTGCAATCCTCAGAACATGCTCTTGGCTCTCAAAGACAACCGAGAGAACTTCTTCTATTCAGACGTTCAGGTTCGTGGCGCGTATCCTCAGTGGGTATTCAACTACTGGGCCGAGAAGGATATTCACGTTGACTTTGGCCTCTGTGACGAGGCAATTCTCAAGCAGTATCCTGTGGACTTTGTGACTTTCTCGTATTACATGACCATCGTTGATTCTATTGATGCCGCCAAGCGCGAGAAGGTTAGCGGTAACATGGCTACCGGCGTCAAGAACCCATTCCTCGATACTTCTGATTGGGGTTGGCAGGTTGATCCAACGGGCCTTCAGTATGCCTTGATCGACCTGTATGATCGCTACCAGAAACCACTCTTCATTGTCGAGAATGGCCTTGGTGCTTACGACACCGTCAATCCTGACGGCTCAATTGATGACGACTACAGAATTTCTTACTTCAGAGAGCATATTGCAGCAATTGGTGCAGCTATTGAAGACGGCGTTGACGTCATGGGTTACACGCCATGGGGCTGCATTGACCTGGTGTCTATGTCAACATGTCAGATGTCAAAACGTTACGGCTTCATTTACGTTGACCTTGACGACGATGGTAATGGTACGTATGACAGAAGCCGCAAGAAGAGCTTCTTCTGGTACAAGAAGGTTATTGAATCAAACGGCGCTGACTTAGACTAGCGAGTTCTTTTGGGCCACTGGTTCGTGTGAGCTAGTGGCCCAAAGTTTATCTGACGAGAAAATCAGGGGGAGTGAATATGGTATTTCCAGAGAATTTTTTGTGGGGCGGCGCAACTGCCGCTAATCAGTTTGAAGGCGCTTGGGATGTAGATGGTAAGGGTCCTAGCTGTATGGATATGGCTACCAACGGTAACCACCATCATCCTCGAAAGATTACTCCAACGCTTGATCCCAATGAGTATTACCCCTGCCACGACGGCGTTGATTTCTTCCATCATTACAAGGAGGACATCGCTCTTCTCGCTGAAATGGGTTTTAAGGTATTTAGATTCTCCATCAACTGGACCAGAATTTACCCAACAGGGTTTGAAGAGACTCCTAATGAGCTAGGCCTTCAGTTCTATGACAACGTTATGGATGAGTGCCACAAGTATGGCATTGAGCCGCTGGTAACGCTGTCACACTACGAGCTTCCTTTTGCCGTATGTCAGCAGCTTGATGGATGGGCTTCTCGCCAAACAATTGACCTGTTTGTAAAATATGCCCAGACCGTGCTAAACCGCTATAAGGGTAAATGCCGCTATTGGTTGACATTTAACGAAATCAACATTGGTATGCTTCCTATTGGCAACTACATGAGCCTTGGTATGCTCAATCCAGGCTCGTTTGACCTGCGTAATCAGGTTGATATTCCTCAGAAGCGATTCCAGGCATTGCACCACCAATTTGTTGCGAGCGCAAAGGTTGTTAAGCTTGCGCACGAGATTGACCCTGAGAACAAAGTTGGATGCATGATTGCTTATCTGCTCTCGTATCCATTGACGCCAAATCCAGAGGATGTGGAGCTTGCACGTGAGCGTAATCAGTACCGTAATTATTACTGTTCTGACGTGCAGGTTCGTGGTGAGTATCCTTACTTTGCTCAGCGTGTTTGGGACGAGGCAGGAGTCACGCTTGATATCACCGAAGAAGACCTTCGTATCTTGAAGGAGGGAACGGTAGATTTCTATACGCATAGCTACTACCAGTCCCAGTGCGCAAGTGTTGATCCTAGCGAGGAGACTAGCGGAAACCTGTTGGGTGGCGCTAAGAATCCATATCTCAAGGAGACCGCATGGGAGTGGCCTATTGACCCAATGGGCCTGCGCATCATGCTCAACCAGGTATATGAGCGCTATCAGATTCCTATCATGGTTGTCGAGAATGGTCTTGGATCAAACGACACGGTTAATCCTGACGGATCTATTGATGACGACTATCGTATTGAGTATCTTCGCGAGCACATTAAGGCAGTAAAAGAAGCGCTTAAGGATGGTGTCGAGGTTATTGGCTACACTCCTTGGGGCTGCATTGACCTGGTCAGTAATGCTGACGGCGAGATGGCAAAGCGCTACGGTTTTGTTTTTGTAGACAAGTACGATGATGGCACCGGCACACTGGAGCGCAGTAGAAAGAAGAGCTTCTACTGGTATAAGGATGTCATTTCCACTAACGGAGAAACTCTGTAAGTTGCTAGCAAACCCAGCTTACCTTGGGGTAAGCTGGGTTTTAGTTTGTCGGAGTTCAAACAGACATCGACGCTGTTCAAACGGCACCAAGCAGTATCGCGTAACACCAAGTAATACCAAGTAACAACTTAAGAACACCACCAAGCACTACCAGGCAACAATCCGAGCATTTACCGAGTACTTGCCGAGTACTTGCCGAGTATTAAGGACTGTCAATCATGGTTTTGTCACTTGAAGAAACGCTTCCTGTGCTGATAACTTACATTGCTGCGATGTTTGTCATGATGGGCATAGGATTTGCGCTGTTCAAGGCTAAGATGATCGAACACCACGGCATAGCGCAGATGAGTAATGTCATTCTTTACGCAGCAAGTCCCTGCATTATAGTGCAGTCATTCTTAACCGATTTCAGCATGCAACGTCTGATTGAAGCTGGATGGTGTGTGGTTTTCTCGGCAATTATCACAGGTGTCACCATTCTTGTTACTAGGTGCGTGTATGGAAGTAAGCAGTCTTTAGCGGCATTCTCAGTCATTTTTACTAATTCGGGATTTATTGGCATTCCAATTGTTCAAAGTGTTTTGGGTGTCGAATACGTTTTCTATGTTTCGATGTGTATCGTGTGTGTAACCTTTTTTGTCTGGACATATGGCGCATGGTTAGTTTCGCAGGATAAAAGGGAGATTTCTTTCAAGAAGATTGCGACCAATCCGGGTGTCATTACGATTTTTATTGGTCTTTTGCTGTTTGTTTTCTCTGTCCACTTAGACCCTATTTTGAAGATATCAATTGCGAAAGTTGCAGATCTTAATGCAGGTCTCGCAATGATTGTTCTTGGTGCGTATTTAGCAGAGGCAAAAATCGTCGAGCTCATTAGAGATAAGTGGATTTACTTTGCAAGTTTCTTAAGACTCTTGGTTATGCCGTTAATCACGCTTGGAATTTTGTGGTTTGCCCCGCTTGATCAGGCAATAAAGCTGGTGTTGTTTATCACCTTTGCAACTCCTTCGGGAGCGCTGACGGCAATGTTCTCGCAAAAATACGGTAAAGACTACGAATACGCAGTCGGATTAGTTGCTGCATCCACTCTGTTATCGCTGATTACCATGCCGATAGTGATGGCATTGGCTCTGATGTGGCTTTAGGGAGTTTGCGACTTGCGTAGGCTTTGCGTGATGCGCGGTTTCTAGGCGTTCAGTACCCGGCTATTCATGTATATGAATAGCCGGGTACTTTTATGCAGGTAGATTTTCGCTTTGGGTGGGGAAGAGGTGTTTCTGCCTCCAAAATGACCCCGAAGT
>CALIAD010000058.1 GCA_938041635.1 uncultured Atopobium sp.
AATATGGCACTACGGAGGCGGACGAGTTTAGGCTTATGCTTGTTCATGCCATGCTTCACCTGCTTGGATATGACCATATTGAAGATGATGAGGCAGAGATTATGGAAGCTCGTGAAGACGCTCTTGTTGCTCTGCTTTCAACAGATAGGACTATTGAGCCAGTTGTATTGACTCGCCACCGTGAGGGGATTGACGAGTAATGATTCCGGGATCTAAGGGCAGACATCCAAGCTTTAAGCGCGGCCTTCTCTTTGCACTACAGGGCGCTCGCCAAGCATTTGCTCAGGAAGCAAACTTGCGTCGTATGGCCGTTGCTGCTGCAGTAACCGTGGTGGTGGGATTGTTTGTTGGTTTAGACGCTGTGAGCTGGGCACTTGTTCTTGCTTGTATTGGTGCGGTTTTAACCACAGAACTTCTCAATACTGCAATAGAAACCGTAGTAGATCTGGTTTCTCCAGAGTTTCACCCTATGGCTGGTAAGGCTAAAGATATTGCGGCAGCTGCCTCATGCTGCATCAGCATCACCGCAGCTCTTATAGGACTTTTGATTTTCTCGCGTGCAATTTTTCATTGGTAAGTTGGAGGACATATGACCGCCAATTCAGTTTCTGAAAACACTACATCTGAGACCACTCCCTTTAGGAGCGGTTTTGTTGCCTTAGTTGGTCGTCCAAGTGTTGGTAAGTCCACACTGTTAAATGCTTGCATGGGCCAGAAAGTAGCTATTGCAAGCCCTGTTGCCCAGACAACTCGCCGTCGCTTCAGGGCAGTGGTGAACGGAGAGAACTCTCAGCTGGTCATTGTAGATACCCCAGGCCTCCACAAGCCCAAAGACGCTCTTGGAAAAGAACTTAACAAGGCAGCGCTCGGAGAGCTTAATGACGCTGATGTCATTGCTTTTTTGATTGACGCTACTAAGCCTGTTGGTCGTGGAGATGAATGGGTTGCCAATCATGTTGAGCAGGCGCATGCTGCCTTTAAGCTGCTGGTTATTACCAAGGCTGACATTGCAACTCCAGAGCAAGTAACAGAGCAGCTTGAGGCTGCACAGGCTCTTGCGCACTTTGATGACGTGCTTGTTGTTTCTGCTCCAGAAGACTTCAATATCCAGGCATTTATTGCGCTTGTTTCAGAACATCTTCCTGAGGGTCCCATGTGGTTCCCAGAGGACATGGAGACTGACGCATTGCCAGAAGACCTGGTAGCAGAGTTTGTCCGCGAGAAGCTTTTGCTCAATCTTCGTCAAGAAGTTCCCCATTCCGTTGCCGTTGTTTGTGATTCCTATGAGGTAGCAACAGACGGCCACCTCTCTATTTCTGCCACCATTTTGGTTGAGCGAGAAGGACAAAAGGGCATCGTAGTTGGTCAGGGCGGCTCTATGATTAAGCGCGTTGGCGTTGAGGCTAGAAAAGATCTAGAGAAACTGTTTGGTCGCAAGGTTTATCTTGACCTGCAGGTGCGCGTTCAGCCTCTCTGGAGGCGTGATGCCAATGAGATTAAGCGCCTAGGTTACTCAACTGAGGACTAGTTGTGCCTGGTAGAAAGACCTCTCGTCTTAAAGCAATTGTGCTTGATAGAACAAAACTTGCTGAGCAAGACCTCATCTTAACTATGCTCTCCGATTCGGGAGAAGAGCGTCGCGCTGTCGCAAAGGGCGCTAGAAAGCCAGGCGGCCGCTTTGCTGCGCGCGTTGAATTGTTTTGTGAGCTAGACGTACTGCTGGCAGAAGGTCGCTCGCTTGACATCTTGTCAGAGGCAATCTTGCTTGAGCCGCACACATCACTGCGCGGAGATCTTTCTAAGGTAGCAGCTGCATCGGCAATCTGCGAAGTTGCACGCCTTTCGTGTATCGACGGCGTCGAAGACGCGTTTCTCTATCCACTGCTTTCTCGTGCTCTCAGGGCCTGCGAAGAAGTAGCTGACGAGAAACACTTAGATCTTGTTGTTGCTGCTTATGTGTTTAAGGTTTTGGCACATGAAGGCTGGCGCCCTGAGTTGGAATCGTGCATTGCCTGTGGAGATGAAGCTCTGACGTACTTCTCGCCAGCTGCTGGTGGTGCATTGTGTGGAAGTTGTGCGCATGAGATTGAGGGTGCCATTGAGGTAACTCCACTTGAGCTCTCGTGGTTGTCGTCACTTCTAAAACTTACCTTTGACCAGCTTATTGTTGCCGAGATTGCTCCAGAAACTGCGCTCTTTTTGCTCACAAGCGCGCATATTTGGGCAGCCACACACCTTGAGGCACGTCTCAAGGCATTTGAATTTCTGCTGAGTATCTAGTTGAAGTGGATTTTTACTAGCAAAGTTCACCAGTAACTGGTATCCTCTTGTAGGTTATTTCCTTGTTCTTAGGGGCTAGTCACTGCCGGCTACCTTCTCAGTACAAGGAGTATTCAACGCGAAAGGCGGTTTATTATGGCAGTAACTAAGGATCGTAAGGCTGAGCTCATCAAGCAGTACGGCAAGGACGAGAAGGACTCCGGTTCCGCACAGGTTCAGGTTGCTCTTCTTACTGAGCGTATTCGTCAGCTCACCGACCACATGAAGTCCCACCAGAAGGACTTCCACACTCGTCGTGGTCTTCTGATGCTCGTTGGTAAGCGTCGTCGTCTTCTTTCTTACATCAAGTCGAACGACATTGAAGAGTACCGTACTCTTATTGCTTCCCTGGGTATCCGCGACAACATCCAGTAAGTTGGCTTTTTAGGGCGCCGTCTGGCGCCCTTTATGTTTGAGGCCCGTTTGCAATGGGGCAAACGGAGATAGAAGAGGAAAGAAATGACTAAAGTAACTCACGAATTTGACCTCTATGGTAAGCACTACACCCTTGAGGCTGGTGAGCTCGCAAAGCAGGCAACAGGTGCCTGTATCGTTAAGTGCGGCGATTCCACCGTACTTCTCACTGCAGTGGTTTCCAAGGAGCGTAAAGATTACGACTTCTTCCCACTGACTGTTGATTTTATTGAGAAAATGTACGCAGTTGGTCGCGTTCCTGGTGGATACCTCAAGCGTGAGGCTCGTCCATCCGAGAAGGCAACCCTTACTGCTCGTATGATTGACCGTCCTCTGCGCCCATCCTTCCCAGATGGCTTCCGTAATGAGGTTCAGATTGTTGCAACTTCCCTTGTTGCTGATCAGGTAAACGCTGTTGATACCATCTCTGTCATGGGCGCTTCTGCTGCTCTGGCCGTTGGTGGCGTTCCTTTTGAGGGACCACTTGCGTGCGTCCGTATTGGTCGCAACGCTGATACCGGCGAGTTCCTGGTTAACCCAACCTATGAAGAGCGCGATCACTCTGACCTTGACCTTGAGCTTGGCGGTTCTTCCACCTTTATTTCCATGCTTGAGGCTGGTGCAGATGAGATTTCCGAAGAGGATATGCTCTCCGCTATGGCATTTGGTCAGGAGGCAATTGCAGCCTTCTGCGAGGAGCAGAAGAAGTTTATTGCTAAGTGGGAAGAGGTTAACGGCCCTATCGTCAAGCGCGAGTACATCCTTGACGAGCCAATCGCTGAGGTCCATGACCGCATCTTTGCTTACTATGACCAGATGAGTGCTGCTCTTAAGGACGCTGACAAGCAGTCCCGTATGCAGAAGGTTGCTGACCTGATGGACGAGATTAAGGCTCAGTTCACCGAGGAGGAGCAGGAGCTTTGGAGCCGCGCTATTGCCGTTGAGCTCAAGGGTCTTGAGAAGCACGCTATGCGCGTCATGGTTGTTGAGACCGGCGAGCGTGTTGACGGCCGTGTTGCAGACGAGATCCGTCCAATCATGGTCAAGCCTGATTACCTGCCACTTGTTCACGGCTCTGGTCTTTTCCAGCGTGGTCAGACTCAGGTTCTCTCCATTTGTACACTTGGCATGCTCAACGAGTGGCAGCGTCTTGACACCATTGAGCCAATGGATGGCAAGCGCTACATTCACCACTACAACTTCCCACCATTCTGCACCGGTGAGACTGGCCGTATGGGCAGTCCAAAGCGCCGTGAGATTGGTCACGGAGCTCTTGCAGAGCGCGCACTTCTGCCTGTCATTCCTTCCGAGGAAGAGTTCCCTTACACCATCCGCGTTGTCTCTGAGGTAATGGAGTCCAATGGTTCTTCTTCCATGGCTTCTACCTGCGGTTCTACGCTTTCCCTTATGGATGCAGGCGTTCCTCTGAAGCGTCCTGTTTCTGGTGTTGCAATGGGTCTTATCCAGGAGAACGGCAAGACTGTTGTTCTTACCGATATCCAGGGTCTTGAGGACTTCCTTGGCGACATGGACTTCAAGGTCTGCGGTACCACCAAGGGTATTACCGCAATGCAGATGGACAACAAGGCAACTGGTCTTACTCCAGAGATTCTGCGCAGCGCACTTCTCCAGGCTCAAGAGGGCCGTATGTTCATTCTGAACAAGATGCTCGAGCAGATTCCTGCACCTCGTACTGAGACCAAAGAGACCGCTCCACAGATCATCTCGCTTTCTATCCCAACCGATAAGATTCGCGACGTCATTGGTTCTGGTGGCAAGGTTATCCGCGGTATCCAGGAGGATACGGGCGCAACCGTTGACATCCAGGAGGATGGCACCGTCTTTATCGCTGGTACTAACGGTGCTGCCGAGGCTGCTGCAGAGCGCATCAAGGCTATTGTTAAGGTTCCAGAGGTAGGCGAGGAGTACACTGGTCGCGTCGTTGGTCTTCAGCCATTCGGCGCCTTTGTTGAGCTCCTTCCTGGCAAGGACGGTCTGCTTCATATTTCCCGTGTTGCACAGGGACGTGTCGAGAAGATCGAGGATGTCCTGGCTGTTGGCGACGAGGTTAAGGTTCAGGTCCTTGAGGTAGACGAGAAGGGCAAGATTTCTCTTGACCGTCTTGATAAGCCAGAGGCACCACAAGGTGCTCCAAAGAAGGACCGTGAGGAGCGTCGCCCACGTCGTCAGAACAACGACAACGGCAACTCTGAGCGCAGGCAGCCACGTCGTCACCACGACGCATAAGGCACGCTCAAACTCAATGGGTTTCTCGCCACGCGAGGTCTTATAAAACATGAGGTATTGAAGAGAGCTTCGATGCATGTCGGAGCTCTCTTGTTATTCTGTTGAGATTTTGATTCTTTGGGAATATATAGCGTAATACGTGCAGATTTTTTATATAATTAAACAACATGTAGATTTTGCAAAAAGTCTTAGAGACGGCCCTTTGGGTTGCGTCTGTCATAGAAAGTTTTTGAAAGGAAACCGTTTTAATGCCTAAGAAAGACCCAGCTCTTAAAGTCATTCCTATGGGCGGACTTGATGGCATTGGCAAGAACATGACCGTTTTTGAATACGGTAATGATATGGTGCTTGTTGATGCTGGTTTGATGTTCCCAGATGACGAACAGCCTGGTATTGATCTAGTTTTGCCAGACTACACCTATGTACTTGAAAATGAAGATAAGCTTCGTGGTATTTTGATTACCCACGGTCACGAGGATCACATTGGTGCTCTTCCGTACCTGCTTATGGACCTTACTCGTAAGGTGCCAATCTATTCCAGTAAGCTCTCGCTTGGCTTTATTGAAGGTAAGCTTGCTGAGCACAAGATTGTGGGCACCAAGCTTCGTGAGGTTACTGATGGTTCAAAGGTCCAGCTTGGTGCCTTTGACATCACGTTCTTCTCGATGACCCACTCTATTCCTGCTGCTTTTGGTATTCACATGAAGACTCCTGCAGGAACGCTTATTCACTCCGGTGACTTTAAGCTTGATCAGACTCCAATTGATGGAGTGCGTCCAAACTATGCGGCTATCACCAAGTTTGGCTCCGAGGGCCTTGACCTGCTGTTGTCTGACTCAACCAACGCTAATCGCCCTGGTATGACTCCATCCGAGGCTTCTGTTGGTGCGGCACTTCGCCACATCATTAAGAATGCAACTGGTCGCGTCTTTGTTGCGTCGTTCTCAAGCCACATTCACCGCCTGCAGCAGGTGTGCGATGCCTCTGTTGCGGTAAAGCGTAAGGTTGTTGTTACTGGTCGCTCTATGATTACCAACACCAAGGTTGCGCGTGAGCTTGGTTACCTCAACATTGCCGATAAAGACATCATTGATGCGTATGATGTTGATAAACTCGCAGATGATCGCATTGTTGTTCTGTGCACCGGTTCCCAGGGAGAGCCTCTGAGTGCTTTGGCACGCATGGCAAACGGAGAGCACAAGTCGCTTTCCATTCGTCCTCAGGACACCGTAATCATCTCTGCAACTCCTGTTCCAGGTAACGAGAAGAGCGTTCAGTCCATCATCAACGCGCTCTCTAAGATTGGTTGCGAGATTTACGACAAGTCAAAGGCACTTGTCCACGTTTCTGGTCATGGTAGCCAGGAAGAGCTCAAGCTTATGCTTGGTATGGCTCGTCCAAAGAACTTCATGCCTGTTCATGGTGAGGCTGTTCACCTGCGTGCTCACGCAGAACTTGCTCAGCAGATGGGTGTTCCTGCTAATCGCATTTTCATTCTTGATAACGGCGACACGCTTGAGATGAGAAACGGCAAGGTTACTCGTGGTAAGACGGTTGAGTCTGGCGTAGTGTACGTTGACGGCCTCTCTGTCACCGACGCTAACCCTGTTGTTCTTCGTGATCGTCAGCGCCTTTCTCAGGACGGCATTGTTACCGCTGTGGTAACCCTTGTTGGTCGCAACCTTAAGCCAGGTGTTGTTGAGATTTCTGGCCGTGGCGTTTCATTTGCCGACGATGACGAGCTTATGAATGACGCACAGAATCTTGTGAGAAATTCAATTGAGAAGGCCTCTAAGTCCGAAGGCGCAAACATTGAAGCAATGAGAAAGAGCGTTCGTAATGCCCTTTCTAACTTCCTTTGGAGCAAAACTCGTACTCGACCAATGGTTATTCCGGTCATTATGGAGGTATAGGCCCAATGCCCTCTAAACGCACTTCAAACGCAGCAAAAAGAAATTCTAGAAACGCCGCTTCCGCCCAGGCAGCAGGCTTGACTCCACTGCAGAACGACATCATTGGTGTTGTTCTTGCAGTGGTTGCAATTGCTATGCTTTTGTCCATTATTGTCCCTTCTAACGCTGTTATTACCAGCGCGATGGGCCATGGACTTAAACTTTGCTTTGGTACGGGAGCACTTCTTTTTCCCATTGCAGTATTTGTCTTTGCTATGACCTTCTTTATGCGTGATGATCAGGGAATTTCTACACGCATTGCTATTGGTCTTACGCTAGATGTTCTTGCTGCTCTTGCGCTTATCTCGCTCAACTTCCCAGGAGCTGAGTCTGCTCCAGACATGCTTCTAGGCACAAAAGTCTTAGAGGCTGCTGGTGGCTATGTGGGCGGCGGTATTGCTTGGGTTTTGCTGCGCTTTGTTGGCCGCGTGGTGGGCAATGTCCTTTTAGTTGGCTTTATCATTGCCGGCGTTGTTATCTGCGGCTTCTCCATTTCTGACATGGTTGAGCGCGTGAGCTTCCGCCTGGATGAGGCGCGCGAGAATCATCGCTACCGCAAAGAAGAGCGTGCCCTTGCTAAAGAAGAAGCACTCTTTGCTGCTAATGCTCCACAACCTGCAAAGAAGCAGGGTAGACGCAGCTCCAACAACCAGTCTTCTCTCTTTGATGAGACCGGTGAAGGGGAGACCACATATCTGGGCAATCGTAAGACTTCTGTCATCAAACGTGACGCCCGTCTCTATGAGGAAGAAGAGGCGCAAGAGGACGCAGGAGACGCTCCTACTACGCTTCTTGATAAAGCTAAGAACAAGCTGCGTCCTAAGAAGAATGACCAGCCAGATGATGCAGCTGTCGAGAAAAACGATGGTGCTGTAGCTGAGGTTGCTCCTACCACAAAACAGGCTAAACCTAAGAGTAAGGCTAAAACAACGCCCGATTTTCTCGCCACACCAGACCAGCTCAAGAGGCCTGGCGATGACGATGAGTCGTATGAGCTGCCACCATTTAGCATCCTGAAGTCAAACAAGAACTCGGCCACTTCTGCCGTAAGCGATGATGAGCTTGAAGCTACCGCACAGAGACTCCAGGCTACGCTTGAGGAGTTTGGCCTCTCCAGCCAGGTAGTAGGCTGGACCGCCGGTCCTTCTGTTACTACGTTTAAGATTTCGATGGGCGAGGGCGAGCGCGTCAACAAGATCACTAATCTTGAGGACGATATTGCGCTTTCTCTTGCTGCAAAGTCTGTTCGTATTTTTGCGCCAATTCCTGGTACTTCTTTGGTTGGTATTGAGATTCCTAACGAGAAAGCCCAGGCAGTCAATTTGGCTGACGTTCTACCTTTTGCAAAGGGTGGTCCTCTTGAGTGTGCCTTTGGTCGCGATTCTGAGGGTAAGCCAATTGTTGTTGACCTTGCCAGCCTTCCTCACTTGCTGGTAGCAGGTACTACCGGTTCTGGTAAGTCTGTCCTGCTCAACGCTATTGTCATGTCTATGCTCATGCGCGCAACTCCTGAGCAGGTTCGCCTTATTATGGTTGACCCAAAGCGCGTTGAGTTTACGGGTTACGCTGGTCTTCCTCACCTGTATGTTCCAGTTGTTACCGAGCCAAGGCAGGCAGCAAGTGCGCTTCAGTGGGGCGTCACCGAGATGGAGCGCCGCCTGAAGGTATTTGAGCACTACAAGGTTCGTGACATTAAGACGTACAACAGAAACGTTGATGGCGATAAATACGCTGATATGGAGAACCCTCCAAAGCACATGCCATACTTTGTTATTGTCATCGACGAGCTTGCTGACCTTATGATGGTTGCGGGCAAAGACGTTGAGTCTTCCATTGTCCGTATTGCTCAGCTTGGTCGTGCTGCAGGTATTCACCTGATTGTTGCAACACAGCGTCCTTCTGCTGACGTTGTAACTGGTCTGATCCGCGCAAACATCGATAACCGCGTTGCACTCTCTGTTGATAACTCTTTGAACTCCCGTATTATTCTGGACCAAAAGGGTGCAGAGCAGCTGCTGGGTAAAGGCGATATGCTGGTTAAGCTTCGTGGTAAGAAGCCAAATCGCGCCCAGGGTTGCTGGGTCTCTGACGAGGAAATCGAGGAAACCGTTAAGTACATTCGTACTCAGCGTACCGCAGAATATCACGACAACATTTTGACTGTTGCAACTCCAACACAGGCCGATGGCGTTGGGGGAGTTGGTGGTATGGCGCAGGCAGACGATCCGCTTATTTGGGAAGCTGCGCGCATAATTGTGGATTCTCAGCTAGGTTCTACATCTAGTTTGCAAAGAGCGCTCTCTGTTGGGTATGCTCGTGCTGGTAGAATTATGGATATGCTTGAGGCAAAAGGTGTTGTTGGCCCAGCTAACGGATCAAAGCCTCGAGAAGTTCTTATCGATAAAGATGCTCTTGAAGAGCTCAAAGTTCAAGACGCTGCCTATAGGGAGGTAGAGTAAGCATGCCACGCCCTCGTTTTAGTGAGATGCTCGTAGAACGTAGACGTCAGCTCGGGCTTTCTATCACTCAAGCATCAAAGATTCTTCGCCTCAAGGAGCAGGCACTTATTGCTTTTGAGGAAGGCGATTTTAAGAACATGCCGCAGAGTGGTTATGCTCAGGGCATGCTTTCTTCGTATGCTCGCTATCTAGGACTTAATCCGCGTGAGATCGTAGACCTCTTCCAGGAAGAGAGCTACGAGTTTGAAAACGGCACCTATTCTCATGAGCTGCGTCGTCGTACGCGCGATACCCAGTCTGGCCGTGGTATTGCTGGTTATGATGTCGTAAACGAGTCCGGTAGCAGGCCAAAGGCATACGTACAGTACCACGGTCTTCTCCCCACATCGGGAGGCCCTGCTGGCGATATGGGCGCATTTGCAACTACCTCTGGTGTTCGCTCCAGGCAAACCGGTGTGCCTCTGGGTGCTCAGGCATCTGAAGAAGACGCTGGCGGCTACTCATATTCTCGCTACGCCACAGGTCATGCGTATAACGCTGGTATTGAAGAGGCTTCTCGCCAGAAGACCATGGCAAGTCGTACACGTGGTGGCGTTCAGCGCAGACGTGTAGGTATTGCGGGCGTTAGCATGCCAGCTTATAAAGACGATGTAACCAGAAGAACTGTTGCTCCAAGCGATTACACCGATGACCTTCGCTATGACAATGTAACTGATCCTTATGAGCGAGCATCTACTATTTCCGGTCGCCGTGGCTCTAGAAATATTGCGCAGGTAGATAGGCCTAATGTTCGTCGTCGCCAGCCATCTAGCGCCGCCGCTCAACAGCGCCGTGCTCCTCAAAGACCAGGCGTTATGGGTGCGCTTCAGAATTATTTCTCTGATACGGGCCGCACCATTGCCACCGTATTTGCTCTTGTTGTTGTGATCATTACTGCCGTTTTGCTGTTTAGCGTTCGTTCCTGCATGACAGCTCGCACTACGCCTACTACAACTAAAACGGTAAGCGTTAACAACTCAACATCCGATTCTTCTAAGAATTCCACTACTACAAATAGCAACACGGACACCTCTAAGAAGGATTCTACTGATACTTCTAAGAGCACCACTACAACTGAGCCAAAGAAGGAAGAGACTCCTAAGCAGACTACCGTAGTGGTTACTGTTGCAGATGGTCAGACAAGCTGGGTTGAGATTACCGTTGACGGCAAGAGTGTTGAGGCTGATGCTATTACCGGCCCATGGTCTCAGACATACACCGTCACTGACTCCATGACCGTTCTTGCAGGTACTCCTGGTGCTGTTGCGGTAACCGTTAATGGTACTGCTAAGCCATTTGACGCAAATGCTTCTGGTATTGGCACCTTGACTATTCAGGGTACTAAACCTGCTGACGCTAACGGAGCAAACGCTTCAGGAACTCAAACAAACAGCACGTCAACAAATACAACAAGCGGAACCTCTGGTACAACTAACAACCAGAATTCCAACAGCAATTCAAATAACTAAACGCCATAGGGCGAGAAGTTCTTCTCGCCCAGGTAATACGGAGGGGAAATGGCTAAAGAATCAAGCTTTGACGTTGTGTCTGAAGTAGACATGATGGAAGTTGATAATGCATTTCAGCAGGCAGCTCGTGAGCTTACCCAGCGCTACGATCTAAAAGATTCTGGTGCAACACTTGAGCTCTCTAAGAAAGAGGGTAAGTTTACTATTGAGGCTCCTGCAGATTTTGTTGCATCTCAGGTTAGGGATGTTCTTGGCTCCAAGCTGGTAAAGCGCGGAATTGATCTTACTGCTATTCGTTGGGGAGACTCTATTCCTGCAGCAGGTTCTACCGTGCGTCAGATTGGCTCTATTGTTTCTGGTATTGACCAGGAGACTGCCAAGAAGATTGCTAAAGATATTCGTGATATGAAAGTTAAGGCTAAGGCAACCGTTGAGGGCGATAAGCTGCGTGTTTCTAGCGCTTCTCGCGATGTTCTTCAGTCTGTGATTGCAAGCCTTAAGGAGAAAGACTATGGCCAGCCCCTCCAGTTCAACAACTATCGATAGGGGCTATAACGTCCTATACATCACGTTAGGATGCGCTAAAAACGAGGTTGATACAGACCGCATGCGTGCGCGTCTTCTGGCCTCTGGTTTTGGTGAAGTTGCAGATCCAGAGTCAGCAGACGTTGCAATTATCAACACCTGCTCGTTCTTGGCTTCTGCAACAGAGGAGTCCATTGAGGCTACCCTTGAGATTGCTGAAGGCGCTTCTGAGGGAGTGCGTAAGCTGCCCATTATTATGTGTGGCTGCGTTCCTTCTCGTTACGGTGCAGAACTTAATGAGCAGCTTCCTGAGGTTGCTGCTTTTGTTCCCGCAGATCAAGAAGATGGCATTGTGAGCGTTGTCGCAGACGTTCTGAATATCCCTGAGCCAACGCAGTCTATTGTTGCCGCTCACGGCATGTTGCGCACCATTGATGGCGCTAGTGCGTTTGTAAAGATTTCTGAGGGCTGTGACAGATTCTGCGCTTTCTGCGCTATTCCGTATATTCGTGGTCACTATCACTCAAGACCTGCTGAAGAGATTCTTCAAGAGGTTCATGAGCTGATGGAGGGCGGTGTTCGTGAGGTCATTTTGATTGGCCAGGACACCGGCATTTGGGGCTCTGATATGCCTGACACAGAGGATGGCCAGACGCCAACGCTTGCTAAGCTTATGCAGCAGGTTGCTGAGGTAGTCCGTCCCTATAAGGGCTGGATTCGCGTTTTGTATCTGCAGCCAGAAGGTATGACCGATGAGCTTATCAGCACCATTCGTGATACGCCTGAGGTTCTACCTTACATTGATATTCCAATTCAGCACTGCAATGAGCGTATTCTTAAGCGCATGGGTCGCTCTGGCTCTACGCAGGAGCTTCGTGAGCTTTTTGATCGCCTCAGAACAGAGATTCCTGGCATGGTTCTTCGTACCACCGGAATGTGCGGCTTCCCAGGCGAGACCGATGAAGAATCAGACGAGCTCTATGACTTTATTCAGGAGCAGGAGTTTGACTACACGTCTGTCTTTACCTATTCGCCAGAAGAGGGAACTCTAGGCGCAAAGATGTCTGATCAGGTTCCTGACGAGGTAAAGATTGAGCGCACGCAGCGTCTGCTTGACCTTGTAGAGCAACTTGGCTTTGCCGCAACTGCCCGTCACGTTGGTGAGCGCTGTGAGGTCATTATTGACGGAATCGAAGAATCCGACGAGGGCACTGAGCTTATCGGCCATACGTGGTTCCAGGCTCCTGACTGCGATGGCGCTGTTCACATTGCAGAGGGAGAGGCCGCGGTTGGAGATATTGTCCTTTGTGACTTGGTAGATTCTTTCTGCTATGAAATGATTGGCGAGATTGTAGACACTACAGACACACAGTCTGGCGAGAAAACCGTTTAGTTGGGGATAGGTCATGTCATCAAAGACAATTTGGACACCTGCAAATATTGTTACCTGCGCTCGAGTGGTGCTGGTACCCTTTTGGCTTCTCCTTGCACAACTTTTAGGCGTATCTCTGGCCGATTCTCTAGCAACACCTGGTTTTAAACTTGGAGCTTTTCTTGTTTTTATCGGCTATGTTGTCATTTCTTTGACCGATAAGCTTGATGGTTACCTTGCCCGTAGTAGAAATGAAGTTACTACCTTTGGCAAGTTCTTAGATCCAATTGCCGATAAACTCGCTGTTGTTGTGGCTCTTTTTGTACTTCTTGAATGGCACATGGTTTCTCCTTGGGTGCTCTTAGTGATTGTTGCACGAGAGTTTTTGGTATCGGGCCTGAGAATGGTTGTCGCATCAAAGGGTGTTGTTATTGCCGCATCTGACTTGGGTAAATGGAAGACTGCAACAACCATGGTTGCTATCTGTGGCTTGCTTTTCTTACCGAGTATTCCCGGTGGAATGATTCAGGACGTTTTGCTCTTTATCTTTAACGTATCTATGTGGGTTGCAGTAGTTCTTACGGCCTGGTCAGGAATTGACTACTTTGTAAAGTCTTGGCAATACATTGCTGAAGTTTAACAAGATGGCGTCTCTCTGAGGCGCCATACGTATATACGATAGGTATGTTTTCATACCAAACGTTTGCATGCGGACCGAAAAGTTGTGATTCATATGTTTTCATCTGAAGTTCTTTCAGAAGCTCAACAGGTTGTTTCAGAGGCTCTTGAGGCTGGTCTTACCGTTGCTTCTGCTGAGTCTTGTACGGGAGGACTTGTTGCAGGTGCACTTACCGCCATCTCTGGATCATCAAGCGTGCTTAAAGGTTCTGTTGTGAGCTACACCATTGAGATTAAGCAGAAGGTATTGGGTGTCTCAAAGGATATTTTTGAAGAGCCGTCCCTTGGCGCTGTTTCTGAACCCTGTGCTGCACAGATGGCTTCGGGTGTTAGAAAAGTTATTGGTTCAGACATTGCAGTTTCCGTTACTGGAATAGCTGGTCCAACAGGAGAAGAGCCCGGTAAACCAGTTGGAACGGTTTGGTTTGGTATTACCAGTAATAACTTTACCCATACGGTCTGTAAACATTTTTCTGGTAATAGAGAACAGGTACGAGAAGCTGCAGTTTTACAAGCTTTGCAATTAATTCATGAAGCAATTGTGAAGGCTTAAAATCTAATTTTAATAGGGAAGTTCAAAACAAATCAGTTTTGGACTTCTTTTTTATGCGGCTTTGCAGGACTTATACAGACAAATTTGTAATTCAGAAGAAATTTGCTGCTCAAGAACGGAAAAAGAGAGGTAAGAATTCTGACAAATTACCTCTATAGAGTATATGTTTGACGTTGACATAGAACGTCTGTTCTTATATTATTCTAGTAACAAAAAGAGCAAGGAGTTCCCATGGCTAAAAAGCCCGTTTCAAAAGAGATCAAGGCTCGTACTACTGGTGATGAGAGGGATGAGGTCATCTCTTCAACTACAGCGGAAATCGAGAAAAAATTTGGCGCTGGCGCAATTATGCGTTTAGGTGAGGGTGGTCCTGCCTTTGATATTCAGGCTATTCCCACTGGCTCACTTGCTCTTGACGCAGCACTGGGTATTGGTGGCGTTCCTCGCGGACGTATCGTAGAGATTTATGGTCCAGAGTCTTCCGGTAAGACAACTCTTTCACTAGAAATTCTTGCAGAAGCTCAGGCATTGGGTGGCGTTGTAGCTTTTATTGACGCAGAGCACGCGCTGGACCCAGGCTATGCGGCTCGTATTGGCGTTGATATTGACGATGTTTTAATTTCTCAGCCAGATACTGGTGAGCAGGCTCTAGAGATCTGTGACATGCTTGTTCGCTCAGGCGCAATTGATGTTGTGGTTGTAGACTCCGTTGCTGCTCTTGTTCCTCGTGCAGAGATTGAGGGAGAAATCGGCGATTCTAGCGTTGGTCTTCAGGCCCGTCTTATGAGTCAGGCTCTCCGTAAATTAGCCGGCTCTCTTTCAAAGTCTAATACGCTCTGTATCTTCATTAACCAGCTAAGAGAGAAGATTGGCGTTATGTTTGGTAGCCCAGAGACCACTTCTGGTGGTAGGGCTCTTAAGTTCTTCTCCACTGTCCGCATGGACATTCGCCGCGTTGACAGCATTAAGGTTAATGGAGAAAACGTTGGTAACCGTGTTCGAGTTAAGGTTGTAAAGAACAAGGTTGCTCCACCTTTTAAGGTTGCTGAGTTTGACATTATGTATGGTCAGGGCATCTCTAAAGAAGGCTCCATTCTTGATATGGCTGTTGACTTTGAGATTGTTAACAAGTCTGGTGCTTGGTTCACCTATGAGGGCGAGCGTCTTGGTCAGGGTAGAGAAGCAGCTAAAGCTTTCCTTACGGCCAATCCAGACCTTATGGAAGAAATTGATCACAAAGTACGAGTTGCTTGTGGTCTTGTATTTGATGAAGATTCCGAAGTTGGTACTCCAGTTGCAACGGAAGATTCTGCTGAATAATGTCAGAGATTTCTTGGACAATTGAGCTTCCGCAAAAGAAACAAGCAGTTCTTGGTCAAGCAAAGCCCAAGGCAAAGATTATTTTAGAAACTGAAGTTGGAGGAACAGAGGAATTCTTTGTTCCTCCAACAGTAGCTCGAGCTCTTTTGAGTAAAGAGAAAGATGGTGTTTTTACGCCTTCTTCTCGCAATGAGTTTTTGTATGAGGTTAAAGAGATTTCAACTCAGTGTATTAAAACTCGCATTGAGGCTTTGATTGTAAAAAGGGATTACTCTACAGCAGAGCTTCAGAAAAAACTCATGCTTGATGGTTATCAGAAGAATGTCAGAGATGCTGCAGTGCAGAGAGCTGTTGAAGTTGGCTTAGTTAATGACAGTCGCTTCGCAGATGTCTATATACGGTCTAAAATCTCTCAAGGTTGGGGTCCTCTTAAAATTAAAACTGAGATTTCTAAAAAGGGAATTGAGGTTGAGACGCTCTCTGGATGGCCTGACGCATATTTTTCTGATGTAGATGAATTTGAAGTTGCGTATTCTTTAGCTCAAAGAAAACATCTATCCGGAAAAAATGATTATGAGAAACTGGTGAGGTTTCTGGCAACTAAGGGATACTCATTTTCTATAGCTTCATCAGTTGCTAAAAAGATTTTAGACGAGAACGCTCCATCTGAGTGATTACATTTGCTTAGCTTATAAGTCTGTTGTATTGGTGTGTTTTACTTTTCCTACCTGCTATTTATTGACAAAAGTTACAATGCTCTATACGATAAATATGCCGTGAAAAGTCTCATTTCCGCTGGGCAACCAGCGTCACGTATACAGTAGGTATCTCATACACTTGATCTATCTCTGCATGTGGCATGACCAGCCAATGAACCCTGCTCATGGCGGGTTCTTTAGATACTGTTGTGTCTAAAGTCTCCTGAACACTTTTGTAATCGCCATTTGAGGAGTAGGTATGGAATTAGCAGCAGTAGGCATTATTTGCCTTCTTGTGGGAGTAGGCCTTGCATACGGCGTGCTCTCTAACATTAGTAATTCAAAGATTAAAACTGCAGAGCAGCAGTTAAAAGATGCTCAAACTAATGCAGATCGCATTGCTTCTGAAGCAGCTCGTCAGGCAGAAACTGTTAAAAAAGAGGCTGTTCTTGAGGCTAAGGAAGAAGTTCTTCAGCTTAAGCAGGCAGCAGAGGCAGAAGAGAAGAAGCGTAAGAGTGAGCTCCGTAGCATGGAGAATCGTATTCTTCAGCGTGAAGAGTCTCTTGACCATCGCACTGACGCACTAGAGAAGCGTGAGCATCAGCTCTCCAGCCTTCAGGGTCAGCTTGATCGTCGTAAGAATGATTTGGACTCTCTTGTTTCTCAGCAGTCTCAAGAGCTTGAGCGCATTGCAGCTCTTACAAAAGATGAGGCTCACGATGAGCTTTTGGCTCGCGTTCGTTCAGAAAGCGTTCGCGATGAGGCTATGATTCTTCGTGAGTCTGAGCAGCGCGTTCGTGTACAGGCTGATAAAACCGCCCGTGAGATTATTTCTACCGCTATTCAGCGTGTTGCTGCAGATCAGGCTTCTGAGATTACCGTTACTTCCGTTCATATCCCATCCGATGACCTAAAGGGTAGGATTATTGGTCGTGAGGGTCGTAACATTCGTACATTTGAGCAGGTATCTGGCGTTTCTCTTGTTATTGATGACACCCCAGAGACTGTAGTCCTTTCAAGTTTTGATCCAGTCCGCCGTGAGACCGCTCGTGTTGCACTTGAGAACCTCATTGCAGACGGTCGTATTCATCCAGCACGCATTGAGGAGCTCTACAAGAAGGCTGAAGCCCTTGTTAACGAGCGTGTTCTTGAGGCTGGCGAACAGGCTGCATTTGATTGTGGTATTCATGATCTTCATCCAGAGATCGTAAAGACTCTTGGTAAGCTTCGCTACCGTACTTCTTACGGTCAGAATGTTCTTGCTCACTCTGTTCAGGTTGCAGTACTTTGCGGCATTATGGCTGAAGAGCTTGGTCTTGAGCCTGCTCCAGCAAAGCGTGCTGGTCTGCTTCATGACCTTGG
This sequence comes from uncultured Atopobium sp., assembly GCA_938041635.1. GTDB lineage: Bacteria > Actinomycetota > Coriobacteriia > Coriobacteriales > Atopobiaceae > Lancefieldella. Next base: position 17,408 of record CALIAD010000058.1, read on the forward strand.
TAAGGCAATTGATCACGAGGTTGAGGGTCCACATGCTGTAATTGGTGCAGATCTTGCTCGTCGTTATGGTGAGCGCCCAGAGATTGTTCACGCTATTGAGGCTCACCACGCAGATATTGAGCCAAACACCGTGCTTGACATGCTTGTTATGGCTGCAGATGCTATTTCTGCTGCACGTCCTGGTGCTCGTCGTGAGTCCGCTGAGAACTACATCAAGCGCCTTGAGAAGCTTGAGGCTATCTCTAACGCACATGAGGGCGTTGAGCGTACGTATGCAATGCAGGCTGGCCGTGAGCTTCACGTAATGGTTGAGCCTCAGATGATTAGCGATTCCGAGGCAACTGTCCTTGCTCACGATATTGCTAAGCAAATTGAGGATGAGATGGAATACCCAGGACAGGTTCGCGTTGTTGTTATTCGTGAATCTCGTGCTGTGGACGTTGCTAAGTAATCTATGGCAGCCACTTCTACTGACTTAACAGGTTTTGTTGCCTCCATGGGAGGTGAGCGCGCACTCCGTGTCGAGGAATCCCTCGGCGCGGGGTACGTTCGTTTACGCGTAGCAGAAGCTGAGCGTAGGCAGGCAAAGCATGATATTCGTTCAGTAGAAGATATTGTTATCGAGCTCTTGAGAAATTCTCGCGATGCTGGTGCTCGTCATATTTATGTAGCAACCTCAAAAGAGGGCGCGCTAAGAACTATCACTATTCTCGATGATGGTCAGGGCATTCCAAAAGACATGCAAGAGAAGATTTTTGAAGCTCGTGTTACCTCTAAGCTTGAGAGTATGCACATGGACCGTTGGGGAATCCATGGTCGTGGCATGGCCCTTTATTCCATCAAAGAAAACTGTGAATCAGCTCAGGTTGTTGCTTCAGCTCCGGGACTTGGTTCTGCTATTCAAGTTGTGGTGGATACCACTAAAATTTCTGAGCGAGTAGACCAATCTACTTGGCCAACCTGTGGTTTGAATGAGGATGGACTTAAAACAACTGTTAAAGGTCCTCATAACATTATTCGTACCTGCTGTGACTTTGCGCTTGAAGTTAAAGGTTCATGCGAGGTAATGCTGGGTTCCGCTGCAGAGATTGCAGCTACTGCTCGACGTAGGATTGCTCAGACCCTTGATATTGCTGACCTGCTGTTTGTTGAAGGCTTTGAGAACGTTCCTGTTCTTGAGCGCTTCAGGGCTGCAGCAGACGCAACAGAGCTTTCTCAAGTTTGTACGTCTCTTGGTCTTTCTATGTCAGATAGAACCGCTCATAGAATTATTGCTGAGCAGATTAAACCTTTGCGTAGTGTGTATGCGCAGGTCAGTCATTCAGCTGAACCTGAAGGGGTTTCTCGCGAAGTTGATCTGATGAAAGATCATCGAGGCCTCAAGATGAGTAAGGCTGATATCAGCAGCTTTTCTCGCAAAATGGAGCAGAGTTTTGCTGAGTTGTCCGAGAAATACTACGTTTCTTTGACAACTGAGCCTCGTGTTCGTGTAAGTAAAAACAAGATTGTTGTGACTTTTGATATTGAGTCGCAAGAGTAGAACAAACGCACAATAATTGGAGCACTCATGGGTTTGCTTAAAGTTTCAAGTAAGTCTTCACCAGCTTCTGTAGCAGGAGCTATTGCAGGACTGGTTAAAGATAACGAGCCTGTTATGCTCCAGTGTATTGGTGCGGGTGCTGTCAACCAGGGCATCAAGGCTGTTGCCATTGCCCGCGGATTCTTGATTCCGTGTGGATTGGACATTACCTGCGCTCCAACGTTTTCTGATATTGAAATTGCAGGGGAGAGTAGAACTGCAATAAAAATTGCCATTTATGTCCACACATTGTCTGCTCCTGATGCGCAGACGCCAGCTGTTAGTCCCACTGAGTATGACGAGGTACTTTAAGCATGATTGAAAATTCCGAGCTCGTAGGAAAAACGTATCACATAAAAACTTTTGGCTGCCAAATGAACTTGCACGATACAGAGCGTGTCTCTGGTCTGCTTGAGGCTTGTGGCTGCAATGAGGTTTCAGATACTGATGACGCGGATATTGTCATCTTTATGACCTGCAGCGTTCGCGAGAACGCCGATCAGCGTCTTTATGGTCAGGCTTCTGCGATGGTCAGCGCTCCAACGCCTCCATCAGGCAAGCGTATTGTTGCTATTGGTGGTTGCATTGCACAGCGCGATGGCGAGAAGCTCCGTGAAAAGGTTCCAGCCGTTGACGTTGTGTTTGGTACCAGCGCTCTTGCAAGCCTGCCTGCACTTCTCACCAGCGCATTTAGGGGCGAGAATGACCGTGTTGCTGTAGACACTTCTGAGGAAGGCAAGGGCTTCTCCACAGATCTGCCAAGTAACCGCGCTCAGCAATATCACGCTTGGGTGCCTATCATGACTGGCTGCAATAACTTCTGCACGTATTGCATTGTTCCTTACGTTCGTGGCCGCGAGCGCAGCCGTACCTTTGAGGCTGTTATTGGTGAGTGCGAGCGCCTTGTCGCAGATGGTGTTCGCGAGATTACCCTTCTTGGCCAAAATGTTAACTCATATGGTCGCGATCTCTACGGTAAGCCTCGTTTTGCAGAGCTTTTGCGCGCGGTTGGTCAGACGGGCGTTGAGCGAATCCGTTTCACTTCATCGAATCCAAAAGATCTTACTGATGAGACTATTGCGGCTATGAAGGAAACGCCAGCTGTCATGCCTCACCTTCATCTTGCGGTTCAAAGCGGATCTACGCGCGTTCTCAAAAAGATGAACCGCAGTTATACACGAGAAGAGTACTTGGACGTGGTTTCTCGCCTGCGTTCGGCTATTCCAGGACTGGCGCTTTCAACTGATATTATCGTTGGCTTCCCAGGAGAGACCGAGGAAGACTTTGAAGATACGCTTTCTTTGGTCAAAGAGGCTGGTTACTCTTCTGCGTACACCTTCATTTACTCTAAGCGTCCAGGCACTCCTGCGGCAAAATATGAAGACAATACGCCTCACGAGGTTATCCAGGAGCGCTTTGACAGACTTGCCGAGCTTGTGGCTCAGCAGGCGCATGACGCTAACCAGATAGATTTGAATACTACACAGGCAGTTCTTGTTGAAGGCACTTCCAAGCGTGACGATTCTGTCATGGTTGGACACAGCGAGAAGAACCAAACTGTGCACTTCAATTTGCCAGAGGGCTATACGCCGGAAGACCTTATCGGCAAAATTGTTGATGTTCATATTGATGAGGCTCGTACCTGGTATTTGCGCGGAACCATGGAGTCTGATCCACGATGAGTTCTCATGGCTCGGTTATCTGCATTGTAGGTCCCACGGCTTCGGGCAAAAGCTCATTGTCCGAGCTCGTTGCCAAGAAGCTTGAGACCTCTGTCATTTCTGTTGACGCAATGCAGGTCTATCGTGGCATGGATATTGGCACTGCTAAAACTCCCGTTGAGGAGCGAGAAGTTCCTCTTTTGATGGTAGATTGCGCCAACATTTCAGAAGAATATTCGGTACAGATGTTTCAGGCGGCAGCCCGTGAAGAAGCTCATAAGCTTATTAGAGCTGGTAAAACACCTGTATTCTGTGGCGGAACGGGTCTTTATCTTGATTCGATTATCGACCAGATGGAGTTTCCCTCAGGGTCAATCGAGTCTCCTGTACGTACTCGTTATGAAAAGCTTGCAGAAGAGCTTGGTGCTGAGGGCTTGCACGAACTTCTCGCCACAAAAGATGCAGCAAGTGCAGAGCTTATCCATCCAAATAACGTACGACGCGTTGTAAGGGCTTTAGAGCTCTTGGAAGAGGGCAAGTCGTATGCTACTCATCATGAGGGCCTAAAGGCTCATACACCGTACTTTGACGCCCAGATATGGGGTCTTACGATGGACCGTCAGCGTCTTTATGATCGAATAAACCTCCGAGTTGACCTTATGTTTGAGCAAGGGCTTGTTGAAGAGGTTCAAGCGCTTATTGAGTCCGGTCTCTCTGAAAATTGTACGGCCGGTCAGGCAATTGGCTACAAAGAGTTCTTTGCATATTTTGCTGGCGAACAGTCGCTTGAACAAACGCGTGAGCTTATTAAGCAGCACACCAGGCAGTATGCTAAGCGTCAGATTTCTTGGCTTAAACGGGACGGTCGAGTTAGGTGGCTTGATATGAACCAACTCACGCCTGAAGATGTGCTCGAGCTGATTCTTGCGCAGCATGCTGACGTACAATGCCAGTAGGACACATCAAAAACTAACGTATTTACCTTGTCTTAGATGGGGAGTCTATGGGTCGTTTTGTTCCATTTTCAACTGCTCCTAAAGTCGAACGAGCAATTCTTGTAGGCGTTGATTGCGGTAAAAGCGATTGGTCGCTTGAAGAATCAATGGACGAGCTTGAGCGTCTGACGCAAACTGACGGCGCTGAAGTCTTTATGCGTCTTACGCAAAAACTTGATGCACCTATCCCCAAAACATTCATTGGCAAGGGTAAAACTGAGGAGCTTGTCTCCCTAGTAAGAAACACCAATACTGACGTTGTCATCTTTGATGATGAGCTCACGCCTTCTCAGCAATCTAATTTAGAAAAATTACTTGGCGAACCGGTTAAAGTCATTGATCGTACAGCGCTCATTCTTGATATTTTTGGTATTCACGCGCGTACTAAAGAAGGACGACTTCAGGTGCAGCTTGCACAGCTCCAGTACGTACTTCCAAGGCTTCGTGGTATGTGGAGTCACCTGGTAGGCGAGCAAACTCGTGGTGGCATTGGTAGCCGATTTGGCCAGGGCGAGAGCCAGCTTGAGGTTGACCGTCGCCTTATTAGAAAGCGCATTTCAACCCTTAAAAATGAACTTAAGCAGCTCAGCCAAAGGCGAGAAGTTCAGTCTAAGTCCAGGTGGAATTCTGGAACGTTTAGCGTATCTCTTGTTGGTTATACCAATGCTGGTAAGTCAACACTTCTGAATCAACTCACAGGCGCGGATGTATATGCAAAAGATGAACTCTTTGCAACTCTTGATCCAACTACCAGAGCACTTTCTCTTGATGAAGGCAGAAAGATTGTTCTTACCGATACTGTTGGATTTATTCAAAAGCTCCCAACTAATCTGATTGAGTCGTTTAAGTCTACGCTGGTTGAAGCTCAAGAAGCTGATCTTCTGCTGCTTGTTGCTGATGCAACTGATAAGAATCTTTCTAAAGAAATAGCAGTTGTTCGTAGTATTTTGAAAGACATTGAGGCCGATAAAAGCGATCAGATTCTTGTATTAAACAAGGTAGACCTACTTGATGACCAAGAGCTTCAAATGCTCAGAGCGCTCTATCCAGAAGCTGTATTTATTTCTGCTCAGGAAGGTATGTGCATTAACGGCCTTCTCCACAAGATTCAAGAAATAGCTAGCGCCGGCGACAAGGTGGTTAGTGCACTTATTCCGTTCAACAAAGGCGCTCTAGTTAAGTCTGTTCATGAGAGATGTCAGCTTTTGCACGAGCAATATGTTGCTGAAGGTCTTTTGCTGTCAGTTAAAGCCGACACGTATATGCAGGCACTTTTAGAGCCGTATGTGGTGTCAGAAGACGATATTCTGACTGACGAATAAGGCAATAAGCAGCAAAATTGGTTGATGTAAAAGGTAAATGAGAAGTGAATGTCTTCCCATCTCTGTTATGAGGGGAAGAGAGAACCTTTTCATCCAGTTGGGATATCCAGCTTCTTTAAACTGTCTGTTAAAAGCAGCACCACTTAAATACAAGAACAAATAGGGGAGTAATGGGTAGTAATCTCCTGATGAAAAAGATGGAGAGGGAAATCCAGCCCAGGCTAAATATGGTGTTTGGTATAACTCTTTAGGTAACGAGAAAACCATGTTCCCGATACCAATGTGTCCTGTATAAATTGGAATACAAACGACAAAAATTAAAAGCAAAAGAATTGCTGCTGCATATCCTTTTGGTGGAACAGCGAAACGTGAAATAAGAGCTTCTACCAGGGTGCATGAGGCCATACAAAAGAAGATTCCAAACGTAATGGGAGTATCAACTTTTGCAAAGGTAGTTGCTGCAAATATTGCTAAGGCTACAAGGCCATAAATTCCTGTACGCTTAAAAGAATCTTTAGAGAAGGCGCACATACAACCAGCAATAAAAATAAAAGGATATGAGATTGATGGTATCCAGATTTGCATAAGCAGAGGTGTAAACCACGTAAGCTTAACGTGCGAAATAAAGAACAAATCATAGGTAAAGTGAAACAGAATCATTGATACCACTGAGATTCCTCGAATAGTATCAAAGAAAGCTACTCTACCTTTGGATTGTTCTAATTCCACACCCATACTGTGACTATGAAATTGATCTAATAAGTGCAGTAACCCTACCTAAAATGACAGGATTCTGTACGTAGATTGGCTCCATAAAATCGTTTTCTGGCTGAAGACGAATACGATTATTTTCTCTATAGAATGTCTTAACAGTCGCAGAGTCATCAATGAGAGCAACAACGATTTCTCCGTCATGGGCATCTTGCTGCTCTTTTACAACAATATAATCGCCATCAAAAATACCAGCGTTAATCATTGATTCTCCACGTACGCGAAGAATGAAAGAGCTTGAATCTCCAACAATGCTTGTTGGAAGAGATAGAGATTCCTCAACGTTTTGCTCAGCAAGAATAGGTGTGCCTGCAGCAACACGTCCTACAAGAGGAAGACTAATGACATTATTAGCTACATCTTGCGTTACTGGAGCGAGCTTTGCTGCGTCAGAAGTGCTAGAAGCCTGGGGAACAATCTTCATAGTACGAGGCTTCTTTGGGTCTCTATCAATAAGGCCAAACTGCTCCAGAACCTTTAGATGCATATGGACAGTTGAAGGAGATGCAAGATTAACAGCAGCACCAATCTCTCTTACTGAAGGGGGATAGCCGTGTTGATCTGTGTATGAACAGATGTATTCATAAATTGCTGCCTGACGCTTGCTGAGTTTGCCCTTTGGCATATGAGCCTCCTTTTTCTTTTTAGTAATAATACACGTGTTCTAAAAATTAATCAAACGAATGTTCTATTTTTTCTTGACACGAACAAATGTACTACATATTATTAGTACAAACGTTCGGACATGACTTTTTGTCCGGTGTATTAGATATAACTAGTTCCGTAAAAACTATTACGGAAGGAAATGATATGAGGCGTATGTATCAGTCAAAGATGTATCAGGTTAACGGTACTTCAGCACTTGCTTCTTATAAGCCTGCATTTAAGGTTATTGAAGGCGGCGCAAAGAAGGGTTCCGTTGCACCTCAGCGTGAGGAAGTCTCTTACGTAAAGACGCTGACTAACAAAGAGGCTTTTATTGCAGGTCTTATTGTTACCGCATCATTTATTCTGATGTTTGCGATTTCTTTCCTTCGTACAACTGCTCTTAATTCATTTGCAACATCTGTAATGGATAGCGCTTCACAAACAATTACCGTTCAGAGCAATGATACGTTGTGGTCAATTGCAGAGAGCAACCCTATTGAGGGCGTCTCCACAGAGCAGCAAGTAAGTTGGATTAGAGAAAGAAATAATCTCGATTCCTCTCTTTTAAGAGCTGGACAAACCTTAGAGATTCCTTCTGTATCTAAATAGTAAATATTTATGTAAATTTCTCTCAGAATTCTGTGTTGATAGCAGTTAATACCTGCGTAAAATGGTATCTTCCTTTTATACGAAAAAAGGGGATTCCATGCGTTGTCCAAAATGCGGTCACGAAGAGTCAAAGGTTATTGATTCTCGCTCATCTGAGAATAACGATGCCATTAGAAGGCGTCGCGAGTGCATGTCCTGTAAGTTTCGTTTTACAACCTATGAGCGCTTAGAAGAGATTCCTATCACCGTTGTTAAGAAAGACGGTCACAAGGAGCCTTTCGATAGACAGAAGCTTATGAGAGGTCTTGTTGCTGCAACAGTAAAGAGAGATATCTCTGTTGCTTCTCTTGATCATTTTATTGATGGTATTGAGTCTCAGATTAGAGATAAGGGTCAATACGAGATTAAATCTGAAGACCTTGGAAGCATTGTGCTTAAAAACCTAGTTATGCTCGATAAAGTTGCATACATTAGGTTTGCTTCTGTCTATAGAGACTTCAAAGATGTTGATGAATTTAGCGCAGAATTAAGGAGCCTGAATTAATGAGCAATTTTGACATCCAGCTACCTATTAAACGCCTTGATCCTACTGTTGAACTACCTTCGTACGCCTATACAGGAGACGCTGGATTAGATCTTAGAAGTGCTGAAGATGTTGATCTTGCTCCTTTTGAGCGCAAACTTATTTCCACCGGTTTAGCTATCGCAATTCCTGATGGATATGCAGGATTTGTTCAGCCTAGAAGCGGTCTCGCACTTAAAAAGGGCCTTTCTATGGCAAATACTCCAGGCCTCATTGATGCTCATTATCGCGGTGAGCTTAAGGTTTGTGCCATTAACCTTGATAGCAAAGAAACTATTCACATTGAGCGTGGTGAGCGTATCGCGCAGCTTGTGATCCAACAGGTCCCTGTTGTAGAGCTTATTGAAGTTGATGAGCTTGATCAGACTGATCGCGGTACAGGTGGTTTTGGTTCAAGCGGCGTTCAATAATTTTTTATTTTGGTGATAAGCGCTTCAGCGCTTGCATAAAGGAAAAGCCTCTTTAGGAAGGAAGAGCTTAATGGAGAAGTTCTTTAAGGTAGCTGAGCGTGGCAGTAATCCCGCTCAAGAGTTTAGGGCTGGAATTACTACATTCCTCGCAATGGCATACATTATTGCAGTAAACCCAGCTCTTCTTGCTGCTGCAGGAGTTCCAGTTTCGGCAGCTATTACTGCTACCTGTCTTGGTGGTGGCATCATGACCATTTTGATGGGTCTGTTCTCTAACCGTCCACTTGCTTGCGCATCTGGTATGGGTGTAAACGCTGTTGTAGCCTTCTCTCTTACTCCAATTACTGGTGGAGATTGGCACGCATCAATGGCAGTTATCTTCATTGAAGGAATTGCTATTCTTCTTTTAGTTCTCTGCGGCCTTCGTGAAGCAATCATGGATGCAATCCCTGTAAACCTACGCCACGCAATCTCTGTTGGCCTAGGTCTTTTTATTGCCATGATTGGTCTCAAGAACAGCGGTATTATCGTTGCTAATGAGTCCACACTTGTTGCTCTTGGTGATATCTTCTCTCCAACCTTTATCGTTGGTGTAATTTCCATTGTTGCAACAGTTGTTCTTTACTCTGCTCGTGTTAAGGGCTCCCTGCTTATCGGCATTATTCTTGCCGTACTTGCTGGTATTCCTCTTGGTGTTACCGCAAGCCCTACAGGCATTGTTTCTGGCCTTGATTTCTCTACCTTTGGCGCACCATTCTTGACCGATAGTGCTGGTGTTATGGGTATTGTTAAGGCACTGACAACGCCAGTTCTTCTCGTCTTTGCATTCTCTTTGATGATGTCCGACTTCTTCGACACCATGGGCTCTGCTATGGCTATTGCTAAGCAGGGAGACTTCCTCACTGAGGACGGCAACGTTAAGGACATCAAGCAGATCCTCATTGTTGACTCTGCTGCTGCAGCTGCAGGTGGTTTCTTTGGTGCTTCTTCTATTACCACATTCATCGAGTCCGCATCCGGCGCTGCTGACGGCGGTCGTACTGGTCTTTCTTCTATTTTCACCGGACTGCTCTTTATTGCAGCAGCATTCATTGCACCTCTCATTTCTATCGTCAGCTCTGCAGCAACTTGTGGTGCACTGGTTCTTGTTGGCTTCCTGATGATGTCTGAGGTTACCGAGATTGATTGGAACGATCTTCTTGAGGGCTTCCCAGCATTCATGGTTATCGCTGGTATTCCAATGACTTACTCAATCTCTGACGGCATTGGCTTTGGCTTCATCTTCTATGTTGTTGTTGCTCTTGTTACTGGTAACGTTAAGAAGGTTAAGCCTCTGATGTGGGTTGCAACTCTTGCGTTTGTTGCTTACTTCATCATTGCTAACTAGTTTTTAGTATTAGGGGAGCGCGTTCAAGATGGGGGTCTTGACGCGCTTCTTTTTTATTTGTGAATAGATTGTGTGCAATCTATTTTTTAGAGATAAATGATAATGATTGTCACCAGTAGGGTATAACAAAGCCAGTTACGATTTATACGATTGGAGCCAATCATGGCAGACGTTATTACTAAAGACCTTGTTATTGTTGGCGGTGGTCCTGCAGGACTTTCAGCAGCAATTTATGCAAAACGCGCCCTTCTCGATACTGTTGTTTTAGAGAAACAGGCGGTAGGTGGCCAGGTCATCACCACTACTGAGGTTGAGAATTACCCTGGCATGCCAAACACTGATGGCTTCACTATTACCGATACTCTTCAGAAGCAGGCTACAGACCTCGGCGCAGAGATTGTCATGGCCAATGTTCTTTCTATTGTTAAGGATCCAGAGACTAACCTCTTTGCGCTGGAGACTTCTGAGGGAACTTATCAGGCAAAGGCTGTCATTGTTTCTGGTGGCGCTAATCCTCGCCACGCTGGCTTCGCCAACGAAGAGAAGTTCACTGGCAAGGGTGTTTCTTACTGCGCCACCTGCGACGGAATGTTCTATCGCGGCAAGCAGGTATTTGTTATCGGCGGCGGTAACACCGCTGTAGAGGAGTCTCAGTTCCTGGCTCGTTTTGCTGACAAAGTAACCCTTATCGTCCGCAAGGATCACCTAAGAGCTAACGCTACTGCAATTAAGCAGTTTGAGGAGAATCCTAAGACAGAGATTCGTTATTTGACCAGCATTACTGCAGTTGATGGCAATGATTTGCTTACCTCTATTACATTCCGCAATAACCAGACGGGAGAAGAGCACACAGAGACCTTTGATGAGGGTAGCTTTGGCGTCTTTGTCTTGGTTGGTCGCGTACCTTCAACTGAGCTTTTGACAGATCTTGTAGATCTTGACGAGCAGGGATATGTTCTTGCTGATGATCGTATGGCCACCAAAACACCTGGTCTCTTTACCGCAGGTGACCTCAATAAGAAGCCACTACGACAGATTATTACCGCAGCTGCAGACGGTGCCATTGCCGCAACTTCTGTAGCCTCATATCTTGGACAGCCTGTTGAAGGATAAATTCTTATTTCATATTTGATAGATATTTGATAGGGGATCGAGCTATTCGATCCCCTAAATATTTAGATAGCCTACTAAAAAGCCATATCAGCTATTTTCAAAGTACTATTTCAAACTTCTAAGATAAGTTTTTTGTTCTTTGGTAATTCGATAACTTTCGCATGCTTTTTGAATCGTTTTATTAAATACCCACGTGTCCAGCTTTTTGGTTTCAAGATAGGGTAGTGTAGAATCCCACTGTTTGGCTAGAGCCGTTGCAAAGAACCAAGCAATCATCATGTTAACGTAGTATTCGTCTGAGTGAATTTGCGCAGGAATCTCAAGGTATTTTGAGTCAAAATCTTCATCAAGAAAATGGGTCATAAGCATCTCTATACCAAAGCGACAGGTATATACATGACTCGAAGATGCCCAGCTCGAAATTTCAGTTAAAAGGCGTGTACGATTCTTTTTGAAAACCCGCGGCGACAAGATGTCACACACGGCCCAGTTATCGACATAAGGAAGAAATGCATCAATCGCTAAGATACAGTCGTCAAAGTCTTTAATCTCGGAAACAAGTAGGCTATGCAGCATGTTTTCGTCGTAGTAGTCATGCGGGAGGGCGAGAAGAAACTCTTGAGCTTCTTTGCTTTTTCCAAGTTTTTTTGCAAGCTTTCTGAGTTGAGGAACGCGCACGCCAATAATTGATTCTTTTGGAACAGTGGGCATGAGTTTACTTTGAAAAGAGGCATATTCTGTATCTTGAAGTGCAAAGAGCTCATCTTGAATCATTAGGCTCTCCTTTGTTTCATATGGGAATATGAATATATAAATAAATCCATTTCAATGTATATCAAGCCTTGTAGACAAGTGAGAAGAACCTCTAAAGAGTAATCCAATATCTTTGGGTGAGAATACCATCCTCATCAAAGACTTCATTTTCTAAGATCCCACCGTTATTAATAATGGACTTTGCCGAGCCAATATTATCTTTACGGCAACACATTAAAACACGGTCAATTCCTAATTTTTTGCATTCTTTGAGCGCAAGAGCAATCATTGCCGTTGCATATCCTTTTCTTCTCTCACTTGGACGGATACCATCTCCAATGTGTCCACCACTTAAAAGAAGACCATCATTAAGATAATGACGGATATCAACTGCGCCAACAAAGATATTTCTGTCAAAGTCAAAACAAAAGAGGGTCGTACTAGGAACTCTTCCGTCTGAGGTTTTTTCTTTGGTTTCTAAGAAACCTAGATACTGTTCGAAATTATGATAGTCATACAGAAATATTCTTCGTGGAGAAGAGTTTGTATGGTTTGCCTCGATGTCTTGTGTCCATTCTTCAAGCATGTCAAAGAGCTGTGCTTTGGTTTTCTCGCTTGGTTTTATAAGGGCAATATTCATGTAACTCCCTGAGCCTGTTAAGCTTTTTAGTACTTTTAATACAGCAATTCTATCTTAACAATCTGCATGTGCATTATATTGTCTCCGATGTTTGCCAGAAGACGATGAATACCTTTGATAGTTGGTAATTTCATATCGTAATAACCCAGCATGTATCCTTTGGATGAAACGGAAATCTTATCTGACCAGGAGGAGAGATCTTTTACTGAATTATTGGTGTAAAACAGATTGCCAAAATTATTCATTCCATGCTTTTTTAGGATGACTCTCATCATGAGTTTGTAGCCTAAAGTTCCAACCGTATCAAAGACGAGTCTACATCCAGGAAAAAGTTCAGTCATTTTTTAAGACAATAGCTTTGACGTTTTCTTTTTTTAAATAGTGAAAGACGCCTGCTGCGTAAAAAACAGCGCCATTGCGTGCATCAACTTGATCCATCCAAGAGAGGTCCGTCAAGTCGGAGACAATGTTGGTTTCTCTTGGATTTGTGCCTGCCAGTTCTTCTCGCATGGCAATAACATCTGGAAAGTCCACATTGAATATTTTGTTTTGTTGGTTTCCACATCTCCTGCTGTCAAGATCGAGTCCACACCCAAGACATACGATTGAGGCATTTGGATGGTTTCTGAGGTAATCGTTTATTTCATACATCATGTCGAGCTGTCGCATGGCACCTTCAAGTGCGCCAAATTCATAGAACGTTGTGTCATATTTCTTATTGAGTTCTGAAAAATCATAATCTAATCTGTTACAAATTTCTGTTGCTGCAGGGTCTGCGTAGAGTTCAGGAAACTTGTCACCACATTTCTTTCGGGCATAAAGTGGGATAATAAGTGTTTCTTGTGCTGTTCCGGGCTGTATCTGTAGCTTGTCATCCACGGTGAATCCTTTTGAGAGAACATGCATTTGATTGATACAATTTATTAAAAGAATACATTATTTATAAGTGGTCTATATTATTTTTGACTGCATTCGACATAACATAGAGGGAGCCTAGCTACAATAGTTTTAGAAAATTCTATTTTCCATCCTTGTGATTCAAGATACTGAGGATAAGTATCTTCTGTCCAATGGTGCTCAAAACTAACACCGACGATTTTTAGAAAAGATTTCCAGAACGTATTAACTTCAGTATGATTGACAAAGTTTGGAGCAATTAGCATGCCTCCATTTTTTAAGACACGTCTTATCTCTTGTAAGGCTTTGTCCGAGTGTTCCATGATGTGCAGCGCATTTGCAATAACAACAACGTCAAAAGACTGATTTGCATAGGGGAGACAAGTAGCATCAGCAATTTCAAAGGTGAGGTTTTCTGGATATGTATCCTTTTGAGCCTCTTTAATCATATCAGCAGAATAATCTGTTGCAGTAATGCTCTTTGCTACAAAGGCAATATGTTTTGCTATAAGTCCTGGTCCAGTTGCAATTTCAAGAACAGTTTTGTCTTTTACAACGTGTGAGATACGATCGTACATCCATTGATATGCTTTTTTATCAGGAAGCATGGATTGGCGATAGAACGGGGCATACCAATCCCAAATTGTTTTCTTCATATCCGATATTATCCATTCAAATTTTTAGTTAAACCGTAATTTCAATTTGATTGTCTTCAAGGGCAATAATGCAACTTTCATAATAGCCATCTCCGGTTGTTCTTGGTCCGCTGATGACTTCATAGCCGTCTGCTTTCAACTCCGCAGTGAGGGTATCTACCTTTTCTTTACTTCCGATACTAAATGCAATATGAGCGTATCCCGTGCGGTTGATCGCTTTTGGTAAATCTGACATGTTAGGTTTGTTCATGATTTCAAGTCGTGCGCCTTTATCGAAGGAAAGGAAGTATGAGCGAAAATCCGTTTGAGGATTATGATAGCCGTCGTTAGATGTTGCCCCAAAGTACTTCACAAAAAACTGTTGGGCACCCTCTATATCGTTTACATACAATGCGATATGTTCAATTCTCATGGTTGTCTCCGAAAATCTATAGTTGCCTGATACTTTTTTTGTAGCCCATCTTCTAAATACGTCGAGAAGAACAAATCAATACTGTCTCTAATTGGAATCATAGTGTCAATTGCGTTGATATATTACTTTTTCCTCGCCACAAAGTAGTATCGATGAATTTTTCCTTTGATTACGCCATCTTGTTCAATAATTTTCTGAGCTTTAAAGAGGTTCTCTTGGTATTTTTCGACTTCAAAGTATGGGAACTCCCAGTCAATGATTCTTGCAAACCAAACAAGAGCACCTACATCATAAAATTCTATTGGCCTATAGGCTTCAGCTTCCTCAATAATGTCAAATCCATTATCTATGAATTCTTGTCTGGCAATACTTAAATAAGCTTTAGGAAAGGGAAGCTCGATATCTCCTAGTAGAAGCTCTACCAGGTCCCTGTCATTCTCAGCGCCAACCTGTTGCGTAAGAAACATACCCCCACTTTTAAGAATTCTTTTTAGTTCTTGTATGTTGTATTTACCGTGTCTGTTGGTAACAAGATCAAAGTAATCATCTTCAAACGGAAGCTCATCTCCTCCGTCAGCTGCCTTAAAGTCTATCCCTAAAGGAAGGAGTCTCTCTTCACACAGTTTGATGTTTGGAGCATAACCTTCAATTGCTGCAGTCTGTTTAGGATTGGTGAGAAAAGACAAAAGAAATTCTCCACCACCCGTTTCCATATCTAATAGATAATCAGTATCGTGTAGATAGGATTTGATGATACTTCCAAAGTCCCATGGAAGATCATCCTCTTTTTTATATCTGTTCCTAATATGGGAGAAATCCCATCCCTTGATATGAGCAATTTCTTGTTCATGAAGCCATTGGGCGAGGAGTGCTTGTTTTTCCATAGTATGTTTCCTTAAGACTGTGATTTTCGGATGTACAATTATTATATATCGTTTGACTGTATAGAAGGATTTTTACCTAATCTACCTGCATATTTATTATATTTATGCAGGTAGATTGCTTATTTTTTATAAAAGGGGAGTAAAAGGTTAAAATCATACGATGAAGCATAAGACAGTGTAATTTTGTAGCCATCAATACATTGAATGGTCGTGTCCCGAAAAGTGGTGTAAGCAAGCATTTCAGGTGTTTAAAAGAAGTGC
>CALIAD010000059.1 GCA_938041635.1 uncultured Atopobium sp.
TTCTCGTTCTGAATGATTGTTGGCTGAGAAGAACTGTACGTGCGCGCCTGATCAGCAGGGCCCATTGGGTCGTATGTTGGGAACTCTGAAGGCACAATACCACTTGCGGTCTTATCGGTATTGTTTACGTCATACGACCAGGTCAAAGAACCGTCTGCGGCTCGATAGAACTTGTTTGGCGTGGCCAGAGACTCAGAAACGCTGTCCTGTTTATCCTGCTGACCAGAAGGAGTAGCAAGAGCATCCCAGAAATGAGCCTTTGACTCATTCATCAAAGCAAGCTCCGCATCAATGTCAGCTTGATTCAGAGGGCTTACCGTAACCGTTAGCGTCTTAGAGACTGTTACCTCAGGATTCTCCTTATCAGTAACAGTCAGGGTGATGTCTACCTGCTGCGCAGACGCAGAAGGCAGAGGCTGATACACCGTTGCTCGATAACCATTAAACCTAATGGTGTCATTAGAGGACGTGTAGGTAAACTGATAGCGTTTACCATCCAAACCAAAGTTCTTTGGTGTAGGCATCTGAAGATCGTCTGTGACAGCCTGAGCATCAATTGAGTGATTGGTATACACATCTTTAATGCTAGATGCCGAGAAACGTCTGTTAATGCGTCTTAACAGATTATTCTGAGCATCGGCAATAGCCGAAGAATCACCTGGAACCGTTATGGTAAAAGTTTTCTGATAGCTTGTCTGAGGAGCGTCTGAGCTGCTCAAAGAGACATTTGCAGTCAGCGTTACCTGCTTATCACGAATACCGCGGGTAACTGTTGCCTTATAAGGCTCAGTGCCATATCCATCAATGCGAACGACAGAGGTATCTGAGCTAGTCCAAGTGACCTTAGACCATGAAAGTTGGTTTCCATCTGCGGAAACAAGCTTATGTGGAAGGGTAAAGTCTGAAGTTACTGAAGATTCATTCTGTCCTGCCGCATATGATGGCGCAAGGTTTTGAGATACGTCAGCAAGTTGCGCCTGAGATTTTACCTCATCCCAAGGAATTAAAACATTGCAGGTATATTGGACGCTCTTGCCATCTTTGGAAAGATCAAAGGTAACTTTTGCCTGACGGAGGGTAAGAGTGCTTCTCTGGTTAGTAAAACCGGCCGCATCCATCCAGAAGTACTCAATAGAACCATTAGTCGCAAAATCAGTAGAAATGCCTGCGTGAGCATATGAGGCTGTCGAAGACATCTGAACAGATGCCACTCTAACGTTAACCTCTCCAGCACCAATGCGACTCAGCTCTTCTGCAACCATGGTGTTGAGGTTAGTATCTACACCATAGCGAGGTTTTGGCTTATAGAAGGAATTAGTCAGAGTTTCTACTGCCTGGTCCAGCGTTTTATGTGGATAGTCAGTCTCATTTGTGGTTGCTGCAACGCCAGGGCCTGTCTCTTCAGAGGTTGTGGTTGCACCACTTGTAGCTTCTACCGTACCAGAAGCAGCTTCCGTACCAGAAGCGTTGTCCTGAGCAGTAAGAGCAGTTTCTGCTGAGGAGGTTGCAGTAACAGTAGTGGTCAACTCCCCCGCTGCTTCTGCGAATGCAGGAGCTGGTAAGAGCGCAAACACTAAAAGTATGGAGAAAAGGCTATTGAGCGCCTTTTTAAACATGCTTCTAATTCCTTCCAACTTGTGGTGAATTTAGCCTTCTTGCCAAAACAAGCACCACAATTCCAAGTACAACTAAAGGCAGACTGAGCAACTGTCCCATGGTAATAAAGCTGCCAAAAAGGTAGCCAAGCTGCTCGTCTGGAACACGAACAAATTCCACGACGAACCTAAAAATTCCATAGAGCATCAAAAACGTTCCAATGAACGTTCCTTGTGGACGAGGAGGATACTTCCTAGAAAGGACGTACAAAATGACAAACATCACAAGACCCTCGAGAAGTGCTTCGTAGAGCTGAGAAGGGTGACGATAGACCGCTCCTCCTGTCTCAAACATTACTCCCCAAGGCAGATCTGTGGGCTTTCCCCAAAGCTCACCGTTAATGAAGTTTGCGCAGCGTCCAAAGAAAAGACCAAGCGGCGCACCAATAACTCCCAGGTCACAGATGGTAGGGATAGAGAGGCCCGATGCCTTACAGACAATAGAGCCGCCAACAACAGCGCCTACAAGGCCACCGTGGAAGCTCATGCCACCTTGACTTAAGGCAAATGCATCAAGTGGATGAGCCACGTAATAACCAGCGCCGTAGAAAATAACGTAGAACAGACGAGCACCAACAATAACGCCAAACGAGATGCCAACCATCAAATTAAGTACGTCATCAAGGGTAACGTTAAGTTTCCAGCGCTGAGCAGTTCTATACATAACTACGCCAGCAAGCACAAAGCCCACCAGATATGCCAGACCATACCATCTGATAGACAGCGGACCCAGAGAAAGTGCTACTGGGTTTAATGAATGATAGAAAGCATCAAGCCACACAATACGTCCTACTTACTAAAACTACTTTGAAAGAACATGCGAAGGAGTTGCTCCGCGCTGACCTTGATAATGGCTGCCAAGATCTTTGCAGCCATAAGGACGCTCAACAGGAGAGCTCATACGCTCAAAGGAAAGCTGACCAATCCTCATGCCAGGATGCAAAATGATTGGAAGGTTAGCAACATTAGAAAGCTCCAATGTGAGCTCTCCGTCCCAACCTGGATCAACATAACCTGCAGTTGAGTGAATCATAAGACCTAAGCGACCCAAGGTAGACTTACCTTCAAGTTTGCCAAGGATATCGTCAGGAATAGCAATGCGCTCAAGCGTAGTACCAAGCGCAAACTGACCAGGGTGAAGAACAAAAACTTCACCCTCAGGAACATCAATTGACTCAGTAAGACCCTCTTGAGCTACAAGTGGATCAATTGAGGTGTGCGTAGAATTGCGGAAAATTCTAAAGTTTGAGCCAAGACATACGTCAACCGATGCAGGCTGCACATTTTTCTCGCATAAAGGCTCAATAACGATACGACCAGCAGCAATCTCGGCTTTAATGTCGCGATCAGAAAGAACCACAACGTCCACCTTTCTTACGTCATACAAATGTATAGTCAGAAAACCTAATTATCCGTTTATATAAAATATCACGCCCTACACAATAATGTGCGGGACGTGATATATAAATTTTGTAATTACGCAGGTCAATTATGGTTCACCACAACTTCTCTGCATAAAAAACACGTTTATGCGCATGAAGCTCACAACCGATAAGCGTCAAATGTTCACTTTTGACGCCGAGCGATAACTTACAGCATTGCAGGCTGAACGCGCTTTACACCAGGAACGTGCTCAATCAGGATACGCTCAATACCCTCAGACATGTCGTATGCAGACATTGGGCAGCCAGCGCAAGAACCAGTCATCTCAAGCGTAACGGTGCCGTCATCGCTTACATCAATAAGCTCAACGTCGCCGCCATCGGTCTGAAGGCTCTGGCGAATAACATCAAGGGTTGCATTCAAAAGGTCACGATTAATGGCCATGTTTGCTCCTATTCAAACTCTTCAAGCGCGGATGCGCCCATAACTTACAACATGGGTATCCTACCCAAAATTCCAAACTTATTTCTGCACTATCCAATTGGCGAGAAAAGATGTCCAACTGAAGCATCTTTCAGACGTGCAGGCAATGATGCACCCGACGCTATTGCCGCAATCGCCGCAACTACGCGAGAGGTAGCCTCCTGTGTCTGCTCCGTGCTCAGAAGCGTTGCGTCTACCATAAAGCGCTTCACGCCGGCAGAGAGCATCTCGGCAATCTCGGGCACGCCATCAAAGAGCTTAGGGCTCCAAATCTTAGAGCGACCGTGCCTATCAGTCCTGACCGGCATGTAATCGTTGTCAATGCCTCTGAGCGTGTGCTCCTCAAGACGAAGTTTGCAGGCATCACAATCGTGGATGCACTTGCCCGTAGACATCAAAATACAGTGCTCAGTAGTCATGGTACGAATACGGCCACTGACCATATAACCCACAGAAATCGAGGCATTTCTCGCCAGGTGGCAAATCTCTTGGAGAGTCAGCTCGGAGTTGAGCCAGACGCCTTCTGCGCCCATGTCAGCCAGCGCCTGCAGGGCGTAATCGTTGTGGACCGGAATGCACTCGCGCACCTCAGGGATGGCTCCGCGTTCAACGGCCAGCGCCAGCTCGGAGATGTTTCCCACGGCAATCGGCTTACCTGCAGCGACGTAGGGATCCAAGCGATTATGGTCAATCTCGCGACATACCTCATCAAGCCATGGGGTCACCTTGGCGAGAAGATCTTCTGGCCACGAAGTCTCTGCGAGCGCATCGGTAGTTGCATACAGACGATTTGCTCCCGCCTTGAGCGCAACACGTGCCTGCTCGGGAGTCTCAACTAGAACACAGACCTCTGCCTGCGATGCATTTGTTTTTGCAGCCGCCTCATCAAAAGCAAAAAGCTTCTCTTTGTCTTGGGCTTCTCGCTCCTTTTGATAGGCAAGACGGGAAAGCGGGGCAATCTTCTCTTCGCGGTCCTGGTACTCCTCAAGAAGTGCGGCCTCGAGCTGCTCACATGCCGCAGCGCGGACCTTGTGGACAGCACTAAAGCTCATGCCGCACGTATCGTCCATCTGGACATCAAAGCTTACGGCCTCAAATGGCGAGGTTCCCATGCGGCCAACGTGCTCAATAAGCTCGTCAGAGGTTACCGCCTTGGTGCGTGCTTCCTCCACCACAAAGCCCTCGGCAGACGCACTTGCCACACCGTCTGCGGTAGTAAGGGCCACAGTAAAGGACTGGCCAATGCGGGCAACAATAGCCACGTCAACAGCTCGTTTACGAGGATATTCCAGTGAAGAGATCTGCTCAGCAGCTACGCGCGCAGCTTCAGAGCGGATAATGCGCACCGTAGAGCCGGTCTGCATAACGCGAGAAGTGCGAACCGTAACTGTCTGACCTGGCTCAACGTCAATAGGACAAAGAGCGGTCAAAAACTTGTCAGGCTCATCGAGCGGCCTAATTTCAAGCAAGTCGTTCTTGCCAATGGGAGCGTGAGCAATAAGGTCAACATCCGCCTGCTTGTAGCGGCGGAGCTTCACACGACCACCATTAAGGCCACTCTTGCGCTCAAGAGCATCCTCAAGTGGACGCCCTCCGGTAACCTCACCGACAATCTCTCCGCGGTTGTTGGAGCGCTCATAGCTCATCATCTCGTTGCCAGCAGTACCATGCAGGTACGCGTTAGTCAGACCGCGGTTAAACGAGCGCTTAAGCAAGCGGTGGCGACGCGCCACATCGGCTTGGTTGTCCACGCCCTTCTCGGCAGCATCAATTGCCTGACGATACGAAGACACCACCGAGTACACGTACTCAGGCGCCTTCATGCGGCCTTCAATCTTAAGCGAGCCAACACCCGCCTCAATCATATCGGGCACGTCATCAATAGTGCAGTAATCCTTAGGGCACAGTAGCCTATCAATGCCGCCCATCGAGACAACTTCATGCTTAGAGTTAAGCAGCTCATACGGCAAGCGGCACGGCTGAGCACAGGCTCCGCGGTTAGCAGAGCGGTCTCCTCGCATAGATGACATATGACAGATGCCCGAATAGCAGAAGCACAAGGCACCGTGACCAAAACACTCCAGCTCAACGCCAAGCTTGGAAATAGTAGAAATCTCTTCTTTCGTGAGCTCTCTGGACAGCGTAACGCGACCCACGCCAAGCTTTTTGCAGGCAGCAACACCGCGCGTATCGTGGATGTTTGCCTGTGTTGATACGTGGCATTCAATCTCTGGCCAGGTTTGTCTGACCTGAGCCATAAGACCCCAGTCTTGGATGATAAAGGCGTCTGCACCAAGAGTCCACGCGCGGCGAATCAAGCGCAATACCCGCTGCATCTCATCCCACTTAACAACAACGTTAACGGTGACGTACACGCGAGCACCAGCTAGATGAGCCTGTCTGCACGCACGCGCAAACGACTCGTCGTCAAAGTTGTCCGCACCGCGGCGGGCGTTGAAGTTGTTGCCCAAGCCGCAGTAAATAGCATCTGCACCACCAGCAAGAGCTGCGGTAAATGGAGCAGGACCTCCCGCTGGGGCGAGAAGTTCCATCTGGGTTGCACGAGGGAGCGGCGAAGACGAAAGTTCTTTATCAGAAGCTTCCTCTGTCCACTCTGGCTCGTTCATGCGATTAAGCTCGTGAGCTGTGGATTCTCGCTCACGACGATTACGTTCGTTCATACTACCTAACTTGCCTTCAGCGCTTGTTACTTCTTAAGTGAAGAAAGTGCTGGATGAATCTTGTCTTTATCGGAAAGAATAACCTTTGCAGGATCTAAGGTTTTCTCGCCAAGAAACGCTGGCCACTCAACGCCAAGCTCTGGATCGTTCCACATAATGCCGCCCTCATCACCTGGGTGATAGATGTCGTCACACTTGTAGCAGAACTCTGCAGTCTCGGAGAGTACCAAGAAACCGTGGGCAAAGCCGCGAGGAACAAAGAACTGTCTGCGATTCTCCGCGGACAAAACAACGCCTTCCCACTGACCCCAGGTTGGACTTCCCTCTCGCAGGTCAACCGCAACGTCAAAAACAGTGCCGGAGATTACGCGCACAAGCTTTGCCTGCGGATGCTCAATCTGGAAATGAAGACCGCGGAGCACACCTTGAACGGATGAGGACTGATTGTCCTGAACAAACGAGGTATCAATACTACCTGCAACAAAGTTTTCTTCACGGTAGGTCTCCATAAAGCCACCACGAGCATCACCGTACAGCTTTACGTCCACAACCTTTACACCTTCAATCGAGGTGTCATAAAACGTAAAATTGCCCGATTGAGTAGGGTTTTTAAGCTCTTTTGGAAACTCCATAGCGTTCACCTTTCAATTTCTTTAGGTAATCTACTATATACGAGTCAAGATTAATACATCTTTTGAGCTATGATATTCATGCAGTTAACGTGTAATTTGCAATTCAAAGGATGCTTGTGAGAATTCTTGCAGTCGTTCCCGCTTACAACGAAGAAGCCTGCATTGCTTCAACTATTACAGAGTTGTGTCAGGTAGCTCCTCAAGTTGATTACATCGTAATCAACGACGGCTCCGCTGACCGCACACTGGATATCTGTAAAGAGCGTGGATTTAACTACCTCAATTTACCTGTTAACGGAGGCCTTTCTGCAGGCTTTAGGGCTGGTATGCGCTACGCCAAAGAACATGGTTATGACGCTGTGGTGCAGTTTGACTCCGATGGTCAGCATAGACCTGAGTACATCGCTCCTATGGCCCAGGCAATGGTAAACGAGGGAGCAAACATTGTTATTGCTTCTCGTTTTGTTACCAAGGCTCGCGGAAACTCTCCTCGAGAGATTGGCTCCAAGCTGATTTCTTGGCTTATCAAGACAAGCACTGGTCAAACCATTACTGACCCTACCTCAGGCATGCGTATGTACGATCGTGGTCTTATTGAAACGTATGCGCGCTCGTTTGACTTCTCCCCCGAGCCAGACACTATCTCGCTACTGATGCGTCGAGGAGCTAAGGTTGTCGAGATTGAAACTGAGATGCGTGAGCGTCAGGGTGGCGAGTCCTATCTGAGCTTCTATAACTCAATTATGTATATGGCTCGCACGTGCCTCTCGCTTTTGCTCTTCCAGTGGTTTAGATAAGGTGGCACCATGACTTTAGTTCTCAGAATTCTGCTGCTTATTGGTGCTCTTTTTGCCATGGGCATTGTCATCAATAGCGTTCGTAAATCAAAGATTCGCATCTCCGACTCTGTATATTGGGTTGTTTCCGCAGGAATCCTTGTTTTGTTTGCGCTTATCCCCCAGCTTGCATATTTCTTTGCTGGGCTTTTTGGCTTTATGAGCCCTGCAAACTTTGTCTTGCTGCTGGTTATTGTGATGATGCTTATCAGGATTTTCCATCAGTCTTGCGCAATCTCTAAGCTCACCTATAAGGTTGAGCAGCTTTCTAGTGAGCTTGCTCTGCGTGATAAAGATGCACGTGACGAGAAAAACCTTGATTTTGTAACTGATCTTAACCAGCGCACTCGCGTGTAAACGACGCGTCGGTCCCCTGGCAGCATGCTCATCTACCTGCGCTTTATTTAAAAAGTCCGCCTATGCAGCGGACTTTTTCTTTTGGTCTTTAAATCCCAAGAAGCAGAAGATTCCAAATACCAGAGCAAGAATTGCAAGCGAAGCATCATAAAGCATGCACGCTCCCATAATGCCAAAGCTGCCTACAAACCACCCTCCGGTAAGCGCAGCAAAACCTGCACCTGCAGCATAGCTGACAAACACCGCAACCTGCTTACGCATGGTTACTACGGCATAGTACAAAATAACTGTGAGCGCATTAAGCAAACCGCCAAAAAGCAGTATAAGCAACTCTAGTTTATACGGCTCAAAATCAAGGCCATACAAAAGTCCAAGAACTGGAGCGCCTAGCGGCCAAGCCAGCGCCATAGAAACAGCAGTAGCTAAAGCAACTACGGCAAAACCCTTAAGAATCAGGCCCACAAACTGCTTGTCTTGCTGATTATTCCAATATTCAGCCATCTGAGTAAGCAGCGGCTTAAAGACAAAGTTACTTAAAAGATTGATAACCATAGCGGGCATAGCTAATGCCGTAAAGAACGTAAGAAGTGCTTGATCACTCAGACCTCCCAACGCATAACGAGGTGCACCAACAACGTACGTCAGCAAGAATGAACCAGCAAACAACGGAGCGGTAGTAACCAAGAGCTTTGTAATTTGCTTAACGTCAAAGGTGGGCTTAAGCGTTGCCATCTTCTTAGTAGGAGGAATAACAAGCGCAATCATAACTACCAGCGATGCAATAAAAGAAAGAGCCGCACCAACAAGCAAGTTCTTTGTAAGAAGTACACCCACTGCAAAACCAACAACGGTTGCAAGTACACGATAAAAGAATGCCCTACCAGCAACATCTAAGCGACCATGCTGCTGGAACATACCATGGAAAACATCTTCTACAACATCAAATAAGCGCAGTGATGCGATGAGGGCGTACAACACTCCCTCGTAGCTCAATCCCTGAGACTGCAGGGTAAAAATAATAATTCCAGCAACCATCAAAACAGTTGTGATAATTCGTGCAGCAAGATACACACCAAACGAGAATACTTCTTCTGTATCGGTAACCTGATACGTTCTAATCTCAAAATGACCAATAACCATCAGCTGCTGTGCAACAGCATAAGCAAGCGAGAAAACACCACCAGCAGCAGCTCCCATGGTACGTGTGACCACCATCAGCATAAGCACGGTTGAAGCCGCGTTCATCAAGGAGCCAAGCGTATTCCAAAAGTAGTTTTTTTTCAGCTGTTCAGCAGAAGTATCAATAGTCATAATTAGTTTTTCTGGCCAAAGTCTTCAAATGCCTGACGACTTCCTTTGGTAACGTCTATGTCTTTCCACTTACCAAAATCGAGTTGACTAGGATAATGATTTTTACGTTCAGACATTGAAGGAAGCTCCATATAAGCACCATATGCATTCGTTAACAATTTATCATAGGCATTAGGCAGTATTGTTGTTATATCTTCAAAGGGCACACGAATCATTGGATATAAATCTTTAAGGTCCATTTCCCAATTTTCTGGATCAGATTCAACAAAACAGGTACGTCTATCTGTATCTTCTTTTTCTGCAGTCCTTGCAGCTTTTTCCCATTTTGACAAGATAAACTTAGAAGAAATACGAAAAATTCGTAAAATATAATGAATGACATAACATGCAAAAGAAGCTATTTTTCTTTTCCATCCATGCAAAGGTATATGCGGTGTTGGAGTTACTAGAAGAAAATTAAGACGTCCCCAGAACCACGTACGACGCAATACTGATTTGAATATTTTTGGACTTGTGGGAATTTTATCAAACGGAAAAATCCCAATTGAAATTGAATATTTAAATGGACAATCCGAGAAATCATCTGGAACACAAACAGTATTTCTAAGAGATAAATTAGAATTCATCGCAGGAAAGAAATTATCCGTTCTACCATTTTGAATGCAAAAATCTGGTCGTAAAAGTCTTGGACCATCTTTCAATAAAACTTCATAATCCTCTCGAAGCATTGAAATATCAATATCATCATCCCAAGGAATGAAACCTTGATGCCTCACGGCACCAATTGCTGTTCCGCCATACGCCTGATATGAAATACCTAGCTCAGTACACACTCTATCAAGCTCATCCATCAAAAGTGTAGAGAGAAGTTGAACTTTTCTCAATTCATCATGATTCTTGTATTCTTTATAATCATCAACGCTCAATTTAATCTCCAAACATTAATTTTAATATGTAAAATCGAACCTCATCTGTATCTATAATACTAAACATTGGAGCTAATCGATTGGATGTAGCAATGTATACACCTCAGGATCACACGTTTGCTGTTTGCGCTTATGGCGAGAGTCCCTATCTAGAAGAGTGCATTCTCTCGCTCAAGGAGCAAACACTATCTACGAATATTCTTTTAGCTACTTCAACACCAAATGATCTGATTAAGTCTCTTTGCAAGAAATACGACATTCAAATGCATGTCAATCTTGGCCCAGGTGGTATTGCTGGCGATTGGAATTTTGCTGTAAGCGTTTGCACAACTCCATTGGTAACCATTGCTCATCAAGATGACCTTTACAAACCTAACTATGCAGAGTACATGCTTAAACGTGTAAACAGCTCTTCTCGTCCACTCATTTATTTCACTAATTATGGCGAGCTACGCGACGGTGAAGAAGTTCTTCAGAATCGTCTGCTTAAGATAAAGCGTCGTCTCTTGCACTCGCTCTCAAAACCGGAAAATGCAGGTAAGGCATGGGCCAAACGTCGTGCACTTGAGTTAGGTTGTGCTATTTGCTGCCCAAGTACCACGCTGATCCTTCCCAACCTTGAAACTCCTGTTTTCAAGGCTGGATTTGGCTCTAACTTGGATTGGGAAGCATGGGAAGCAATAAGCAAGCGCGAGGGAGATTTCTTATACGACACCCGCGTGCTGATGCTTCACCGTATTCATAAAGATTCTGAGACCAGTCATCTTATTCATGACAATCGCCGTGCAAAGGAAGATTTTGAAATGCTCAAAAAGTTCTGGCCAACTCCTGTTGCCAAGCTTATTAATATGGCCTATAAGAACGGACAAAAAAGTAACGGCTAGTTTGTCATTACAACGTAGAAACGCGACAACAAGAAAATATATAAATGCAGGTTGTATACTTATATAAACAATATAGCAATCATTGGAGAAATATGCTGAACTTTGCTGTTGGTCCTGTTCAATCAGAAGATGATGTTCGTGCTCTCGGTGCACTTAATGTCCCCTACTTTAGAACTCCAGAGTTCTCAACTACCATGCTTGAGAATGAGCAGATGCTCTGTGAGTTGGCAAAAGCTCCAGAGGGTTCTCGCGCGGTCTTTGTAACTGGATCCGGTACTGCAGGAATGGAAACCGTTGTTGCAGGCACCCTCTCAGCAGAAGATAAAGCTCTTGTAGTTGATGGTGGTAGCTTTGGACACCGTTTTGTTCAGCTTCTTGAACTGCATAACATTCCTCATACCGTCATTAAGCTCAACTACGGCACGCCTTTAACCGCAGCCGATTTAGAGCCTTATCAAAATCAGGACTACACCGCATTTCTCGTCAATCTTGGCGAGACTTCCCAGGGCATTTTGTATGATGCAGAGCTTATTTCCACATTCTGCAAAGCAAATAATCTATTCTGGATTGCGGACTGCGTCAGCTCGTTCTTAGCAGACCCATTTGATATGGCAACTTTGGGCGTAGATGTCATGATTACAGGTTCTCAAAAAGCACTTGCCTGCCCTCCAGGCATTTCTCCGATTGTACTTTCTCCTAAGGCAGTTAAAAAGATTGCTGGTATTAAAGCACCATGTATGTATCTTGACCTTAATTTGCTTCTCCAAAATGGAGAGCGCGGTCAGACACCTTTTACCCCTGCAGTGCAAACGCTTCTTCAAATCCATAAACGTCTGAGCAACATTGTTAAAACTGGCGGCGTTGATGCTGAAAATGTACGCATTGCAGCACTTGCAAAAGATTTCCGCGAGCGCGCTCAAAGTCTTCCGTTTGAGATGCGTCTGGTATCTCCTTCAAATGCAGTTACCTTCCTGTCATCAGGTAGCTACTCTGCAAAAACGCTTTTCCAAGTGCTTAAAGATGAATATGGCATGTGGATTTGTCCAAATGGTGGAGAGAACGCAGACACTTCTTTCCGTGTTGGTCACATTGGCGCTCACGAGATAAGTGACAATGCCGTTCTTGTTGCAGCAATCCATGACGTTCAGCGTAGAGGTCTTTTAACCACCAGGGAGTAACCATGACCAAGGTAATCACCTATGGCACCTTTGACCTGCTTCATTATGGTCACACAAACCTACTCAAGCGCGCCAAAGACCTGGGCGACTATCTTATCGTAGGCGTTACCGCTGAAGCCTACGATATGGCTCGCGGTAAAATCAACGTAAAGCAAAGCCTTTCTGAACGAATTGAAAACGTCAGAGAGACTGGTCTTGCTGACGAGATTATCGTTGAAGAATACGAAGGTCAAAAAATTGATGATATCCGCCGTTATGGCGCAGATATTTTTGCCATCGGTTCAGACTGGAAAGGTAAGTTTGACTACCTCTCTGACTACTGCAAAGTAGTGTATCTTGACCGGACAAAAGGCATTTCAAGCACGGAGCTCCGCAGCGAAGAGCGCAAACTTTCTGTTGGGTTCATTGGTGACGCTTCTTGGCTTGATAAATACAGGATGCAAGCTCGTTTTGTAAACGGTATGGAGATTGAAGGCATTGCTACGCCCGACACCACCACGCTTACTCCTGAGCTATCTGAGCTTCCTGTTGTAACCTCTGACATCTCCGATCTTCTACAAAAAGTTGATGCTGTTGTCATTGCATCTGATCCATCTCTTCACGAGAAACAAATCAGGCAGGCGCTTGAGGCGGGAAAGCATGTCCTATGTGAATCCCCCTTTGCTCTAACACCAGAGGCTGGCGATTCTCTAGTAGCTTATGCACAAGAGCGTGGTTTGGTGCTTCAAGATGCCATTAAAACGGCTTATTCGACTGCCTTCCATCGACTTGTTCTTTTGGTTAAAGGTGGAAAAATTGGCAAGGTTGTCTCAGTTGATGCGACTTGCACTTCTCTTCGCTACAACAAAACTGATGATTCGATCACAGGCGCCAACTGGGGCGGCATGGGCGAATGGGGACCAATCGCTCTTCTCCCCATCTTCCAAATTCTTGGCACCGACTATACGTCTTCACAAATCATTACCCGTGGCGAGAAGGGCTTTGTCCACAAGGGTGAATTTACCAAGATAGATTTTGTCTATCCAAGTGCGGTAGCTTCTATGAAAGTAGCAACCGGTGTTAAATCCGAAGGCGAGTTGGTTATCTCTGGTACTGACGCTTATGTCTATGTACCAGCGCCTTGGTGGAAAACAGATTACTTTGAAATCCGCTACGAAAATCCTGCAGACAATAAGCGCTACTTCTATCAACTTGATGGTGAAGGCTTTAGGTTTGAGCTTATTACGTTTGCTCAAGCTATTGCAAACGGTGCTTCAAATTCTTATATTTCCCGAGATATTTCACGCACGCTTTGCAAGGTAATGGGCGATTATTATCTGGGAACAAATACCGTGCAGATTAGTTAGCCTTAAATCTAAAATCAGAAGCTCGTAACTACTATCTTGTTACGAGCTTCTTTTTTTCATAAATAGCTCCCGCAAACACAGAGCTAAACACTTTAGACAAACAAAAACGAGTCATTCTTACCGCAGAATGACTCGCTTTTTGGTAAGACCTCTAGAATTACAGCAACAAATTAATCTCTCTTGAGCAACTCGTTCCAGTCTGGAGTAGCTGAAAGAACGGTTCCCACAATAATGACAATGCAGCAAATTACCGTCAAAGGAGATGGAATTGCTTCTGGCATAATGGCTGGCAAAATAATACCTGCAAGAGCCGCAAAAAAGACTGACCAAGCAGAGTAAGAAATATTCAAGGCCATACCGCGAGAAGCGCCAATAGCGTCAATGGCCTTGTAGTAGAAGAGATACGAAGCAGTACCTGCTAGTGCTGCGATAAAGACAACGCCGTTAGCTGGTGTTACTGCAACCTGGCTTGCAAACTCTACAGAGCCTGCGAGAGGCAGGATAATAAGACCATATGCAAACGCAGAGGTGGTTTCCCTGATCTGGAGTGCAGTCTCGTTATCAACAGCATCATCTTGCATGCCCCAAGCCAAGATAACTGCCTCAGAGCCCCAACCAAAGACACAGGCAATAACGCCTAAGATGCCCACAAGAACGTTTCCATTACCTTCTCCGGCAGCGGTGGACACGCCAATGACCATGACGCCGACAAGAGCTACGATAAGAGCAATGACCTGCTTCAAATTCATTTTTTCTTTAAGCAGAAGCCATGCCAAAAGTGAACCCGCAGCTGGATAAAAAGCCGAAATAGCTGCGGTGTAACCAGGTCCAATGGCATTAATTGCAGCAAGATAACCACTCATACCAATTGGTCCTCCTAAAAGAGCACCCAGCATAACAACGCGACCGCTCTTAGTTTTTGCAGCTTCAAGGGTGTCCCTCAGCCTACCCTTACGTCCCATCATGACAAGACGAATAGCCGCAGCAAAAAAGTCATGCATAAATGCACTAGCAAAGGATGCCTGAGCGGAATCAACATAGGGGCTCATACCAAGAGCAACACCAAGGATAACGGTATCAACTGCCCAAAGAATACCGCTCAATAAACCATATTGCATTATTTCCCCTTTTACTCTTAGTTCTGGTTCTCTTCGTACCAAGAAAGTACACGGTCAATATTGTTTGCAGCGTAACGATAGTAAATAAAGAACCACTCGCCTACGTTCTCGCCCTCTGCTTCCTTGACTAGAGACCACAAATACCAACACCAACCAGCAAAGACTACATAGCTCCAGAAGTGTCTGCGCTGCTCAAAAGTAGCCTCTTTTCCAAAGTAGTAATTAATAGCAGCGTTTGCCTCATCGTCAGTAAGCTCACAGCAAACTGTGAAGGTACCAAAGTCATTAGCCTCATCTGACATTCCCGCATATTCCCAGTCAATAAGGCTGTAGTTGCCACCCTCATCAATCAAGAAATTCAGATAGAAGAAATCGTTGTGAGAAATAACAACTGGATACTGATCTGCGTCTGCAAACTTCTTCAAGCGCAGGACCTTCTCGCGAAGCTCATAGTAGCCAGGAATCTCAATAGGACCCTCTTCAAGCAGGAGCTTCTCGTAATTAAGTCCCTCGTTAACAAAGTCAAAAGAACGATCAAGTGAGGCACCGCTATGATGCAGTTTATAACCCATCTCCATTGCGCGCTTGAGCTGCTCAGGGTTATGAGGATCAAGATTCTGAGCGTTTTTCACAAACTTAGAAATCTTCCAGCCCTCTTTTTGGTCCTCGTAAATAAAGGTGCTGTCTAAGCCAAGCTCACGAGCAAGTCGAAAACCAGCCTCTTCAGCTGCGCGATCAACAAGTTTCTCGGTACCAACACCAGGATGTCTATAGACATACTCCTGAGCATCATCACCATATCCCACAATAAAGTGAGCAGATAGATTGGTAAGGCCCTGTTTTAGAGGATAGAAACCATGAATATCCTTCTTCTGGCAATGAAGAACCGAGACAATGTTGTCAAAAATCTTTGAATCGATGTTCTCAATAAATGCTGGGTCAAACTGACGAAGCTCATCAAGGGAATCAAACTCGTAAATAACGCCGTCAGGATACTTTCTAATGGTCATAGAAGGTCGTGTCCCGAAAAGTGGTGTAAGCAAGCATTTCAGGTGTTTAAAAGAAGTG
>CALIAD010000060.1 GCA_938041635.1 uncultured Atopobium sp.
CTGCAGTCTTGTTTCGGCCGCCAACGCCACTTGCAGTGACAACCTTGCCAGCAATGGCGGTCTCGGACTTCTTCTCATAATCGGAGGTGAGCGGACGACTCAGCCAGTCCAGGATGTTCTTAACGGTACCAGGGATGCTGTAGTTGTACTCTGGGGTAAAGAGCCATACGCCATCGGCGGTCATAACCGCGTCCCTGACTTTTTGGACACCTTCAGGAGCTGGGAATTCTTCGTCCTGGTTAAGCAGAGGGACGTCCAAAACGTCAACGACCTCAATCTCCGCCTTGCCTTCGAGTGCCTTTGCCGCAACCTGGCTCAGCGTCTTATTGAACGAATTCTTACGGCCAGAACCGATGATAAATACAATTTTCTTCATAAGCAGACCTCTCCGCGAATGCTGTGTAAATAAAAATCATGCACGAGCAAACCTGCCCGTACATGATTTGTGTACCCAAATGTTAACTCTGTAGTCGTATTTAACAGAAGTCCGAGAAATTCGCACAGCTCTCAAGCGCTTTTACCACCTGCTCAAGACCTGCGAGGTCTTCCTGGGTAAATCGAGCCACGCTCGGACTATCAATATCCAGCACGCCAACTACCTTATTATCCTTGACGATAGGAACGACCACCTCAGAGTTTGATGCAGAGTCGCATGGAATATGTCCCGGGAACTGATGCACGTCCTCTACCAGCTGACTTGTCTTTGTTTCCGCAGCCGTGCCACACACTCCCTTACCAAAGGGAATGCGCACGCAAGCAACTTTGCCCTGGAACGGTCCCAGGCGCAGCTCAGGAGTGCGCGGCTCGTGGGCGCTTGGGTCCGCGTCCTGCTCCACGCCCGAACCCGCGTCCGGCTCCACGCTCGTCACCGTCACAGGATCTACCAGGTAGAACCCTGCCCAGTTGATGTCGTCAAGCGCGTCCCACAGAAGGGCGGCAGCGTTGGACAACACCGGCAGCCAATGAGCATCAACCTCGGCAAGCGAGACAATCTGTTTTGCAAGTAAACCGTAATCTGTCATGCTTACTTCTCTGGCAGAATCTCAATCCAGCAGCCATCAGGGTCTGCGATAAAGTAGA
>CALIAD010000061.1 GCA_938041635.1 uncultured Atopobium sp.
CAAAACACACCTAAGTCGGATAATCTGTTAAAAAGACGTATACATGACGCTGAAATTGCCTCAATCATGCAGATTATCGTCATTAGGTGTGTAAAATGCCCACATTTGAGCAGAATATCCGACTTAGATGTGTTCCGTAGATACAGAATTTATCGATAGTTAAATTTCTTATATGACGCTATTCATTTTCTAGCATATTAGGTTAAGTTTATGCATAGATATGCATATCAGGTAGTGCGACCGCCTAACTGCCTGGCTATCTTGATTAGAAACATGTCGATTCTTCAACAGAACCTACCAAAGCTGCGCTATTTTGTCCGCCAGGCCTAAAAGCCGGCGTTAACACGCTGCAGAATCATAATCACCCGTATATGAACTACCTCCCATTTCTTATGTCCAAGAAATGGGAGGTAGTTCAAATTTTTATGCAGGTCTATTTATTAACGAATCACAATCCGACTAAGGCAGATAAATACGAAAAGACCTATACCTGTATTGACAATTTTTCCACCAAAACCCAAATCTATGTACGCTAAACAGTAAATAAATAGAGCTGAGAACAACCAAATGACCAGACACAAACACAGGCTCTTTATTGTTTTTTGAACTGACTCACCATTGAGAATGCGATAAGCCTTATCAAAGACACAAGCAACAAAAATGCACATTACAAAAGAAACCAATGGCACATTGCAATAAACATCATCACTAGGAATTAAAATCACAGGAAAAGGAAATCCAAAGATTAAACTAAGCAAACAAAAGCCCAGTATTCTAGTGGGATTGAACGTGCGAAGATGTGACGTTTTTATTACATTTTCGGACGCGTTATTAGAAAAATTTTTATGTTTAAAAAACGTAAAAGAGCTCATCTCTGTACTCCTTCAGTTTATATAAACCATATTTTATCTGATATTAAAATTATTTCTAATATCAACTCAATTTCTCAGATGACATAGTAAAAGCTATTTAGCAGATAATTTCAGCTTGACCTGCCTCATCAGCCACTGAAATACCATCACTACGACAAGTGTAACTACAAAGACAAAGATGCCTCGTACAAAAGCGTTACCAAGCAAGCTGTACGGGAATCGGCCAAGTCTTAGTCCTAAGAAGTTAATAACCGGAATCTGGAACAGATAGACTCCTAAAACACCAGCAGATACCGTGCTGATGCATTTCTTGGCACCATCGGAAAGCTCCTGCAGCCTTGGCTCAAGGTTCAGCACAAACAGGAACAAAGATGCGGCCTGTGCTAAGCAGAGGAAGTTTCTAATAGTAATGGGATAGCTCTGATACGTCATTTCTGGCGTCAGTGGGGTTCCAAAGTTGTTAGCAATAAGTCCCCAACCAAACATGGCCGCAGATGAAAGCAAGAAAATTACAGCAAGCACTAAATTGTTTTTAGTAAATTTTGGAAGCTCGTCGTAATACGTCTTAACGTAATATCCCAGCAGATAGTAGAAAAGACCATCGCTGTTAAACGCAGCCCATCTAAACAGCTGATCAAAGTAAACACCACGAACGCCAATGAACTCAAGTAGCGGTAATCCAAAGCTAACAAAGAGCGTAAGTGCCATAACATAGAGCAGAGTTTCTTTCTTTTGAACTACCAGAGAAAGCACAGGCGTCAAAAGATACAGATACAAAATGGTATAGATAAACCAAAGTGTGCTGTTTACGTTATTGGTTAGAAAGCGCTTTACAAAATCAGCAACACCAGCACTTGCCGCAACCTCTTCGGCACCCCAAAACTTTGTAGGAAAAAGCACGTACATCAGATACACCACTGCACTGCCAAGAATGAGCGCCATCAGCGTCTTTCTTGCACGCTTCATAAAGAATGTCTTTGTGGAATATTTGCTTCTATATCCAAGCAGATTCATACCACTCAGCATAAAAAAGATGGGTACCGCATAAATAAACGCAGCTTGCAGGGCTAAGGAGAAAGCCCATGTTTTAGTATGCGCAAGAGAAAAAACGTTGAGCGAGGTATGCAGCATCACAACAGCAATACCTGCCAAAATGGTAAGAACATCTGCAAAAACAAAGCGCTTCTTAGTAGCAGTTGCTTTTGAAGAAACTGTAGCTTTTTCCACGGGCTTCTCCCCAAATCAATCAAACTTCCTCTATGCTTAGTATACGTAAAGTACCAGCAGGAAAGAGGCATCATGGCAAATGTCGTTGACTATCTACACTGGCGCGGCGATCTGACGTTTGAGAATGACCCTTTTAACAACGTTGATAACCTGATTCTTTCAATTCTTTCCTATCTGGGATTTGGTGGGGTCGTTCCTTCTGAGCGTAGCGAGAAACGCGTTCAACTTGGTGACGCTTGCGCCAAAATGCTGAAGAAACTCGATGACGATCCGTCTCTTATCACGGGATTTTCACGCGTTGATGGAACTTTTCTTGAGGCACTGGTTAACGCTCCCCGCTTTGCCAACATTGAGCTTGGTCGCTATGTAGACCGCATTAATGTCGAGAAAAACCTACAGTTTGCAGCATTTACCGCTTATCTTCCTACGGGGCAGATGTTTGTTTCTTTTAGAGGAACTGACGGCACGCTCGTTGGCTGGCGAGAAAACCTTAACCTTAGCTTCCAGGTTACGTCCGCTGATAAGTCGGCGGCACTATACCTTGAGAAACGTATTCGCGAGCACCTTGCAGACGGTAATAGTGCTACCTGCGCAAATGTTATGGTTGGTGGCCACTCTAAGGGCGGCAACCTTGCGGCATACGCAGCAACAGTCTGTCCTGAAGAACTACTCGGCGCAATTGATCGCGTCTGGAGCAACGATGGTCCTAACATGTGTCCAGAAATTCTTCCCACCACAGCCCACAAGGTGCTTGGAGATAAATACATCAGAATTTTGCCTGAATTTAGTGTAGTGGGCATGATTTTTGATGATCCTGCTGTTCCAAAGCTCATCGTAAAAAGCTCCGAGACAGGTATGATGGCTCACGACGGTGTTTCATGGCAGGTCATGCGCGACACCTTTGAGTTTGCTGACGACTTCCAGCCGGAATGTAAAAAGATTAATGAGGCATTTAGCAACTGGTATAAAGAACTCCCGCTCTCTGATCGTGAGCACTTTACTAACGAGCTCTTTGACGCCCTCTCGGC
Organism: uncultured Atopobium sp.; assembly: GCA_938041635.1. Lineage (GTDB taxonomy): Bacteria > Actinomycetota > Coriobacteriia > Coriobacteriales > Atopobiaceae > Lancefieldella. Next base: position 3,128 of record CALIAD010000061.1, read on the forward strand.
AGGCGGAGCAGTCTATTTCAGCGACATTATTAGCTCACCTGCAAACTTACAGCCTGTTGTTGCAGCACTCACCAAAACAGAAAAGCAAACCAAAGAGGTCTTCTTTGACCTCCTTAGTTCGCTTGTCAATGCATCCGCAACATCTTTAATTGAAAACATTACCGAGTCATCGCAGATTTCTCAGATTACCTCTGCTATCTCGGAAAGTTTTGCCAAGCTTGATAAAGCCCAAAAGGAACTTAGGAAAGGTTCTCCTTCTTCAGACCAGTAAGGCTAATCACAATTGAAGAGACAATTGAGATAACTATTGATCCCAGGATAGCGGTGCCTAAAGAATCAATAGCAACGCCCGCATGCAGCAAATTCCTAGAAATAAAACTTGAAAGCTCAAGCATAAAAGCATTGATAAAGAGCGAGAAAATACCTAAGGTCAGCACATTAATAGGCAATGAGAGTAGCTTAACAACAGGCTTAATGCCCGTATTAACTGCTGCGAGTACTAACGAGAACAGAATAGGACCTGCCCACGAGCCTCCCACAATAGTTAGACCTGGAATTAAGGTGCAGGCCACCAACGTAGCAACAGTAGTTACAAGCCATGTTGCAACAAATGTCATACTAACCTCTCTTTGAAAAAAAGCCCGGCAAAGCCGGGCTTGACGTGCAGATTATGTAAGCCGTTAGCTTACTCGCCGAAGCCGTTGTCAACAAGAGCGATAAGAGCGTCAAGAGCTGCCTGCTCATCAGCGCCGTCACATGCAATCTCAATCTTGGTGCCAGTACCAAGGCCAGCAGCAAGAATCATCATGATGGACTTAGCGTTAACTGGTGCGGAGTCCTTGTCAACATTCTTGATGGTGACGTTGCTCTCAAACTTCTTTGCCTCAGAAACAAAGACGGATGCTGGACGAGCGTGAAGACCAGTTGCATTGATGATAGTAGTCTGCTTTGAAACCATAAGTGGACTCCCCTTCCGGAAACCAAAAATCTACTCGAGAGTTATTCTCGATTAATCGTTACTATCGTAACAAAACAAAACGTATTATATCCAATCTTATTTCCAGAAAGAACCAAATTAGACTATGAATTACCCAAAAACAGGGTAAAAATAGAAAGTCAGAACTCTTGTAGGAGGTTTACCATGGCTGAAAACAATATCCAAAACTCTAAAACCGAGGATTTGGACACAATAGATACTCAAGCAGCAACTTCTGATGAACAGAATAAGTCTGAGAACACACCTGAAGTCAGCAAGTCCCAGGACATTCAAAAGATTGCCAAAGACACTACTCAGGTTGTAGCAAAAGGCGTTAGCAGCGCGTTTGAAAGCGCCACAACCGCTGTTGCAGAAGGTTTTCAGGCTACCAAAGAAGTCCACAACGCCGCTAAAGAGACAAATTCTGCAAAGCAAGAGCTTAAACAAATGCAAGAACACCTTGCTAAAGACAAGCAAGACTTAGAGCACAGAGACTACGTGCAGAGCTCGTTTGATCAAATAATTGCTGAGCAAGAGAAAATTTTTGCAGAGACCGCTCAGGTCATGAGCGATCAATCTACGCAAGTGGATCTTCTCACGGTTAAGAAAAACCAGCTTATTCAGAAGCTTGAACAGCAAAAAGTTGACGACGAGGCAAAGATTAAGCCTTACAAAGAAGTTGCTGCCACAGCAAAAGGCAGGCTGGATGATATCTCGAAGACAATCTCTGAGGCACAGCGTGGTGTTAAAAACGCCGAGGCTCAGCTTAAAGAAGTTACCGAGAAACGCGATGCTGCTGTAGCGTCTGCAAATAAAGCACTGGAAAACTCCCAGGCAAGACAGCTTTCTCTGAGAGAAGAGCTTGCTGGTCTTAAGACAGACCCTGCTGCTAACCACGATGCAATTGTTCGTATTGAGGAAGACCTTAAGTCAGAGCTTGCTCGTGCAGAGCAGGCCCAAAAGCAAGTTGAGGAACTACAGAACTCTTTCCAGTCTTCACTTGAGATGGCACAAACGCATTACTGGACCCAGGGCAAATCGTTAGAGTCCTCAGAGTCTTCTATTGATGCGGCTCGCAAAGATTATGAGCAGAAACAGCAAGAATATGACGCCGTAGTAGCTGAGGCTAATGCTCGTCAGAGGATTCTGAGCAAAGATATAGAGGATCTTGAAGAGAAAATTAAGACAGCCAAGGAGCTCTTTAACGAAGCAGCAGATAAACATGATGAAGCACAGTCAGTCATTGATGACGCTCGAGAGATTCACGCAACGCCAGAAATTACTGAGGAGCTTAGAAAGTCTGTTGGCGAACAGGAAATTAACATCAATACCAAGCAGCTCACCCTTAAAGAGCTTATTACTGGCGAGAAAATCCTTCGAGAGACAACTCGTGGTCAGCGCATTGGCTTCATCATTGTTGTTCTTGGCATGATAGCGATTCTTGCGTCTTTTGTATGGCTGATTTTTAACTGGTAATTTAGTCTTTGCCCAGACAAATCATCGTATGAAAAAAGTGCTCACACTACTGTGGGCACTTTTTCTACATCTAAACTCTCAAGTTAAACGTAAGGGTTATGGTCACGTAACCAAACTCACTAAATGATGATCATGGCGTCACCAAATGACAAGAAACGGTACTTCTCGTCAATAGCACTTTGATAGGCGTCCATAATCTGCTCGCGCGTTGCAAACGCAGAAACCAGCATCATCAAAGTTGAACGTGGAACGTGGAAGTTGGTCACCATGGTGTCTACCACGTGGAACGTAGAGCCTGGCATCAAATAGAGATTGGTGGTTGCGTTTTCTCGGGCAACCATATCGCCTTTTTGAGTCACTGCAGCAGAGTCTTCTGTCTCCTCAAAGCGACGGGCAACAACAGGAGGCTCAGCTGCAGGAATCTGATTATCCCAAGCACTTTCAAGCGAGCGAACACTGGTAGTACCAATGGCAATAACCTTATGACCAGCGGCTTTAGTGGCCTTTACTGCTTCTACAACTTCTGGAGCTATGTGATAGCGCTCAGTATGAATGACGTGTTTAGTAGGGTCATCCTCTGTTACCAACCTGAAGGTATCAATTCCCACCTCTAGCTCAACAGATGCCCACTGAACACCCTTTGCTTTGATGGTTTCAATGAGCTCAGGAGTAAAGTGAAGACCCGCGGTAGGAGCTGCAGCAGAATGCTCGGCCTGCATAGCGTAGACCGTCTGGTACTTCTCTGGGTCTCCCTCGTACTGTGTAATATACGGAGGCAGCGGAACGTGGCCCGCCTCATGAATAGCCTCGTCAAGAGTGCGATCTCCCTGTGCTTCAAAACGCACCAGGCGACCTCCCCTGTTGTCGTCAACAAAGTCCACAATAGTGCCCGTCAACACAACAGGAGCTGAGTCAGGAGCATACAAGCCACCTGCACGGTATTCAATTACTGCGCCAGGCTTTAGACGCTTACCAGGATTTACCAGACACTCCCATACACTACCCAAAGCATCAATGTCTTCTCGACGTTTTAAAAGCAGCGTTTCTGAGACGCCGCCCGTATTTTGCTTTTTACCTACAAGGCGAGCGGGCATAACGCGCGTCTGGTTAACTACAACCAAATCGCCTGGCTCAAGATACTCCACAATATCGGTGAAGTGCTTGTGCTCTATGCGGCCATCTTCTCTATGCAGCACCAAAAGCCTACAAGAGTCTCTTGGCTCAGCAGGAGCTTGTGCAATACGTTCTTCTGGAAGGTTGTAATCAAAATCGTCAGTTCGCATGACGTGCTGCCTTTCTTGCGTCACGAGCTTCATGACGCTCTATCTGAGCCTCGGCCGCAGAATATCTACAACCGCAATAATTTTGTCGATACATACCAAGCTCACGAGAGTCTTTTGTAGCCTCTGGGTAAAACGGACGAAAATCTCTCCATACAGGCGTCAGTCCATGAGCATGCGCAATGGACACCAGCTCATCCTCACACGCATCAAAGAGCTGATAGGGCGAGACAGCCAGTGTTGTAGAAACGTATTCAAACCCGCGCTCAGCCGCCACACGACAACTCTCTGCCAAGCGGATTGCGTAACAAGCACGACAGCGACGATCTCGCTCAAATCCCTGAGGAGCCACAGCTCGCTCCCACTGCTCTCGCGGATCTCCTGCCACAATCACCTCAACATGAGCCTCTTCTTGAGCCCACGTAAGTAAGGTTTGAAGACGTCTATCGTGCTCTTCAACTGGCTGAATATTAGGATTAGTCCAGCAGATGGTTGGCTCAAAGCCCTCTTCCCTCAGATGTTTTAAAGGTTCAAGTGAGCATGGACCACAGCATGCATGGAGCAGCAGCGGTGTTCCTGGCTCTACTGAGAGAGTCTCAATTGATTGAAGCGTGTTTGAAGCCATTAGTTTTTCTCGCCTTGTGCCTTATAACATTTCCAACCTACTATAGCGCAGGCAGCAAGGC
>CALIAD010000062.1 GCA_938041635.1 uncultured Atopobium sp.
GTGGCTTTATATGGGCAGCTTGGATGGAGAATCCCAATTTTTGGGTAGTTGAAAGTATAGTTTCTGTACTAATTACGTTATTCTTATGTGTACTTGTATGTATTGCAATTGTCCTGATAGGTCCACTTCAAGCGGATCAGGAAGGCGAGGAATTAGATGAGCTTTCTTAGTGACTTTGAAAACCGTATTGGTTCGGTCTTTGGCGCCGCACCTCAGGGATACGCAGAGCCCTTCTCTTTTAAGAAGCTTGCCAAACGCGCAGCTAAAGAGATGGAACGTGAGACGTATGAAATCGACGGTGTAGACACTGCACCTGCCCTGTATACCGTTTTAGTTGCTCCTCAAGACGATTCACTGATGCGTCCTCTTTATGCTGATCTAACTGCAGAGGTTTCTGACTTTGTGGCTGCTCAGGCTCAGCAAAAAGATTATGTATTTGTAGGACAGCCACTTGTTCGTTTTATGGTTGACCCTTCTCTGAAGCCTGGAAAATTTGCTGTCTTTGCAGAAAATGTTGACGGCAATACCCTTGACCAGCTGCGCAATGAAGAGCGTGCGTTCTTGGGCGGAAACTCCAGCGTCGGAGGAGCTGCAGCTCAAATGCCTCAGCAGCACAATTCTCGCGCTGCTGTTCAGCCAGAGCCACAGCCAGAGCCAGACCCTCTGTCCGTGGTTCGTCCTGTTGCCGCAGAAAATGCAACCCCAGAGGTTTTGGGTGATCTTGCTGGTACAGACGCTGGTCTTGCGGTAATGCCACCAGATTTTGTTGAGGCTCAAGGCGCAATTCCTGTTGTTTCTGCAGCTGAGTCCACTCCTATGCCTGTTCTTCCAAGCTCAAACGGGCTTCCAGACCTTCCTGTTAACGGAGCTATCCCAACAGCGGCTCCTGTTCCTATGACACAGCGTCGTATCACGCCTTCCCTTGATGCGCAGCTCAATGGCATGAGTGGACGTCCTTCTCGCAATTTGCAAGGCACGCCACGTGCAAACATGGATGCTACCTGCATTTTGATTGATCGCCAGAGCGGTCGCTCGTATCGCGTTGAAGCTCCTCGCGCCATCATTGGTCGTGAGCGCTCTCAGGCAGACGTTGTTTTGCGCGATCCTAACGTTTCAAGGCGTCACGCCGAGATGACCTATGACGGTCACGATTGGCATATTGCTGATTTGCACTCCACTAACGGAACGCTTGTCAACGATATCGACGTAGATGAGGTAATTCTGCGCGACGGAGACCTCATTACCATTGGTCTTATGGACCTTCAGTTCCGGGAGAACTAATGATTGATCTAATTCTCTTTGCAGGACGCGTTCTGCTTGTTGTCCTGCTGTACATCTTCCTGTTCTCAGTCATGCGCACAGGCATTGGCCTGGTCCGCGGACAGCGCAAAGACGGAGCTATTTGGTCCGTTGATGTCGAGAAGGGCGTCAAGTCCTTACGTGGTCTGCACGTAGATATTTTGGGACCCGTTGTTATTGGACGTTCTCCTTCGTCTGACATTGTGATTGACGAACCTTACGTTTCTGCATCACACGCCCGCTTTACTATCCAGGGCCCTGCTCTGGTACTTGAAGACCTTGGATCCACAAACGGAACCATGGTTAATGGTCACATCATCGAGCAGCCTGTTACGCTTCGCGACACAGATGAAGTCCAGGTCGGCGATGTGATTATGCGTGTTGGACGTCGATAAGAGGCTCATGGTTTCTTCTGATACAACACATATTTC
>CALIAD010000063.1 GCA_938041635.1 uncultured Atopobium sp.
ATAGCGTAGCAGCCATATAAACTGCTACGCTATAAAAGTCTAACTTTTGGGGGTCGGTACACTAAGCAGGCTCCTTTTTCTTTTTGAATGAGGTGTGCTTTTGACGGGTTTCTCGCCAAAAGCTTTGTGTTTTATAGAACGCTCTCTACGTTGCCAAGCTGCGTAATGATGCGCACCACGTCTGCAGCGTGCTCAGTCTTATCCACAATCATCAAAACGGTATCGTCGCCGGCAACGGTGCCAACAACGTGGTCAAGCTCAACGTCATCAAGGGCAAACGCAACGGCTGATGCAGTGCCTGGATGGCATCGAATCACAATAAGATTCTCTGCTGCCGTAGCCCCAACCACAAACTCAGAGAGCATTTTCTGCAAGTGCATATCTTCAGAAAGCACATAGGCGCCCTCGGGAAGCTTTTGCAAATCCATTTCTGCTGTATCACGAGAAACGGTTGCTTGAGTACAGGCAAAGCCACGATCTTTAAGCATGTCAACAAGATCGCGCTGTGTGCGGATTGATTCGCTGCGAACAAGCTCACGAATCACGTCCTGTCGAGCATTTCTATGCTTCACGACGCCTTCTTTCCTTATACGACTCGCTAACTTTGAAAACAAATGATAGTGAATAAAAGAATATACTTAATCAACCCTTATGCGCATGCCAAACCGCTAAACGGTGCAAATAACCCGCTCGTCGGTCGGAATATTGCATTCACCGTTTTCTAAAAGTATTTATACACTTCTCGCCGTATGATTCATCATGAGTGAAACTATTTTTACGGCTTGGAGGCCGCCATGCCCCTGAATGATTCACCTGATAGAAGACAAGGCTCCTACGGAGATCCTGCAATGCGTCGTCGTCCCCCACAAAATGGCCGTCCTCCTCGTGATGGCGGTATTTCTGATAGGCAGGCAAGACGTCGCAAGAGAAATACCCTTGGTTCGCAGGCCATTCTCTTTAAGAGACAGTCTCTACTACATCGCATTGATTCTCGTACGAGAACCTATATTGTTATTGGACTGGCGGTTATTGCAGCACTTTTACTGGTCTTTATTGTGTCGAGCTGCGTGCGCGGGTGCGCTAAAGAATCTACTCCAGAGGTAGAGGTCAACTCCGTTGATTCTCGCGTTGCTGTGGGAACTTCAGAGGAGCTGACTAAAGCCCTGGCAGCAAAGCTTGATCAGAACAAAAACCTTACGTGGATTGCAGAACACGCTGATAAATACAGCGATAAAAGCCTCATTGAGCTGGCACTTGCCCACCCTGAGGCTATTGATTTTGTTGCAAACTATCCCGATTCTGACGGCAAAGCTAAAACCTACGACGATTCAATCACCAAAGGCACAGCTCCTCAGCTTTATACCTGGGACTCCAGGTGGGGTGGCGTCTCATATGCCGGCTCTGTAATTGCCACCAAGGGATCAGGTCCCACTGCCCTCTCTATGGCATACATGGGCCTTACTGGAAAGAACAACTGGACTCCAGCAGATATTGCGGGTGCCGTTGAAACAGCCAAGGCAACGGACACCGACTCTGGAATGAACAGATCATTTCTCGAGAAGAACTTAGCTAACCTTGGTCTTACCGCTGATAGCTATAACATTTCTGCCGACAATATCACCACGCTTCTAGATGCTGAAACCTACCTGCTTGTTGAGGTTAAGGGTAACAAGCTGAGCTCTGATGGCGATCACTGGATTTTGGTAACCAGCAAGAACGATGACGGCACCGTAAACGTTCACGACCCTCTGTCCCCTGAGGTAAGCGCACGTCCATGGGCGGCAGAAACTATTGCCAACGCTGCAAATGCCCTGTACACCGTGACGGTAAAGGCCGCGGAGTAAAAAACCCAGCATCCACAAAGGTGAATGCTGGGCTGGACGGGTTTCTCGCCAAAGAATTGCGTAGAAAAACGTTTTAAAGGTAAAGGCGAACTATGAAAGTACCTTCTGAGCGGCCTCGCTGAGCTCTGCAACGCGAGCCTCAGCCTCTTCGCGAGTAGCGCCATTGGCAAAGAGATAGGCCTTGACCTTAGGCTCGGTGCCTGATGGGCGGAAGATGA
>CALIAD010000064.1 GCA_938041635.1 uncultured Atopobium sp.
TAGCAGCCATATAAACTGCTACGCTATAAAAGTCTAACTTTTGGGGGTCACATCAATACGCGGGCTTTTTTATTGCGCTTTGGAGCTCTTACATCTCTCGAGAGCTCAGCATAGGCCCATCGGACCAAAGGGTAATCTCTCCTGAAGCCAGTGTTTTAGGGACATCAATAAGACGCTGGTTGGAAGAGCCTCTAAAACGCAAGGTAATATCGTGGAGACTCTGAACCCATGGGCCATCTACCAGAACATCTATACAAGACAGAATGCGATCAGTGTACTCTGTGTGCCACTTTCCCTCGGTCAGCTGATCCCAGGTGTGACCTGAATACATCCAAATGCTCTTTTGCGGGTAGGTAGCTCTGACCTTCTCGACAAACTCAACAAGGCCTTCTTGGTTTTCTGGCTCAAAAGGCTCTCCACCAAGGATGGAAAGACCGTTGATATAGACAGGTGCAAGGGAGTCAATGATCTCTTGCTCAACTTCTGGAGTAAACTCTCCGCCGCTCTTGAAGTCCCACGCCTCATAATTAAAGCAGCCTTCACAGTGCAGACGGCAGCCTGAAACAAACAGAGTTGTTCTTACGCCAACACCATTTGCAATATCTGAAAACTTAATATTTGAATAGTTCATACATAACCTTTGATGGGTAACTTCCACATATTTTGGATGTTACCTGATAGAGATAATAAAAACGAGCAGAAGGGCCAAAGCGCTCTTCTGCTCGTTTGTCTAGTACATAAATCTTAGAGGTGAAGGACGCGGTCCTTGATCTCCTGGGTACGGCCCTGGTTCCAGAACTGGGTACCAATGTAGCCGCAGGTACGACGAGCAACATTCATCTTGGTCTGGTCACGGTTGCCGCAGTGTGGGCACTCCCAAACCAGCTTACCGTCCTCCTCGACAATCTGAATCTCACCGTCATAACCGCACTCCTGGCAGAAGTCAGACTTGGTGTTGAGCTCTGCATACATGATGTGGTCATAGATGAACTGCATGACGCTGAGAACAGCCTCGATGTTGTCCTGCATGTTAGGAACCTCAACGTAAGAGATTGCTCCACCTGGGGAAAGACGCTGGAACTCAGACTCAAACTGGAGCTTCTGGAATGCGTCAATCTCTTCTGCGACGTGGACGTGGTAGCTGTTAGTGATGTAGCCCTTGTCAGTAATGCCTGGGATAACACCAAAGCGACGCTGAAGTGCCTTAGCAAACTTGTAAGTAGTGGACTCAAGAGGAGTTCCGTAGAGGGAGTAATCGATATCCTCTGCTTCCTTCCACTCGGTGCACTTATCGTTCATGTGCTGCATAACCTGGAGTGCAAATGGAGTTGCCTCTTTGTCGGTGTGGCTGTGACCAGTCATAGCCTTAACGCACTCGTACAGGCCTGCATAACCAAGGGAGATAGTGGAGTATCCGCCGTAAAGCAAAGGATCGATAACCTCACCCTTGTCCAGACGAGCAAGTGCGCCGTACTGCCAAAGGATAGGAGCAGCATCGGACAGGGTGCCCTTCAGGCGATCGTGACGAGCGCGAAGTGCACGGTGGCAAAGCTCAAGACGCTCATCAAAGATCTTCCAGAACTTGTCCATATCGCGACCAGCAGAAAGAGCAACATCAGGAAGGTTGATGGTTACAACACCCTGGTTGAAGCGGCCGTAATACTTAGGCTTGTTTGGCTCATAGTTCTTTGCGCGAGCAACGTTGTTGAAGCCATTACCAGAACGGTCTGGTGTCAGGAAGGAACGGCAGCCCATGCAAGTGAAGGTATCGCCCTCGCCTTCCTTCTCGCCCTTAGAAAGCTTGTACTCCTTCATCTTCTTCTCAG
>CALIAD010000065.1 GCA_938041635.1 uncultured Atopobium sp.
TGTTGTTCGCGGCACCACCTCAAAGCAGATTGTTCAGCTGCTCAGAGATGCAGGAGCCACAGAAGTGCACGTGAGAAGTGCTTCTCCTAAGGTTGCATGGCCTTGCTTCTACGGTATTGATACTGCCGATCAGGACCAGCTTGTTGCGGCAAAAATGAGTACAGAAGAGATCTGCGATTATATCGGCGCAGATTCCTTAGGCTTTTTGAGCCTGGAAGGTCTGCTTGCCTGCGTTCCTTCTCGCGGTTATTGCGAGTCTTGCTTTAGCGGCAGGTATCCTGTGACAATTCCGAAAGACTTCTACCAGAGGTTCTTGCCAGAAAACACCCCAGATAATCTAAACCCATCTTTTGCACGTAAGTTTGACCAGGTAGAACAGCAGTTAATTGACGAGGGCTTTGTTCCCTCAAAGCAGTAAGAAGGAGAATAATGACTACTTCCGCTGATCCAACCAAGCAGATTACCTACGCTGACGCAGGCGTTGACGTTGATGAGGGGGCTCGTGCTGTTGACGCCATCAAAGCTGCTGTTGCTACAACTACTCGTCCCGAGGTCATTGGCGGCTTGGGTGCTTTGGCTCCTGCTTCTCGGCTGCAGCTCTGAAGGACATGGAAGAGCCTGTACTGGTCAGCGGCACCGACGGCGTTGGCACTAAGCTTGCCATTGCTCAGCTGCTCAACCGCCATAACACGGTGGGCGAGGACCTGGTTGCCATGTGCGTCGACGACATTGTCCCCATGGGCGCCGAGCCACTGTTCTTCCTAGACTACGTGGCCGTGGGTAAACTCAAAGCCGAGGCAGTTGCCGAGATTGTTGGTGGCATTGCAGAAGGCTGCCGCAAGAGCGGATGTGCGCTGGTAGGCGGCGAGATGGCCGAGCATCCAGGTGTTATGAATCCTGACGATTACGATCTGGCTGGCTTTGTTGTTGGCGTTGTCGACAAACCAAAGATCTTAGGTCCCGAGAAGGTCAGTGAAGGTGACGTCATTCTGGGACTTCCTTCTTCTGGCATTCACTCCAACGGATATTCGCTGGTACGTAAGGTAGCCATTGAGGGTAAGACTGTCGAGGAGCTTAACCAGCCACTAGAGGAACTCGGTGGAGAGTCACTCGCAGACGTTGTTTTGCGTCCAACTACTATTTACGCAGGTGGATTGCTTGCTGCACTCCGCGCAGGAGCTCCTATCAAGGCTATGGCACACATCACCGGTGGTGGAATCACCGAGAACCTTAACCGTGCACTACCATCTCATCTTGATGCAGAGGTTGATCGTGGTGGAGAGGCAGGTCCTGCATGGCCAATTCCACCAGTTATTTCCTACGTTTCTAACGCCGCTCATCTCTCTCTTGATGAGCAGTACCGCACCTTCAATATGGGCGTTGGCATGGCGCTTATTGTTGACATAGACGATGTCGATGATGTTGCAGAGGCCCTCTCTGAACAGGGTTTTGAGCCATTTGTCATGGGTCAGATTATCCCAGGCACCGGAAAGGTGGTCTACAACGATGCCAATTAAG
>CALIAD010000066.1 GCA_938041635.1 uncultured Atopobium sp.
CCCCGTTGTCGAGCAGTTTTGCATGCTTTGGTTTAGTTGACACAAACTATCCTTCGATAAAGTCGTCGTCTGGAATGGTAGTGCGTTGAGCATCTGCTCCCAGCGCGACGAGTTTCTCGACAAATCCCTCGTAACCGCGGTCAATGTGATGGATGGCAGAAACGATTGTTTCTCCCTCGGCCACAAGACCAGCCATAACAAGCGCAGCTCCGCCTCGAAGATCTGGGGACTTGACCTGCGCACCTTCAAAGCCGGAGACACCGCGAACAATAGCGTGATGACCCTCGATGGTAATATCTGCTCCCATGCGAGAAAGCTCAGACGCCAACATAAAGCGGTTCTCAAAGACGTTTTCCGTGATAATGCAGGTGCCCTTAGCCAGAGCAAGCAGCGTCATGGTCTGTGCCTGCATGTCTGTTGGGAAACCGGGGAATGGCAGCGTCTGGATATCGATAGCTTTAAGATCTTGCTGGCGAGAAGACCTTGCCCACCTATCTCCAGTCTCGATGGTAATGCCCATCTGCTCGTACTTTTTAAGTACCAGACCAAGGTGATTTGGCTCAAAACCGTGAACAGTAATAGGCTCACCAGTAAGCGCACCAATAGCCAAGAAGGTACCAGCCTCAATGCGGTCGCCAACAACTTCATGCTCAACAGGATGCAGCTCTGTGACGCCGTGAATCTCAATAACAGGAGATCCAGCACCCTGAATGTTAGCGCCCATTTTGTTGAGCATAGTAGCAAGGTCAACAATTTCTGGCTCACGAGCTGCGTTATCAATGACCGTTACACCCTTGGCAAAAACTGATGCCATCATCAGGTTTTCTGTTGCACCAACAGAAGCAAAGGCCAGAGAAACGGTCTCGCCGGTTATGCCGTGAGGAGCGCTTGCGTGAATATTGCCGTGCTCAACCTTAAATTCAACACCCAAAGCCTCGAGGCCCAGGATGTGCATGTCAATTTTGCGAGCACCGATATTACAACCGCCCGGCATCGCCACAACAGCTTTGCCAAAACGAGAAATAAGGGGACCCAAAACAGCAGTTGATGCGCGCATCTGTGCAACAAGACTGTAAGGAGTCTCCCAGCTTGTAATATCTGTGGTATCAATTTTGAGCTCGTGAAGACCAACGACTTCAATGCGAGCGCCTAACGTCTTGAGCACCTTGCCCATGACGTGAACGTCTGCAATATTAGGAACGTTAGTGAGTGTAGTAACACCAGGAGCCATGATGGTTGCAGCCATCAATTTAAGGGCAGAGTTTTTTGCACCCTCTACAGTGACCTCTCCTGTGACAGAACGGCCACCTACTACTTTTATGACGTCCATAAACCTCCGAAAACGACAGTGAGAGAATTTTACTCCTCAACCACTTGCTTCAGAAGTAGATTACACCAGTCTATCTTTTTTTCGTAGTAGGCACGACGATTATCGTCTTCTGGAAGAGAAAGCATCTGGTCAATGACGTCATCTCTTGTCTCGCGCACAACATCTGCATCAATGTCATCAACGCGACGAGCATGATCTGCCAAGATAATGACTCCTGTTGGATCGATTTCTGCGTATCCACCAGAAATCACTATCTTGGTCATAGATTCTTCATTCTCTGGATGAGGCATGTGCAGTCTTACAACACCATCGCCAAGCGCAATGATTTCTGGTGCGTGGCCTGGCCACACACCATACTCTCCATCTGCTGAAGCAAGAATCAGACTTTCAACGGTTCCTTCGTAAAGGAGCTTATCTGGTCTGACAAACTGACAAGTCAACTCAGCCATGAGAAATCCTAGTTCTGTGAGCTATCCGAAGCGGACATCTTTGCAGCGCGCTCGCGAACATCTTCGATGGTGCCTGCAAAACGGAATGCCTGCTCAGGAAGGTCATCGCACTTACCGTCAATAATCTCTGCAAACGAGCGGACAGTCTCCTCAACGGTGCAGTACACACCAGGGTTACCAGTGAACTTCTCGGCAACGTGGAATGACTGAGAGAGGAACTGCTGAATCTTACGGGCGCGAGCAACGGTGCGCTGCTGCTCCTCAGAAAGCTCGTCCATACCCAGAATTGCAATGATGTCCTGAAGGTCGGAGTACTCCTGCAGGGTCTCCTGAACTGCCATAGCAACGCGGTAGTGCTCTGAACCAACAATGGATGGATCAAGAGCAGAACTGGAGCTGGCCAGAGGGTCAACTGCTGGGTAAATACCAAGCTCGGTAATAGCACGAGAAAGAACGGTAGTTGCATCCAAGTGCGTAAAGGTTGTAGCAGGAGCAGGGTCAGTAAGGTCGTCTGCAGGGACGTAAACTGCCTGTACGGAAGTAATAGAACCTTCCTTGGTGGAAGTAATACGCTCCTGAAGCTCGCCCATCTCTGTAGCCAGGGTTGGCTGGTAACCAACTGCGGAAGGCATACGACCAAGAAGTGCGGAAACCTCAGAACCTGCCTGAGAGAAGCGGAAGATGTTGTCGATGAACAACAGAACATCCTGGCCCTGATCACGGAAGTACTCTGCAGTAGTAAGGCCTGCAAGAGCAACACGCATACGAGCTCCTGGTGGCTCGTTCATCTGACCGTAGACTAGGCAGGTCTTGTTAATAACGCCGGACTCAGTCATCTCGAGGAAGAGGTCGGTACCCTCACGAGTACGCTCTCCAACGCCGGTGAATACGGAAGTACCACCATGCTGCTGAGCCAGGTTGTTAATAAGCTCCTGAATCAGAACGGTCTTACCAACGCCAGCGCCACCAAAGAGGCCAGTCTTTCCGCCTCGAACATAAGGCTCGAGAAGATCGATTGCCTTGATGCCCGTCTCGAAAATCTCTGTCTCAGTAGTGAGCTCTTCGAAGAGAGGTGCTGGGTGGTGAATTGGATAAAACTCAACGTCTTCAGGAATATCTCCACCGTCGACTGGCTGACCCATGACGTTCCAGACGCGGCCCAGCGTAGACTCGCCTACTGGCATCATCATTGGCTTGCCGGTGTCCTTAACGCGAAGGTTACGCTGAAGACCATCGGTTGACGACATAGCGACGGTACGAACAACACCACCGGGAAGCTGAGACTCAACCTCAAGAACGGTGCTGACGTGACCAACAGGCGTGTCATCCTCTACCGTCAGTGCGGTATAGATGCTTGGAACAGGTCCGTCGAACTTAACGTCGACAACTGGTCCAACTACGCGAACGATTACGCCATCGTCAACGTGCTGATTGCGCTTGTTGAGAATAGCTTCCTCAAAGGAAGAAGTCTCTACTTGCATATCTGACATTACATATCCTCCAATGCTGCAGCACCACCGATAATCTCATTGAGCTCAGTGGTAATTGCGCCCTGGCGTTCGCGATTGTACGTACGGCTAAGAGCGCCTAAGACGTTCTCAGCATTATCAGTTGCAGACTGCATTGCACGACGGCGTGCACCATGCTCGGCTGCAGCAGAATCAAGAAGTGCGTGGAAGATGACCGTCTTGATATAAGCGGGCATCAACGAATCAAGTACCTGAGAAGCAGATGGCGAGAATTGATATTCACTCTTGTTATACGTCTTCACCTGTGAGAGGGCTTCTTCGGTACGTGGTTTATTAGGAATCGTGAGTTTATCGCGCGAAATAGGAAGAAGTTGCTCTGTAACCTGCTCTTGGTCAACACGGTTCTTTGCATGCCAGTACTTGATTACGACACGATCAATCTTACCCTTGATATAGCCATCCATGATATAGGAGGCAATACGATCAGCCTGGTCTGCTGTAGGCTCAGAGGAAATGCCTACATAGGACATGGTGGGCTTGATATTTCTATACGTAAAGTACTCAGTTGGCTTGCGTCCGCAAGTAATTATCTCGGACGACACACCCTTAGCCTTAAGACGTGCCATCTCATGCTCAACCTCGCGTTGAGGCAGGATGTTAAATCCGCCTGCAAGGCCACGGTCAGATGCGATGACTAAGAACAGCACGTTCTTCTCGACTTTATGTGTAGCAAGAAGAGGCTGTTTCTTAGGATTAAAGCCAGCGCCTGCTACATTTGCAAGCATAAGGGTAATAGCTTCCTTATATGGCGAAGCAGCCTCGGCCCTATCAAGTGCCTTGCGGACACGCGCTGTCGAAATCATCGACATCGTGCGCGTAATCTGCATGGTGCTCCTGATGGAGCTCATACGCCTCGATATTTCGTGAAGGTTCGCCATTGATAATTACTCCTGCAATGAACCCTGGGTTACTGCGTCAAAAGAGCCTGGTGTGTCTGAATTAGCTTCTGCCTCATCCACAACCTTGTTTGGATGCTCTTCCAAGAACTTAGCCTTGAAGTGCTTAATGTGATCACTCAAGCGCTCTGCCTGCTCATCAGAAATCTTTCCGTTGCGCAGAGAGTTGCGGAGCTGTGGGTGATACTCACTCATGTACTGAGCAAGGCCATCACGGAAGAGAGCAACGTTCTCAAGATCAACGTCATCAATGAAGTTCTCTTTTGCAGCGTAAATTGCGCAAATCTGGTCTACTACGTCCAGAGCTGAATAACGTGGCTGCTTGAGAAGCTCCATCATATGAGCACCGTGGTTGAGCTGGTACTGCGTAGTTGCATCCAAGTCGGATCCGAACTGCGAGAATGCCTGCTTCTCACGATAACTTGCAAGGTCCAGACGAAGGGTACCTGCAACCTGCTTCATTGCCTTGACCTGAGCGTCGCCACCAACGCGGGATACAGAAATACCTACGTCGACTGCTGGGCGCTGGCCCTGGAAGAAGAGATTAGACTGCAGATAAATCTGGCCGTCTGTAATGGAAATGACGTTTGTAGGAATGTATGCAGAAACGTCGCCTTCCTGCGTCTCAATAATTGGAAGTGCTGTAAGTGAACCTGCTCCGTTTTCATCGGAGAGCTTACATGCACGCTCCAGCAAGCGTGAGTGCAGGTAGAAAATATCACCAGGATATGCCTCACGTCCTGGTGGACGGTGAAGCGTCAGTGACATCTGACGGTATGCAACTGCCTGCTTGGAAAGGTCGTCGTAAACAACAAGAACGTGTCCGCCTGGATGATCTTTGTCAGCAGGCTTTCCGTCCTTATCGTTATACATAAAGAACTCACCAATAGCAGCACCTGCCATAGGAGCAATGTACTGCATTGGAGCAGAATCAGCTGCGGTAGCTGCAACAATGACGGTCTTGTCAAGAACACCATGGCGGGAAAGAGACTCGCGGATGTTTGCAACTGTAGACGCCTTCTGACCGATGGCGACATAGATACAAATCATGTCGGTGTTCTTCTGGTTTACGATTGCGTCAATTGCGATAGCGGTCTTACCGGTCTTACGGTCACCAATGATCAACTCACGCTGACCACGGCCGACAGGAACCATAGCATCAATTGCGAGAAGACCAGTCTGAACTGGCTCGCAAACAGGCTGACGCTGCATGATGCCAGGAGCCTTGAACTCAATAGGGCGACGATGTGTAGCGTGGATAGCGCCAAGTCCATCAATAGGCTGGCCCAGTGGGTTAACAACACGACCAAGCATGTCAAAACCGGCTGGAATATCCATGACGCGGCCGGTTGTACGGCACTCATCGCCTTCCTTAATCTCAGAAACTTCGCCGAACAAAACAGCGCCGACTGAAGTTTCATCAAGGTTCTGAGCAAGACCGAATACGCTGTGGCCGGTAACGGAGCTGGTGAACTCCAGCAGCTCGCCTGCCATAGCGCTACGTAGGCCAGCAACACGAGCAATACCGTCTGCTACCTCAGTAACAGCAGATACCTCTTGCTGGGATACGGTTGAATTGACCTTAGAAAGGCGCTCTCTAAGCTGTGCCATGACGGCATCTGAGCTTAGTGTTCCTTCCTGTATGGTGGTCTTATCAGTCATTACAATTCACTTTCAACGTGATCTGAAGAGAGCCTACTCTTAATGTGAGTGAGCTGTGTCTTTACCGATGCATCATAACGATGATCACGTGCCTCAACAACAATGCCACCCAAAATCTTGGGATTAACACGCTCAATGAGATACACCTGAGTGTTGAAGTTCTTCTCGAGCTTCTCGGTGACCTTTGCACGTAACTCATCATCAAGAGGCATTGTAGTAGTTACCGTTACTGTAAGTGTCTTGTCTTCTTCTTCAAGAAGCTCCTGGAACGTAGCGGCAACATCATTGATAAGGTTGACATCCTCACTCGCCTGCATAGCACCAAGAGTCTCAAGAACTTCTGGAGAGAACTTCTTTGCGTGCTGCACCTGTACAAGGTCTGCAGTTGCACGACCCTCTGCGCGGCCAGCCTCCAGGAGTGCCCTGGTATAGCCCTCTACTTTTCTGTCTTGATCGTCTTTATTAGTGCTCATCTGGAGTACCTACTTCCGCAAGGTACTTTTCGGCAAGAGCACGCTGCTGCTCTACTGAAAGCTCGTTGCCAATAATCTTTCCGGCAATATCGACGGCAAGATCAACAACGGAATCAGAAAGCTCAGCCATGGCGTGACGACGCTCAGACTCTACAACGCCCTTACCCTTAGTAATAATCTCGACAGCTTCTGCCTTTGCCTGCTCGATAATACGAGCACGCTCTTCTTCGCCCTCACGCTTAGCAGCAGAAACAATCTCGTCTGCTTGCTGCTTAGCTGCGTCGATACCAGCTGCTGCGATTTCACGATCCTTGTTGGCTTCCTCGCGAGCCTTTGCTGCAGCGTCCAGATCGCCTTGGATCTTCTCTTGACGCTTGTCAAGCATACGTAGAACGGAAGGCCATACAAACTTTGCTACAACAGCAAAGATGATCAGAAACGCAATCAGAGCAGGAACAAACTCAGCGGGCTTTGGAAGAAGAATATCGGCACCACTTGCACCCTCTTCAGCAAGTGCGACTGAGGGAGCCATTGCCACAAGTAGAGCAGCAGTTGCGCCTACTGTGCTGGCTTTTTTAACTCCCTTACAAATCGTATTCATGCATTCCTCCAACGTAGCGTTTTCGCTGTTACAAACAGTAATTTACTTAACCATCAAGGTAACAACGAAGCCAATCAGGGTAAGTGCCTCGATGAATGCGCAGCCAAGAATAAAGACTGTGAAGAGACGACCCTGAACCTCTGGCTGACGAGCCATGTTGTTAGCGGCACTCGTTGCTACGACGCTAATACAAATTGCTGCTCCCATAACGCAAAGAGCATATCCGAAAATACCCACGATTCCTCCTTTTTCGCTCGCCCCTCTCAAGGCGACCAATATACATACCTATCATCAACTGAGCGTGGGCTCAGATGACTTCATCTTTTGTGCCGTTTGGCACCACAGTGTGGCAATGCCACCAACTAAGCGTTTTGCTTAGTGTTCAGACTCTACCAGCTGGATGTAGACAGTAGAGAGTAGGGTAAAAACGTATGCCTGAATGAAAGCAACAATAGTTTCTACCAAGTAAATGATAATCAACAGCAAGATCCAGAAAATCGAAAATCCTGCCTGGGCGGCTGTTGATGCGGAGAAGTTCTCAATCGCTGGCATAAAGTACATAGATGCAAGAATTGCAAACGTACCCATAACGATGTGACCTGCATACATGTTGCAGAACAGACGGACAGCCAGAGTAACCAGACGAAGGAATGTTGAGAAGACCTCAATAACCCAGATAACTGCTGCGATAACAGGATTAACGCCCTTTGGTGCAAGACTCAAGATGTAACCAATAACACCCATCTTTTTTGCACCTACATACATAAAGTATCCAAGGGAGCAAAGACCAAGAGCGGCGGTGACACCAATGGTGCCAGTACCTGGGTGTGCGCCAGGAATAAGGCCAATAATGTTGTTGATCAGAATAAACATAAACATGGTAATCAAGAATGGGAAGTGTGTGCGCCACGTTTCTCCAAGAGAAGCTTTGCAGACGTCATCTCTGATGTACTCAATCAGATACTCAACACCATTAACAAAGCGTCCCTGAGGAGCAATGCTCTCTGCCTGCTTCTTCTTAAACCTAAAGCAGACAATCAGAAAAATCACAGCAGCGATTAAGAAATAGAAAATGTAGTTCGTGAAACCAAAGGTGGTGTTACCAACCAATGCGTGTGGCAAAAAACTTTCGAGCAGCTCGGCCATCTCTGCTGGCAACTGCGCAAGAACATCCACTCTGTCTCAACCTCCCCATACAATCTGCAACCATTTCAGATTGCCCGTCACTGCTCAGCATACTTGAAACGCAACGTAAGATGCCAAGAATATGCCACTTGGAGTATATTATCTACCACTCGGCGTGCATATTTGCGACGAACGGCGATACTAGCACTAAATGAATGCATAGTCACGATTACAAAATCAAATAATTGACTTATGCTCAAACTCTCACATTACTGACACATTTCGTGTTAGCTGCCGTTATTGATTCATTCAACTATAACACTAATAAACTGCTGTTACGTCGCTTTTCTCAGTAAGTATTTATACAGCAAGAGAAATGTGTCTTGATATGCTTACTTAAGTAGTTTCTTTTAGTTATTTATATTCAGCCCCAATCAATAAACAAACACGCGCAAGAAATTATTTATCTCTTGCGCGTGCGGGAAGGGGTCTAACTTAACCCTAAATCGCTATCGATGCTTTATAAAACTCAAGTTGAGCCTCTTCGCTTACAACGGGAGCTTTAACTTCCTTCGGAAGTAGTAGGGCCATGACTGCAGAAAGGATAAATCCGCAAAGAGCAAAGATTACTGACGCGGTGTAGTTGCCTGTCATATCGGCCAAAAAACCACCCATAAAAGATCCAGTTGCTGGACCTACAAACATAACAATTAGCGTTGCAAATCCCCAAACTTTGCCGAAATATTTATTTCCAAAAACTGCGCCAGCATAGCCAGCACAACCACCTGGCTCAACTGCCCAGTAACAAGCAAATAGAACACAGCAAATTGCGCCCAGCCATAATTGATCCGCCTTCATCATCAAGAGAAGAACACAACCAATTGCGCCTACAATTGGCCCGGCAATAAGAACAAGTCGTCTTGCCTCCGGCTCATTTCCTTTTGACTTAACAAGTCGATCGGCAACCTTACCTAGTAGAGGCATGGTAAATATTCCACATACTCCAATAATGATATACATATTGGAGGCAGTTCCTAAATCCATGCTCAGATTTACGGTCCAGTACTTAACAATTTGGGACCAAATCAGGAATTCTCCAAGCATGGCAAAAAGGAAGGCTAAAATATCACACCACATCGCTCTGGTACGAAATGCCTCTGCAACTGTGAAGTCATGGGCTTTTCCTTCCTTCTTTTGTGGGAGCTGACCAAATGGCTCCAATCCAAGGTCACCTGGATTACGCTGAGCTACAAGCGCGGAAACTGAAAGCAGCGCCAAAAATACAAAGCCCATAATCAACATAACAGTACGCCAAGCTGATGCGTTTTGAGCAAGGAATGGCTTCATGAATAAGGTTAGTAATACTTGCGAGATAGGAGCGCCGGCGAAGGCAATTCCCCATGCGGTTGAGTATCGATCACCTATAAACCATTTACGACATGATGTTGTCGAAGATACCCACAACATGCCTGTACCAATTCCAGCAAACACGCCATAAGTAAAGAAATAAATATAAATGTCATTAATAAACGAAGTGGCCACCATTCCAAGGCAACAAAACACGGCTCCGGCAAAATAAACAGGACGGCAGCCACTTTTATCAACAATCTTGCCTGCAAAAAAGGCAGTTACCGCATAAACCATCATCATAAGAGAGTATCCCATAGACAACTGAGATCCAGTCCATCCTAGGTCTTTTCCCATAGGGACCTGAAGAATTGAAAAGGTCGAGCGGAAACCAAATAAACAGAAGCAAGCAAGGAAGGCTGCTAATACTACCTTTCGAGAGGTCGACTTAGCATCTTTCATAAGATGCCCCCAATCATTTGCAATTAATAAGGCGCCTCGGTATCCCCGAGAATCCGAGGCGCCTTCCTGAGAAGGATGGTTAGTATGGTTTAAGCCTTAATGGCCTCTGCTGCCATTTCGAATGCCTCGCAATTGCAAGCTCCATTCTCGGCAAACGCCCAATACTCAGTTTCAAAACCGCTACAAATTCCCATATTTTTTTCAGATGCCTGATAGTGTGAGCAAAACTTGCACTTGTGGGCTGGTACAAATTCGGCATCATCAATCTCATCATCGCCCATTACAACAACGTCACCATGAGCATGGTCGATGCCCTTAACAACATCGATGGGAATATAAAAATCGCAGTCACGATACTTGCACATTAGAGTCTCCTTTCAAGCACTCGAAGTTAGATGGATTCATACTCTGTACGAGCAATAACCTCATCCTGGATTGGCTTACCAATTTCCACCCAATACTGCGTAAAGCCTGCCACACGAATAAGAAGCGTGCGATAGTTCTCTGGATTGGCTTGTGCCTTTTTAAGAACTCGGGAGTCAATAATGTTGTATTGGATGTGGAAGCCACCTTTACGCATATATGCCCTGGTGAGGTCCATCAGCTTTCTAGATCCCTCAATACCTCTTGCAGCACTTGGGTGAAGTTTAAGATTCATCTGACTGTTCTGAGACATTGAGTGATCCCAACCAGTTGCAGACTCAAAGAGCGCATACTGTCCATGAGTATCAGTGCCTGGATAGGCGGACATTGAAGCGTCTGCGAACGTAGTTCCTTGGAGTCGACCATCTGCTGTTGCAGCAGTAACAGCACCCTCTGGACCATGCGTGGAAACAGACATCTGGCAGACATAATATGGCTCACCATATAGATTCTCTATTGTTGCTGGCAAGTCATTGCAGAACCACTGCTCCCAGTCATAGAGCATTTGGTCAACATATGGATCATCATTTCCATATTTTGGCGCCCTTAGGCAATCTGCGTGGATCTCATCATAACGTCCGTCATCGTCAGCACGCTTCTCTTGATCCTTCAGAGATTCAGAACCGACTTCCTTTGAAGTCTTATATCCAAAGTTATTGTCAAGAGCGTCCTTAAGCTGGTCAAGCGTATATTTCTTGTCTTCGTATACCAGCTTTTTAATTGCTGCCATAGAGTTAATTTGGTTACAGGTTCCACAGCACTCAATATTAAATGTGGAGTTGTAACGATAGCCCTTTTGAGCAATACCAAGACCCTTTTCAAGACAATTTGGTTTGAGAAGTGAGTTAACCATAGATGGGGTGAACTTGCGCCATACATCATGCTGAATATTCATGCACTTGTTCAATACTTCGCAAGCCTTCTGGTAATAGGCCTTAAACTGTCCATCAAGTTCCTCAAATGTTTCAAAAGACTTGTCGTGCGGTGGGAAGACCTGCAGTCCCGTACGCTTATCAAAGCCATTATTCAAAACAAGCTCAAGAATCTTAGGATTGTTAATGAAGTGAATACCAACAGACGTAGGCTGAGCAGATCCGCCAGGAATCCAGTGTAGTTTTCCATTGAGATGCAGAGGCATCCATGTGCCAGGAGAAGTTTCAAGGCAACCACCAACTGACCAAGCACGTGCTTCCTGAACCGTCATGCCTTCATGACCGTACTGATTAATTAAAAACTCCATTGCAATACGGTTGTTCATGATTGCAGGATAACCAGCACCTGTCTTTACGCACTCCATGCATTTCATAATGAATTCTTCTGGAGCAGACTCATCATAGAGCAAAGAGAGCGTTGGCTGAGTGGTCTGGCAATTAATGCCAGCATCAAGCATAATCATTTCAAGACGATTAGCGGCAGATTTACCATCGCGATCTACGCCACCAATACAAACATTATTAAATGTATTGCCAGATAGAACGCCACCAACAACACCTGTGCATGCAAATGCATCAATGCAGGTCATCTTGACACGATAAAGCTCTTGCCACTCCTCAACTTCTTTCTCAGTAATGGTTCCATTCTCAATATCCTGCTCGAAATAAGGATAGAGAACTTGACCAATGCGTCCTGGTGAAAGACCTGACATTGCATCTTCGTTGAGTTCAGCTAGATGCAGGAGATAAATAGTCTGGAAAGCATCCTTAAATGTCTTAGGCTTCTCGTGAGCCAAGCGATGAAGACGCTCAGAAATCTCCGCAAGTTCCACGATTTCATTCTCATCATTTGTGATAGAAATTAATCGATCAGCTTCGCGGCCATAATTTTCGAACCACTTTGAAAGACCTTGAACCAAAAGACCCATGGAGGTGTAGTAATACAGCCTATCCATGCCAGAGATTCCGTCGCCGCCAGGCTCGCCAGCTACTTCACCTGCACGTTTTTTGCAAATCTCAATTAGTTCATCAAAGCCATGCTCCAGGACGAAGTAGTAATTCATAACTTCGCGTCCCTGAGGAATGGTAAAGCCGGAGTCAAAATTACTGACGACAGACTTCATGATGTTTTCTTTAATTTTGTACTCAGGTACCATCTGCTCATATTTGCGGGCGACGTCCTCTACAGACTTGCCTGCCCATGCATATGCGAGACGATGCATCGCTGGTACGTTTTCAAGACGAACTCCGTACTTTCCGCCGACAGAAACAACATTTCCAAAGCTCTTTGTTACATTTCCTCCACCCGCGCCAAAATGAGAGACCTCTGCGCTGGACTCTGCGCCTGTATCTAGGGCAGCCTTATACAGGTCAGAATCCTTATCCATAAAGAAGCTCTCTGTCAGCCATGGCAGTGGAGCAGAACCGCGGTAAAATCCTGCCTTTGCTCCAACAAGCTGCTCGTGTGGCCAAATTGGCGTATCCAAATGTTCAAATACGCTTTTTAGAGCATAACCACGACGCATGATAGGAACTTCGCCCTCATGCTCCATAGCTGCACGGGAGTACCAATAGGACTCCTGGATGTCCAGCGAAGAGAGTGTGTCGAAGTAGATATCGCGGAGGTAGTTAGCTCGTGGGGTTGGCTCCCTCTTGATCTCTCGATCGGTGATTTCAGCTGGTGCTTCTCCGTTTGCGTGGCTCTCAAGGGAAAGACCGCGCTCAGCAAGAACCTCGCTCAGCTTCATCGGTTGAAGTGTTGCCATCTCCAAGCCTCCCTTAAAACATTCTTGGCAAGCCCCTTTAGCCTGCCGTTAAAATGATTTTTAAAGAAGAGGTCTTGATTTACATCAGGCGAAATTCCTAATAAAAAGTTGTATCTTTCTTTACAAAAATCAGACTACAGAACTTCCTAGTACAAAAGTCTTAGCTCCTAACTTCAAAATAAGCATCTAAATAGGACTCTAGCTGTACATATTTATATAAATTTATTTCGATAATTCTACTGATAGTCAAAAGGGTTTCCGGGGAGGTTCTAATGAGAAGAAGTCTTTCTGCCCCCTTAAATCAGGGCTGCAGCGAACTAAAGGGTCGCATTTTTGATATTCAATCATTTAGCGTCCATGACGGTCCAGGATGTAGGACTCTCATTTTTATGTCCGGATGCCCTTTACGCTGTGCATGGTGCTGTAATCCTGAAAGTTTTCTCAATCAACAAGGAAAGCTTTTTTTCGGATCGAAATGTATCAATTCCAAAGATAAAGCCTGCGTCCGATGCATCCAAGCTTGTCCTTATGGAGCGGTGCGCAACAATTCTCAAGATAAAAATCATCCGATGATTTTTGATTGGCAACTGTGCCACAACTGCCAATCACTAGAATGTGTTAATGCTTGCTTAAACGATGCACTCGTTAATATTTCGAAAGAGTACACCGTTAGCGAGATTATGTATATTCTCGAAAGAGACCGTCACTACTGGTCAGGAAAAGGAGGCGTAACTTTTTCTGGAGGTGACCCTATGTTTCAACCTGAATTTCTTGAATCTGTTCTTAAATGTTGTGAGGAATTGTATATCCATAAAGCTATCGAAACAGAAGCTCTTGCTGACACTGCTGTGTATTTGAGGATAATGCGTTACATGGATTTTGCTTTTAATGATTTAAAGTGTATGGATTCTGAGCTCCATAAAGCATACACAGGGATTGGGAACGAGCGTATTCTTAATAACATTCGTGCTTTTGCGAATTCAGGAAGCAAAACGCGACTTATCTTAAGAGCTCCTATTATTCCAAGTTTTAATGATTCTGAAGAAAATTTTGCCAAAGTTGCTGACTTCATGAACGACATTGGTCTAGATGAGTTCAATATCTTACCGTTCCATCGCCTAGGTGTTTCCAAGTGGGAAGAGCTAGGCCTAGATTATAAGTTCAAGAACACTCAGCCCACATCTTCGCATACTCTAGCAAAGTTCAAAAAAGTCCTAACTGATAAAAAAATCAAATGTTATGTCGGAAGCGATACCCCATTTTAGTTACTCAAGCTGATTAAAAATTTGATTCATAAACGAATCTGCAGATATAACTCGATTGAGGACCTCAACTTCATCGACATTAATTTCTTCAATCTCATAGAGTGAAGAAATTGCTTCTGCTGGAGTTTTTCCTGATAACAAATTAACGCACAATAGTAGGACGAGGCCCGTTATGCCGTCCGTTGTATGAACGTCCACAGTATCAAGACGTAAGTTTCCAGTGCTAAATTCAAACAATTTTTTAAATTCAAACCAAATACTAGTCCCAGCCCATAACTCATTAAGGTATGTAAGGACATTTTTTATAGAACCGTATGTTGTAAGTAAATCAAGTGTGTAATTAATCATTTCATGCGCAATTGATTGCTGTTCTTTAGAAAGACCGCTTTCCTTTGCAAGAACATTTGTCCAACGTAAAATATCCGATTTGCTGATGCTGCCAGTATCAGTAGTAATGCAATCTTCTATTTCTTTTCCTGCACAGTATTCTCTATCGACTATTCTTAAAAATTCCTCCGCAGGGAGACTCCTCTTGTACCTGCGGCGGCCATTAACGAGAAGCGAAAGAACGTAATGAAGCCTATCGAACTTTATTGGTGCAAACATAAAAATATTCGCGCCAGCTCTAAATGCTGCAAGTCTTAATTGATCAGAATCTTGTGGTCCATGAATAACAACAGGACAAGCAAGGAAATCAAATTTCTGACGAACTAAACGACAAGCCTCAAATCCATTCATATCCTGAAGTTCGACAGAAAAAATCAATACGTCCACAACTTGATCGTCAATAATTCTTAGCGCTTCTTCTCCTCGATAACAAAGAATAGTTTCGTAACCGAATGAAATAAGCTCTTGTTTAAAGCTTTCTCTGATTTCTTCGTCCGTACACACAAACAGAACTCGTGGTCTATACATTACAGAACCCCTATTTTTACTATGAATCTAGTGCTGCAGGAGCGAATTCGCAAATAAGTTGAACTCGATTTTTCAAACCCAACTTCGAAAAGATATTACTTAGATGGGTTTTTACTGTCTTTTCACTTACAAACAGCCTGTTTGCAATTTGTGCATTTGACATTCCCGAGCACACTAGTGTTGCAACTTCATTTTCTCGTTGAGTTAATAAATCTGATATTGGATTACACTTGGGTCCCATAGGCTCTTCTGAAATCACACCGCATTCAAAATGGATGTCCAGTAGTCGGCAGACGATTGTCAGGCTATTAATAGCTCTTGAAAAATCTTCATGACTCAGAATAGGTAAATCAAATTTTAGATTTAGTTGTTTAGAATGCGGAGAATCATCAAATGTAAATCCAGAACAATGCCAAAACGCGATCAATTCGCCATTGAAATAAATCGGGGCTAGAAAGCTTGCAATACCATAATCACAGCACTTTACTAATGGTTCAAAGCTGTGAGTTTTATCAAACCAGCTGGCAACTTCCTTGACATCTATTCTGTTTACACCACTACATTTATGATGACTACTCATCTCAACAAAGTCGCAAAAAAATAATTTCTTTGACGGTATTAAAAGTGATTTTCCATTTCTATCGAGTAGGTGGATTGGAATATCCATCTCACGAGAAAAGCAATCTTGATAATCCTGAAGGGTCCCCATACCAACCATCTCAAGCCACTGAGATGGTTGGACTATGCGCGGCACATTAGGAGTCATATTGTCACCCTCCCCAAAGGATTTGATGTATCTCCATTAGCACGAGAAACAAGCTATCGAATTTAAAATTTTATTTAATTTTTATATATTATCTAATTGTTACTAGAATTACACAATTAAAAATCGGTGATTGACTAAAGTGTTTTAGCCACAGTCAGATATATCTAATCTACCTGTATAAATATAAAAATTACAGAATCTTCTCAATAAAAGAACTCACGCTTACCGATAGGTAAACGTGAGTTCTGTCCAACAAATTAAATCGAATCGATTACTTAGTGCCGTAAATACGGTCGCCCGCGTCGCCAAGGCCTGGGAGAATGTAAGCATTTGGGCTCAGCTGACGGTCAACGGTGCACGTATAGAGGCGTACCTCTGGGTCAAAGTCCAGAGTTGCCTTGACGCCCTCAGGGCAAGAAACAATGGTCAAGCAACGAATATCCTTGACGCCAGCCTCACGCAGGAACTGAATAGCAGCAGTTAGAGAGCCGCCGGTTGCTAGCATTGGGTCAACAACCAGGCAGGTACGGTTCTCAATGTCTGCAGGGAACTTGCAGTAATACTGGTGAGGAAGATGGGTCTCTGGATCACGGTACATACCAACATGGCCAACGCGAGCAGATGGAACCAGCTCAAGAATGCCGTCAACCATACCAAGGCCAGCACGAAGAATTGGAATAATAGCAACCTTCTTACCAGCAATACGCTTAGCAGTCATGGTCTCAAGAGGAGTCTCTACCTCGACGTCCTCAAGTGGGAAGTCGCGCATGGCCTCATAGCTCTCAAGAATTGCAAGCTCGTTGACAAGCTCACGGAACTGCTTAGTGGTGGTTGTCTTGTCACGAAGAATGTGAAGCTTGTGCTGAACTAGTGGGTGGTCAACAACCGTAAGTCTGGACTCATCGTAATCTGCCATAATGCTCCCTCCAAGAGCTTGACCTGCGTTTTATTTGAATGTCTGCAACTTTATCCTAGACAGTACATTCCGTGCAGGTTTGTGTATGTATTGCTTAGATGCACCGTTTATGTGCTGTTTACTTACTCAGCGTCAACACCCTTAAAGTTAGGGTCATCTTCACGCATGATCTTCTCGACACGTCCTGTATGACGGCCACCTGCAAACTCGGTGCTTAGGAAGGTATCCACAATAGCCTCGTTAACAGCAAGATCAGTGAATCGACCAGAAAGGCCAATGACATTTGCGTTATTGTGCTCACGAGCAAGCTCTGCAAACTGAACAGTCTGAACAGGAGTAGCGCGAATACCAGGGACTTTATCAGCAGTCATAGCAATACCAATGCCGGTACCGCAAATCAAAACGCCGCGATCTGCTTTGCCTGCTGCAACTGCACGAGCAACCTTATCTGCAAAATCAGGGTAATCAACACGGTCGTCATTTGCTGGTCCAAAGTCCAAAACCTCATGACCAAGCGACTTGATGTGCTCAACGATAGGATCTTTCTGGATAAAGCCAGCGTGATCGGAACCAACTGCAATACGCATACGTATCCTCCTCAGAAAATTCACTCCTATAGAGAGTACCGCATGCAGGCAAAAGCTGCAGCCAAAACACATAAAAGGGATAGGATTTTTTATCTATTTTGCAAATCCCGCAGTGGCGAGAATATCCTCGGTTGCGATGGCGCCTTCGCGCAAAATGCGCGGCTCATCACCTGTACAGTCGACAATGGTAGACGCAATAGCAAGAGGTGCTGGACCTCCATCAAGCGTCAGATCCGCTTGCTCGACAAGGCCCGCCTCAAGGCCACATCCATCAACTGCAGAAGGAGCTCCATGCGTATTTGCACTGGTAGTTGCCAGAGGAGATCCAAGCTGCTCAGCAATCTGGCACACGAGCGGCGAGTTGGGCATGCGAAGCGCAATGGTCCTGTTATCTGGTAAGACGTATTCATCGGGAACGTTCTCTGATGCGGTAACCACCAGCGTAAGAGCTCCTGGCCAATAGGCTTCTACCAGCTTATTTGCCCAGTCGTGTGTAATGTACGCATACTTCTGCAGGTCAAATTTACTGCCCACAAGCCAGGGAAGCGTCTGCGTTGAAGGACGCTGTTTAATCTCAAAGATACGCTTATGACCTGGGTTTTGAGGAGTTGCAGCAGCGCCAATTCCATAGACAGAATCGGTGGGCATAATAAGCACGCCTCCACGACGCGCCACCTCAACAGCTAAAGAAACTACAGATGCATCCGGATTCATCTGATCAACTTTGATGTACTCTCCCATAAACCCTCAACTCTTTGTTGTGTGCTGCGCGATGTTGTGTGCTGCGCGATGTTGTCTGATGCGCAGTGATACGCGTTGCACAGGTTTTCTCGCCAAGCTTCTGAAGTGCTACTTTGCTAGACGCGCCACAAGAATGCGCGGTCTGTGCGTCAAATCCTCTTTGACCTCAACGGACTCCCACACTCCCTGCTGTTCAGCAAGATGCGCCGCCTTATCCAGGTGTCCCTCGTAAAGCTCAACACAGAGCATTCCTCCAGGTAGAAGCATACGAGGAGCCGCCTCAAGCAACCTCCTGTAGACGTCCAAGCCGTCCTCTCCCCCGTCAAGCGCCAGCTCAGGCTCAAAGCCTTTGACCTCGGCAGGAACTTCCTGCTCAAGCACGCTTGTAGGAATGTAAGGCGGATTAGACACCAATACCGAGAAGGACTGTGCAAGCTCAGCGGGTACACCTTCTACCAGGTCGCATTCAATGAGCTCCACGCGCTCCTGGAGGTCCAGGGCATCTCTGTTACGAGTTGCCAGCGCAATCGCCTTAGGAGAAAGGTCTGTGGCGTAGACGCGCGTCTGTGGGCGCTCAGTGGCAATGGAGAGCGATATGCAGCCCGTTCCAACGCCAACCTCAAGTACGCACACTTCTCCGTCGACGTTTGGAGTTGCTGCATCAACGCCTTCGAGCGCAACGTCTACCAGCACTTCTGTCTCTGGTCGTGGGATAAGCACGCCTGGCTCACACGTAAGCACCAGGTGCCTAAAGGGCATCTCGCCCGTCACGTACTGAAGCGGCTCGCCATCTGCACGGCGCTTAATAGCCTCACGCATGCGAGCGCGCTCATCCGCAGAAAGCGGCTTGTCAAAGTTGGTGTAGAGCTGAACGCGAGAAAGGCCTGTCACTGCGGACAGAAGCCATTCTGCAGAAAGACGTGGATGCTCATCACCCTTCTTTTCCAGGTGCTGAGTAGTCCACGTCAAAATTTTCTGGATTGTCCAAACTTCATCTGTCATGAAGTTTGCACCTTAGACAGCCTGAGCGAGTTTCTCGGCACGCTCTGCTGCAGCAAGAGCCTCAATGACGGATGGCAGCGTATCGCCAAGAAGAACGCCGTTGTAGGTGCCGTTGAAGCCAACACGGTGGTCGGTTACGCGGTCCTGTGGCTGGTTGTACGTGCGGATCTTCTCGGAACGTGCGCCATGACCAATCTGGGAAAGACGCTCTGCACCCTGCTCAGCCTGCTGACGCTCAAGCTCCATCTCGTAAAGACGGGCACGAAGCATCTGCATGCAGACCTCGCGGTTCTGAATCTGAGAACGCTGGTCCTGAGACTGAACAACGGTATTTGTTGGCAGGTGAGTAATACGAACTGCGGAATACGTGGTGTTAACACACTGACCGCCAGGTCCGGATGCGCAGTAGGTATCAATACGCAGGTCCTCCTGGTTGATCTGAATATCAATCTCGTCAGCCTCTGGGAGAACTGCAACGGTTGCGGTTGAGGTCTGGATACGGCCCTGAGACTCAGTCTTAGGAACGCGCTGAACACGGTGAACACCGGATTCATACTTCATAACTGAATAGACTTTATCGCCTGTGACCTTGAACTCAATAGTCTTAAAGCCGCCTGCCTCAGAAGGTGAGCTGGACAGAACCTCTGTCTTCCAACCACGAGCCTCGGCAAAGCGCTCATACATCTTGAAGAGGTCGCCTGCAAAGATTGCTGCCTCGTCGCCGCCAACACCAGCGCGAATCTCAACGATAGTGTCCTTCTCGTCATTTGGATCGCCTGGGATCAGCATGACCTTGATCTCATCCTCAAGCTGAGGAAGCATCTCTTCATTAGCAGCAATATCTTCCTGCAACATCTCTTTTTCTTCTGGATCAGAAGTGGCGTTGAGAAGCTCTTTTGCAGCCTCAATGTCATCGAGGGCAGTGATGTACTTATTGGCGTGAGCAACCAAGTCCGCCTGATTAGAGTGCTCTTTTGCTACGCGAGCATACTCTTTTGGATCAGAGACAACGGCTGGGTCTGCAAGCTTTTGCTCAAGCTCAGCATAGGCCTCAACGATTTTTTCTAGCTTGTCACGCATTCCTGCTCCTAAGATAAGTGCCTCGTGCGCGCTTGGCGCTTCTGCCAACTGGCAAAAATTGCACACAAGCTGCTTGCGAAGTGAGATTTCAACTAAAGAAGTGTACCACCACTAGGCGGTTTTTAAACCGATACCTCCCTATCTGCACAGGATGAGGGTACACAAGTTACATAATTGTGAGAAAATTACAGCAGGTTCATACGGTAATGAGGCGCTATGACTTCTAAGAACAAAACTTCACAACCAGATAACACGCCTGCTGCAGAGGACACCTCTTCTGATCAGAAGACTCTTGATGCCCAGGCTGCTGAGGCAGTTGACACCGCTGGCGAGAAGACCGACGAGCTTGAAGAAGTCACCGACCCTATTGCTGCCGATATGGCCGCTGCTGATGAAGACT
Organism: uncultured Atopobium sp.; assembly: GCA_938041635.1. Lineage (GTDB taxonomy): Bacteria > Actinomycetota > Coriobacteriia > Coriobacteriales > Atopobiaceae > Lancefieldella. Next base: position 20,668 of record CALIAD010000066.1, read on the forward strand.
ACATCATGGAAGTTGTCAGCCCCATCTTTCCTGGTCTAGATGAAGATGATGAAGAGAATGAGGCTAACCCTACTTCAGATGAAAGCTCTCCTGAAAACGACTCAGATAACACAACTGACCTGGAGAAAATCGTAAACGATGCAGCTCTAACGCAAGATCTTTCTGCTGTAGAAGCTCGCCTCAAAGAGCTTGAAGAGAGCGCTCACGAACATGCAGAGGCTGAAGCTACTGAAGCTTCTGTCAAAAATGCTGCTGACGCGAGTAATGCAACCTCTGACGATGATGCAACCTCTATAAAAGATGTTGCTGATACGTTCTCAAGCTATCTTCGCAGTAAGCGTCGTGCGCTTTTTAGGTTTGTACGCCGCTACAGCTTGCTTTCTGGCATTCTTGCACTCTTAAGTCTTGCCCTTTTATCTGCGGTTATCGTCTTCTTTATTCGCGTGAGCAATGTTCCTTCAACAGATACTGTTATCGCTGATGCTCGTACACGAGCCGAAGCTCCAGCTTGGACTCCGGGTGAGTATGACGCTGATGAGTCCTTACTCCTTACGGGCATTGAAGTTGTTTCTCGCACCAGAAGTACCACGGCAATCTCCAGCGATGCCGCTCAGTTTGGTGCCACCGGCTACGCCAACTCTGTCGTACGCCTTACCTACACGGGTAACGCAATTGCTGCCACAAAGATTTCCAAGTTAGGATACGCAAATACCCAGGGCTGGAACGCTATTGGTGATGAAGAGACCCAATCTGTCACCTACCAGGCAACTTCGGGTGTTTCCACAACAAAAGTCCTTGATGCCATCGGCGATGTACTAGCCAAGCTTGATGAAAAAAATCCAAACGAAGCTATTTCTTATAGCTCGCAGTTCTCTGGCGCAACGTTTACTGTTCTTGATGCAGGTTTTGATCGTGAACAGCAGACTTGCTGGGTAAGAATGTCAGGTGTTTCACCGACCTTCTATGGCTCGCTCACCTGCGATATTACGGCTTCATTTACGTTTGATGCCTCTACGGGCACCTGGTCGCTTGACACAGTCAGCCCCTCGGCAGGACTTAAGTACGACTACAGCGGACTGGTGGGAACGTGGAAGGGCACTTTTGTTAGCTGTGAAGCCAGCAGCGGCAGTCCTTGTTATGCTGGCAGGACTAATCCTTTAACGTTAACCGTAACGTCTGCAGGTTTTTCTCGTGATCAGCTGGTACTTACAGGTACTGCAGAGGGTGTTGTCCACAACCATGGAGCGCTTAACACCTCGTACCGTTGGTACCCGGGAGACACTGAGTTCAAGAACGCATCTGTCTCTCTGACTACTTCTGGAACCATCGGAGATCAAATCCAGGTTTCTGGAACGGTTGATGTAACCAATGCAAGCCTGGACGCTCATTCTGCTTCTAGCACGTCCCTCAGCACAGCTCAAAAACCACAGTTGAAAGTCACTTTTGATATTGCTGATAACAGCGTGGTAGCTCAGCTTATTTCCACCCACACGGAAAACGGTCAGACCGTCACCTTTACTGATACCTACCAACTCTCCAAAGAGTAAAAATAATCCCGTCAGGCCGAGTCTTTCCTGACGGGATTTCTATCATCAAATTACGAGAAGTACAAAGGCTTGTTACTGCACCTTATCTTCTTCCTTATCTGTGGCTTCTTCGTCGTTCTTCTCGCCCTTATGCATGCGTCCACGAACAATTCCCACAATTGTAGGGATGATCGAGACCGCAACAATTCCTACAATCAGCAGCTCAAAGTGCTCCTGAACTACAGGGATACCGCCAAAGAAATAGCCGAGCAGTACAAACATCGTGGACCAGGTTAGGCCGCCCAGAATGTTATAGATACCAAAGTTGCGCCAGTGCATACCGCCCATACCCGCAATAAAAGGCACGAACGTGCGGATAAAGGGGAAGAAGCGCCCTAAGAAAATTGCCAGATGACCATGCTTGTCCAAAAACTTCTGAGTCTTCTCAAGATGCTCTGGGGTAAGTGCTTTGACCTTTCCAGAAGCAATAATTTTTTGACCAAAGAAATGGCCAATCATAAAGTTCATCTGATCGCCGAGAATTGCGGCAGCCCACGTAATAACAAGCAGCAAAACAATATTAAAACCGCCATTGTGGGCAAAAAATCCTGCTGCAAAAAGCAGAGAATCACCTGGTAAAAATGGGAAAAAGACTACGCCAGTCTCAATAAAAACAATCAGAAAAACAAAGCCGTACGCAGCAAGAGGGCCTGTGGCAATCATTGAAGCAATAAATGCACGAGGATCTCTAAGCAGCTCAATGATGTAGTTTACAAAACCCATCGAAGTCCAATCGTCGTGACAAATGTCGCGGCAAACACACTATACGCCTAAGAAAAGCGCATTGAGTGGGAACGGATGCCCGCGAGTGACCCCTTATGGCTGCTGTCTCCCGACCCTGACCAGGTTCGAGGTGTCACGTCATCCGCACCCGCTCAATGCGCTGTAGATACTCTACCCTATTAGAGAAATCTTTGCACAGATCGTATCGCTTCTATGCATTTTTTGACGAATTTTTTTCAATTGCTTTGATGATCTTCTCGACGTTCTTTTTTCCTCTTGAGATACCTACATGCAAAATTCCAGCTATAGGTACAGATATGACGAGAAGAACTATGCCGCCCATGAGCACAGCCATTGCCATAGAACTTGTAGAGAGACTCCCGTACACGCTGAGATATATAAGCCATGCTCCAATTGCGATGCCAGAATAAGCAGCTCTTCTATAAACGCTTAGTGTTCCAAGGGCTTTTGTCTGCATACGAGCCTCGACAACCAAAGGGTTATCCTCGTGTGAATGAGAAGCTGCTCCTACATAGTTTTTCTTGCTCATAAAAACTCTCAATCAAAAGTGGCATCGCCGTATGACGATGCCACTTTATTACGTTTGTCTTTTCTGCGCCAGACAGGATTTTGCGCAAAAAATTAGTAAGACAGACCTGGGTTGAAGACGCCAATAACAACGCCAACAAGTGCTACAACAACAAGAATAAGCATAACAACTGTTGGGCTGAGCTTCTTCTTAGTCATCAACCACCAGCAAAGGTATACAAACAGAAGGTTCAATACCTTAGGGAAGATGCCATTAAGTGTTGTCTGAATGTCAACACCAGCAATATTCAGAGAAGTTGTGACGTTAATCCATGTAGCAGCAACAGAGCCAATGACCATAGTACCAATCATAACAATGGAGCTACGGAGAGCCTCGGACTCAGGACCAACAAGTGCTTCAACAGCAGAAGAGCCCAGACTATAGCCCTGATCGTAAGCAAACTTCATGCCGAAGTACATAATGAGGTTCCAGACCACAACATAGAACAGTGGACCAAGAACGGAACCGCCCTTAGAAAGGCCAAGTGCAATTCCAAGAAGAATTGGAATAAAGGTACCAACGATAATGGAGTCACCAAGACCAGCAAGAGGGCCCATAAGACCAGCGCGAAGACCGTTGATGGTCTCGTCGTCGATTGCTTCGCCGTTTGCACGAGCCTCTTCAAGAGAAGCGGTCAAGCCAACAACCATAGAACCAATCTGTGGCTCGGTATTAAAGAAGGTTGTATAGGTAGAAAGTGCCTCAACCTTTTGGTCATCAGTATCGTAAAGCTCGTCAACGATTGGAAGCATGGATGCAAGGTAACCAAATGTCTGCATGTGCTCCTGAGAGAAGCAGGTAAGATTGCCGTAAATCCAGCTCAAGAAAGACTTATTGCGTGCTTTCTGAGAAATGGTTTTCTTTTCAGCCATGATTAAATATCCTCCTCTTCTTCATCGTCTGCGCTTACATTGCCTGATGTTGCAGCAGCCAAACGAACATTCTTTGCCTGCTGAAGCTGATAGTTAAGAACAGCAAAGAAGACTGCTACGACTGCAGAGACAATGAGGTTCAGGCCAAGTGCGCCAGCAAGGATAAAGCCAAAGGCAAAAGTTACCCAATCAAGAGGCTTAGTAATAACCTGCTTGCACAAAATTGCAACACCAACGGTAGGAAGAAGGGTACCAACGGTGAAGAGGGTCATCATTGGGATACCGTTCATAGGAAGGTATTCCTTCATGATGCCAACCATGCTCTCGCCAGCCATGCAAATGAAGAATGTTGGAATGAACGAGAAAAGAATGTGAGAAACCCAAGGGAATACAAAGTCAACCATTGGAATGGTCTTCTTAATACGACCCCACTCTTTGCTCTCCATTGCACGCCAGCCAATACCCTGCCATACAAGGTTCATGGTAGCAGTGCCGTAGAACAAGACGGTACCAAGAGTACCAACAGCTGCGCCAATAGCTGCTGCCTGAGATGCAGCCTCAACAGAGCTTGGATCAAGACCATAAGCCTTGATTGCAAGAATTGCTAGAGGAATACCAATGTAGGAAACTGCACGAACGTCAGCGGAAACAGTTCCGCCAGGTGTTACGAGTGCAATGTAGACCAACTGGATTGCTGCACCAACAATAATGCCAGTCTGGACGTCGCCAAGAATGACACCAACGACAAGACCTGCAACAAGTGGACGACCGAGGGTATAGTTACCTACGGTAGTACCAGCCATGCCAGGTAGTGACGCAAGGCATGCAAACAAACCCAAAAGGGCAGCTTGAAACGCATTAATTGCCATAAAAATCGCCTTCCGAATACTACTTTACGTCAAACTTCTCGCGGAATTTAGGCCACTCACCAATTGCCTTTTCTTTAAGAAGAGCAAATTGAACGGTATAACCAGCTTTGGTTATATCCTCAAATGCCTGTCCCTCTTCTTGAGTAAAGGACTGGTTGTTGCCCAGCTTTACCGCACCAGGACGGTCATTACCAGGACCGATAATGACCGTGTTAATTCCTGGCTTAAAACCAAAGTCAACAAGAATTTTCTTCATGTCAACTGGGTTTTTAGTAATAAGAAAATAACGAGAATCGCTGTCTAGAACCTTCTGAGCGCTCTCTTTGAAGTGATCAAATGTCCAAACAAATACTTTCTTGTCAGGTGCTGCTGACTTGTAAGCAGACTTGAGGACAGGATTTGATGCAGCCGCATCATTTACTGCAATGATTCCGTCACAAGGAACCTCAAGGGCCCAACGAGTGACTGTCTGACCATGAATCATGCGGTCATCAACACGAACAAATGAAATCATGTTTTCTCCTAACATATTTCTTACGCAAGCAACTACGATCACTTGCAGTAATTACTAAAGGTCTTCCTCGTCATCGTCTTCAAGAGCTAGGACGATCTGATTAACGCCATTTTTTCCTTCATTCAGGATTGATGACACAAGAGCTTCACCACTTAGACCATCATCGATTGCCATCAAAGCACCAATTGCCATGGGAAGATTGGCGCCACTAAAAGCAACGGTATGGGAAAGCAAACCTTTTTTGGCGAGAAGATCAAGTGCGTTAGTAAGTGGAGAACCACCGATGATGTCTCCAAGAACGACAACCTCGTCGTCAGCAGTAAGAGGCTCAAGAATTTTTGACAAATTCTCTCTATATTCAGCTGCGCCCACGCCATCTTCCATGCTGTAGCTCAAGATGTTTTCTCTGGGTCCCATCAGCATGTCCATTACGCTATGCAGACCTGGTGCAAACGTTCCATGACTTACGAGCAAAAGGTACTTCATTACTGCTCCATTCCAGACATCACCACTGTGGCTGTACTTCGCCTGTATTACAGCCGGAGTACAGCCAATACAAAATTTCTAGCCTGTTATGTAAATTGCTTATGCATCAAAACTTACATTCCAAGCCAGGTGTCACTTGCCTAGCCGTTATAACACAAAGGCATACATGCGCTATTGGCATTCGCAAATTTTTAATATTCTTGATGTATTATTTTTTTAAATTTTATTTAAATAATTCAATTGATTCAGTTTCTTTTAGCTGAACAGGTGTTCTAACAGCATAAATAAATATGCAGAAATTTTTTGCATATATGAACATAAAAGTAGCAATATTGCATATATTAGATAAAGAAATGTCCGCTCAGCACTCCTCGAAATACATTTCTAAAAGTAAGAAAGAAGGCCATACAAGATGACCTTCTTAACATGAAATAAAAAAATAATTTTATGTTATGTAACGTGTTATGTTCTGTTTCTGCGATAGAAATCAACAAGAGACTGAGTGGAAGCGTCTTGTTTTGCTAGTTCTTCGTCGTTATGAATTGCAGGGAAAATCTGCTTTGCAAGCTGTTTACCAAGCTCTACGCCCCACTGATCAAAGGAATCAATGCCCCACACAACACCTTCAACAAAGGTAATGTGCTCGTAGAGTGCAATAAGCGTACCGATAGCACGAGGATTAAGCTCTTTTCCAAAGATAGAAGTAGTTGGCCTATTTCCTTCAAAGACGCGTGCAGAAACCATCCACTCTGGCGTTCCCTCAGCACGGACTTCATCAGCGGTCTTGCCAAAAGCAAGCGCTTTTGTCTGCGCAAAGAAATTGGAGAGGAAGAGTTCATGGACGTCTAGGTCTGCATCTTTGGTGGCAAAGGCAGTATTTACAAACGCAATAAAGTCAGCGGGAATAATCTGGGTCCCCTGATGGATAAGCTGGTAGAACGCATGTTGACCATTAGTTCCAGCCTCTCCCCAGAAGATTTCGCCTGTCTTTGAAGTAACCGCCGTACCATCCCAACGAGTAGACTTACCGTTGGATTCCATGGTGAGCTGCTGTAGATACGCAGGGAATCTATGCAGGTACTGGCTGTATGGAAGTACGGCATGAGATGCTGCACCAAAGAAATTAACGTACCAAACGTTTAAAAGACCCATGAGAGCAACAACATTTTGTCTCAATGGAGTGTTCTTGAAGTATTCATCAACTACATTAAAGCCACTGAGGAATTCTGCAAAACGCTGCGGGCCAAAAACAATTGCCAGTACCAGACCAACCGCAGAATCAACCGAATAACGGCCGCCAACCCAATTCCAGAAACCAAAGGCGTTCTGTGGGTCAATACCAAAGTCTTCTACCAGATCAAGTGCAGTGGAGACAGCAACAAAATGCTTACGAATAGCTTCTGCATTCTGAGCGTCTGAACCATCAATAACGCCCTGTTCAGCCAGCTTTTCCAAAAGCCATGTGCGAGCACAACGTGCATTGGTAAGTGTTTCAAGTGTGGTAAAGGTCTTGGAAACAACAATGAAAAGGGTTGTTTCTGGATCAAGATCCTTGGTTTTCTCGCCAAGATCAACAGGGTCAATATTGGAGACAAAGCGAGCAGTAATACCAGCGTCTGCAAAAGGCTTTAGAGCCTCGTAGACCATAACAGGACCAAGGTCAGAGCCACCAATACCAATGCTTACAACAGTCTTGATAGGCTTGCCAGAAACACCCTTCCACTCTCCCGAGCGAACTCGGTCACAGAAGGCATACATCTTGTTCAAAGTCTGGTGAACATCAGCGACAACATCTTGTCCGTCAACAATAAGCGTGCC
>CALIAD010000067.1 GCA_938041635.1 uncultured Atopobium sp.
TGGATTGCTTAAACAAGAGATCTACTATGGCGTTATTTACTATAGCTATGATGAGTTAAAGTCAGAAATCGAACGATACATAAAGTATTACAACGAACAAAGAATCAAAGAAAAACTAGGATGGTTAAGTCCAGTGCAATACAGGCTCAGACTCTTGGCTGCATAAAAATAGCGTAGCAGCCATGTAAACTGCTACGCTATAAAAGTCTAACTTTTGGGGGTCACATCAAAAGACCTCCTTTTGCGTTATAGATTGCCGCCACCAAGTTTGTTGTATGACGTAATGACTTTGGTGCGGGTTTTGGTGCCTGGTGGAAAAACGGTGTCAAACAACGGCATCAAGCCGCGGAAAAGAACACCACTTTGCACGCGGTGAGAAAGACCTCTTACCGTACGTCTTGACTCTTCAAGCTGTGAACGAAGTTCCTCAAGATAAGGGGAGCGACGAGCATAGAACCAGAAAAGGCCTGCAAGGTCTGAGTTTGGATAGAGCCAAGGCCTGTTGTCTGGTCCTGCAAAATGCGCAATGCAGATATTCTTTCGGGCTTCTTCGTATTCTTCTCGCACATCTTTTGGTGCCTGAGCAACAATGTGATCACGGCGAAGGAATTGCCAGTCTACCAGGTAATTCCATTTCATATTAATACGAAGATAATGGCCGTTTACAAACCTGTTAAGAACATCTTGATCAAGCCAGCGCCATGCACGCATGGTTGATACCTTTAGAAACTCCTCAGGAGAAATCTGCTTTCTAATCTCTTCCAGGTTCATCAAAATGACGCCTGCCTGGAAGTAATCGTGAGGATCATCCATACCCAGCTCATTTTTGAGGTAGGGGCCAACTGTGGCGTCATAGCCATCAATCTGACCAATAGTATCTGCGTCGCGCGTAGCGCCTACCAAGTATCCTGTGACGTCGATATCATAGAGCTGTGCAATATCGGTATTAACTACCAGGTCAGAGTCAAGGTAGATGGCTTTATTGACGTTAGGAAGCAGTGAGGGAGCAAGCAGTCTGTAGTAAGTTTCTGGTCTAAAGTGACCATGATGAGGAAGCTCAATATCACCAAGAGCAGCATCAACATCTAAGAAACCAACATGGACGTTATCAACAAGCTGAGCCTGACGAGTAAGCGTAATCATGCTGGTAGGAGTGAGGTCACGAGTCAATACAATGATGTCGTAACGACGCTCTGGATTGACGTTCTCAATGATGGATTGAATTGCTACAGACAAATACGGCACAAAGTTATCACTGCAGGCAAAAACAAGCACAACATCATTAAGAGCAAGACCCAGCTCATCGGATGAGCTGGCAAGCATTGCTCCAGAAAGTTGCGCCCTGCCTGTTCCAACAAGGCGTTGTGTAGGTATTTTACGTAATCTTCTCATACGTAAGACTTTAACACTTAGACGCCAAAAACGCCTGCTGCGTTTGCCATTACTTCACTTTGCACAGAGTATCCACGGGCCTCACTGAGCCCAAGAAGAGCTCGCTTAAGGCTGTCCACAATGTACGCCGAGTCAATATCTGTGTGATCACTGGAGGGAAGGTCAGTCTCGGTAAGGAGTTTATCTTTTGGGTAGACCTTAGCGTATTCACGCCCACGCTTAGTCTTAAGGCTCATCTCGCCAACAGAGAACCAACAGCCAAGCTTAATAGCCCTTTGGAGCTCTTCTGAGCTACCGCTAAACCAATGAATGATAGGAACACAATCTTGAGCGGCTCCTGTCTGCTCAAGAATGTCTAGCACCGCATCAACGCTTCTCACGGTGTGCATTGAGAGCACTCGTGGCTGGTCGTTGCGTGAAAGCTTTGCTGCGCGTGTGCAAATCTTTGTAAAGGCCTTAACCTGAAGCTCTTGCAACCCATCAACACAATAGCGAGAAGAAAAATCTAGTCCAATCTCGCCAAGGTAAGAAGTCTGCTCCATAAGCTCTAGCAGGAGCTCTATATCTTTTTGAGTAACGCACCCATCAGAGATATACCAGGGATGTGCTCCTAGTCCCACACGAATGTTGTCTTGCGTAAGCTGAGGAGCAAGTTCTAGGTAGTCGTGAGGAGTAACACCACAGGCAAACAGTCCTAATCCAACCTCACTAGAACTTCTCGCTACATTGAGTGGAGAGTCCATAAGGTTGGCATGGACGTGCGCATCAAAGTATGTGAGGTTACTCATGATCAAGCCCTGAAAGATGCAGAATGACGTCTGAGGCAATCATCTGTCCCATAATAGGAGGGTAGTAGGACATAGTGCCTAGCTTGGCAGATTTGCCCGTTGCGCCCTCTGGTGCAAAAACTGGTCGCGCTGGCTCAGGGGAGTAGAGCACACGGAAGTCGGCAAGTCCACGCTTCTTGGACTCTTTTCTCATTACCCTTGCGAGAGCATCGGTATGCGTTTTTGAAAGCGTAGTAATTTCCAGGTGTTCTGGGTGGATTTTATTGCCGCCACCCATGCTGGAGATAAGGTAGATGTTGTTTTTCTGACACCATGCCACAACAGCTAATTTGGCAGTAATGGTATCGATGGCATCAACTACAACATCTGGTTTTGGAAGAGCAGAGAGCTGCTCGTCAACGTTGTCTTTAAGCAAAAAAGCGTCAAGTGTGACCACGTGAGCGTCTGGATTAATGTCCAGAATCATCTCTTTGGTAACGTCAACTTTTCTTTTTCCAATGGTGCTCACATAGGCAATAGCCTGCCTGTTTAGGTTGGATGCTTCTACTGCATCAGCATCTACTAAAACAAAGGACCCCACACCGCCTCTGGCCAGCGCCTGAACACAGTTTGAACCAACACCACCAAGTCCTAAAATCATGACGCAGGAATTTTGAATCTGTCCAAGGCGGTCTTTTCCTAGAACAAGTTCAAGTCGAGCAGTGGATTCAGGAATTGTGGCAGACATAGAACTCCTCATAAAAAGTATCTGCAGATAGTATTATTGTTCAAGAGTATAGAGGGCCTTAAAGTAATGATTTTGCTGCATAAGTTCCTCAAACGAACCCATTTCGATAATACTACCTTCTTTCATTACAATAATTTCGTCAAATTTTTTCAGTTGAGCTTCCTCTAAGTTGTGTGTAATAACTAGACGTAGTGTGTCTGAGAGATTTGTTATTGAATTTATAATTTGGTCAGTAGTTGAATGGTCAAGTGCTGATGTAGCTTCATCAAAAAATAGAACTTTAGAACCTTTTAACAAACTTCTAGCAATACAAATCCTTTGACGTTCGCCACCAGAAAGGTTTGAACCTGCTTCACCACATTGATAACTCAGTTTATTTTGTTTAATGAAATCTGTAAGACCAGCTTTTTCACATGCTTGAGAAATAGCATCTTTTGAGTGGTTTTCGAACATAGTAATGTTGTCTTCAATTGATGCATTGAATAAGAAATTCTCTTGTTGTACGAGTGAAACATTTTGATAGAGACTCTTTTTATCAATAGTTCTTAGCTCTAAGCTATCGTAGAATATATCCCCTTGATAACTTAAATTACCACCCATAAGTAGATTAAATAAAGTAGACTTTCCAGATCCTGATATTCCAACAATTGCATAACTTTTATTAGGCAGAAGTTTGATTGATAAATTTTTCAGTACAGCTTTATTTTGTTCATAAGCAAATGAAAGATTGTTGATGACTATTCCTTTTGTAACTTTATCTAAAACCTGTTGTCCTTCTTCTTCCTTATTGTCAGCGAGAGTCTCAGAAAATTTTAAAATCAAATCATTTGAAGCCTTACGTGACGCGAGTACCGGCGGAATTGTTTGTAAAGGGAGACTGATGTAATTCATTAGTAACGTAGCCATAAGAATTACACCAGGGGTAACTCCTTGATTTGAAATACAAAGATATGTGCCAGCAATTAAAACAGCCCATTGAGATAATCCGAAAGCGCTCCAACTCAAAGTATTAATGAATCGAGTAGTCTTTCTACTCTCTTTTTTTGATTTTTCAAGAGCATCATTATCTTTTTCAAATAGTCTTACGGCTGCCCCTGTTGCTCCGTAAGCTTTTATCAAAGGAAAGCCTTTTACCAGATCAGTGATTTGGGCAATGAATTGACTAGTTTTCGCAGAAGATTCTTTTTGAATTTTACCGAGCGTCCCACCTAGTTTTACACCGATAATCAGAGGAAGAATTGAAGCAGCAATAGCTACCATAGTTAATGGAATGCTTTGAACCATTAGCATTATGAGAGCCACAATGAAAGATATGCTATCGCTCACCAAAGAAAACATCTGTTCAAGATATGTAGTCTCTATAGTATTTAAATCATTAGTAAGCGCAGATACATAAACAGAACTACCACTTGCTTCGAATGAATTTATACCTTTTCTTAGCATGTATTTAAATGCAGTGTTGCGATAAGAGTTAGCAGCATGATAGAGATAATTAGGAACAAAATAACGTACCACTAATTTATTTGTAATTGCAGAGATTGTTAATATAGCGGCAAATAGACAACCTTGTAGAAAGTCATTAAAAGACCCTGACACAGCGGAGTTCATGAGAATTGAAGTTATATAGGGAGAACATACCGTAACTAGTTCTAGAGAAGTTGTAAAGAAAAAAGAGCCGAGTAACAACTTTTTGTTACTCCAAAAAAGACTCCGTTTAAGGTCATTTTGAATTTCTTTAACATTGCTTTTCATGTCAAACCTCTCTTAAGATTTTATTCATCTTCTTAGAATTTATTTTGAGCTTTTTACACCGTACAGTAAGGCTCCCTGAATAATTTCTCGGTATTTTTTGTGATTAGATAAAAACAGCTCAAGCATAGAGTGAAGAAAAAATTCAATCTTGTTTTGTTGATAAGTACATAATTTAGGTTGCCTTTCTATCTCATGTGTACAAATTGAGCAGAACGCTCTAAAAGAACACTGAGAGCAGCGCTCATTACTTTTATCAAATAAGCTAATATCATTCTGTTTAGAACAATTGCTTACATTGAAAAGAATGTTTTTTGGCTCATCAAGGAATAAATGACATGGGTAAACATTTCCAAACATATCTACTGCAAATTTATTGTATCCTGCACCACAAAATAACCTGTAACTCTTACCTGATATAAGGGTACGAATTAAAAAAACTATTTCATCGTTATATTGTCTTTCTTCTAGATTAAAGAAACTTTTGAAATAGTTTAAATTTTCATTTAAGGGAATATCAAAATCAAATTGCTTTGAAGGATCATTATTAATAAGATCGGCAACAATAACTTTTGGCGTATTATAACGAGACGATAGATAGCTAGATAAATCAGATTTACTGATTCCTTTATCTAAATGGAGGGAAGAATAAGTCGATTCAATAGCAATAGTATGATTTTCGGAAAATTTTTTTATATTCTTATCAACAATACTATACGTGCCTGAACCGTTTCTAAGAATTCGGTATGAGTCGTTTATTTCCTTTGGACCATCAATACTTGCTATTACTGAAATATCGTATCTATCGATAAGTTTTATTGCTGGTTTTAATAGTAGTGACGCATTTGTAACAAGAGAATAGCTTGGAATTTTTGATGGATAATTTTTTTGAATATAAGAACAGGCATGTTCTATTTTATTAAGTGCTAAAAGAGGCTCCCCTCCGAAGAAACTAACTTGTAAGACTTTTTGGTATTTATGAAAAAAATAATCAATAGTCTGTTCTATAACACTATTTGTCATTTCATGAATTGGTAAATCATAGCTTCCTGCATGAGCAAAACAATACTTACAGGTAAAATTACATTTATTTGTAATAATCAACCGAAGAGAGTCTAATGTTTTTGGTGTTGAGAGTGGATAATCAGAATAATTTAAATCAGATAGATAATGATTAATTAATGATTCTTCATTTACAGAATAGTCACCAGATTGAATTTTCAAAGCGAGTTCATACGGAATTTTGTAAATCTTACAGTTAAAAGTATCAAATAAAATAGCACTTTGAGTACTATTTGAGATATGTATAAAAGCATTTTCTTTAAGCATTGTATGCCACCAAAGGTCAATCCTAGGCATTAGCATTGAGAACAATGCTAATGCCATTAGATTATTCTAATTTAGATGTAAAAGTATTTTAATTTTTGATATCTGCGCCGGAGCAGAAAATTCCACACCACCCGTTGGCATCGACTGTAGAAATGCTCGCAGCCAAATCACTGTCTAGATCTGTAACATCGACAATTTCCCAAGAAATCTCAGCTACTGGTACATTCATTGTAGTTCCCTTCAGCTAAAACTTTGAATTGAATGTCGCGACAAATCAATACTACTACTTTTTTATAGAAAGTGTAATTTTTTATATGAAATATTAAAATTACATTACTATATTCCCCTAAACCACATCTGTTTCAATGCATTATACTGTTCAAATGGTTAATAGGAATACTGCTAAAAGCATATGAAAGGCAAGATTACTGTGGAAGAAATGCCCAAGAATTATGATCCTCAGGCAGCTGAACCTGAGCTCATTGAAAAGTGGATGAAGGCAGATTGCTATGGTCGCAGCAAAGGATCTGAAGACCGTACGGTAGTTATCCCTCCACCAAACGTTACTGGCATCCTTCACATGGGCCATGCCATGGATGACACCATCCAGGACACCTACATTCGTTATTCTCGCATGCGCGGTTACTCAACTCGTTGGATTCTAGGAACTGACCACGCAGGCATTGCAACTCAGACTAAGGTTGATAAGAAGCTTAAGTCAGAGGGTATTTCTCGCCTGGAGATTGGTCGCGAGAAATTCCTGGATGCTTGCTGGGATTGGACGCGCGAGTACGGCGGAACCATTGTTTCTCAGATTAAGCGCATGGGCTGCTCCATTGATTTTAATGACGAGAAGTTCACTATGTCTCCTGAGTACACTCAGGCTGTTCGCAAGGTCTTTGTTGACTGGTATCATGACCAGCTCATTTATCGCGGTAAGCGCATTGTAAACTGGTGTCCTCATTGTGAGACTTCTATCTCAGACGACGAGGCAGAGTACGCTGACGAGAAGGGCCATCTTTGGTACCTGCGTTACCCGCTCAAAGAGCCTGTTAATGGCGTTGAGTACATTACCGTAGCAACTACTCGTCCAGAGACTATGCTGGGCGATACCGGCGTAGCTGTTTCTCCTCAAGATCCAGAAAAGGCCGATCTTGTTGGAAAGACCGTTATTCTGCCCATTGTTAATCGAGAGATTCCAATTTTCTCCGACTGGCATGTTGATGCAGGCTTTGGTACCGGTTTTGTTAAGGTAACTCCAGCTCATGACCCTAATGACTTTGCTATGGGACAGACTCACAATCTTGAGCAGATCAACATTTTTGATGAGCACGCTGTTGTTGTTGACGGTTACGGTGAGTTTTCTGGTCTTGATAGAGATCAGGCTCGTGAGGCTATTGTTGCTTGGTTTGAAGAGCATGGCCTGCTTGATCACGTTGAAGATCTTGACCACTCCGTTATGCATTGCTACCGCTGCGGCACAACGCTTGAGCCTTGGCTCTCTGAACAGTGGTTTGTTGCAGTCGATAAACTCAAAGAGCCTGCAGCACAGGTAGTTAAAGACGGTCAGGTCACCTTCCACCCAGAGCGTTGGACTCAGACCTACCTCACTTGGATGGAGAATCTCCGTGACTGGAACATCTCCAGGCAGCTTTGGTGGGGTCACCGCATTCCTGTGTTCTACTGCGATGATTGTGGCTGGCAGGATGCTCTTATGGAAGATGCTGACGTCTGTCCTAAGTGCGGCGGTCATCACGTTCATCAGGATGAGGACGTTCTGGATACCTGGTTCTCTTCTCAGCTGTGGACTTTTGCTACACAGGGTTGGCCAAATCATCCTGAGCAGCTTGAGGGTCACCACCCAACACAGGTTCTGGTAACCGCTCGAGACATCATTGCTCTTTGGGTTGCTCGCATGATTATGAGCTCGCTCTACTTTACCAAAGAGATTCCATTCCACGATGTCTACATCTACGCAACCATTTTGGCTAAGGACGGCAGCCGTATGTCCAAGTCAAAGGGTAACGGCGTAGATCCTATGGACTTGATTGGTAAGTATGGTGCAGACGCAATGCGTTACAACCTGCTTACGCTTATTACCAACAACCAGGACGTCAAGTTTGATGCTGTTCTTGATAAGAAGACTCGTGAGCTTATTGAGTCTCCAAGAACCGATCAGGCACGTTCATTTGTTACTAAGATTTGGAATGCAAGCCGCTTTGTTCAGATGAACCTTGACGGCTACACTGCCGGCATGCCAAAGGCAGAGACACCAGAAGATGCATGGATGTTCTCGCGCCTTGCTAAGGTTGTTGCAGAGACAACTGAGCAGCTTGAGACCTATGGCTTTGGTGAGTATGCTCGTAACATTCAGTCCTTCTTCTGGAATGATGTCTGCGACTGGTACATTGAGCTCTGCAAGGGTCGTCTTCTGGATGGAACTCCTGATCAGCGCCTACAGGTTCAGCGCAACCTTGTCTTTGTCCTGGATGTCAGCATGAGGCTTTTGCATCCAGCCATGCCATTTGTTACCGAGAGCGTTTGGGATGCCCTTCCTGCATCTGGTCTTTTGAGTCATGACGCAGAGTTCTTGATGATTTCTGAGTGGCCAGACCCACAGAAGCTTGAAAACTTTGTTGACGAGGCAGCTGAGCATAACTTCTCGCTTGCTAAGACCGTTGTTTCTGCTGTTCGTTCTTCTCGCGCACGTTATAGGCTGTCGCCAAAGACAGATCTTGCTGTTGTGGTTAAAGCTCCAGCACAGGATGTTGCAGCGCTGAAGGAGCAGGCAGCCTTCATCCAGAACGTTGGTCGCGTAAGCTCGCTTGAGGTTGGTGAGGCGCCTCAGAAGCCTGCTGGTTCTGTTTCTGTCACCGATGCTGGCCTTGAAATGTATGTTGTTCTTGGTGAGCTTGTTGACCTTGCTGCTGAGGCCAAGCGTCTTCAGAAGGATCTTGAGTCTGCAAAGAAGGAGCTCTCTGGCGTAGAGCGCACCCTTGCTAACCAGGGCTTTGTTGCTAAGGCAGCGCCTGAAGTTATCGAGAAGAAACGTGCACGCGCAGAAGAACTTACTACGCTTGTTGCTCAGCTAGAGCAGCAGATTGCTGACTTCTCATAAGTAAAACTTGATGCGGTGTAACAGCCGCATCTTGTGTTTAGTACGTGCAAATCGTCCACTTTAGGTTAGGAACAACATGTCTGAGGTTAAATCCGATATCGAGATTGCTCAATCATCCGAGATGCTTCCCATCTTTGAGGTGGCAAAGCGTGCGGGTATTCCAGAGAATCTTCTGGAGCCTTATGGTCGTTATAAGGCAAAGCTTGATGCACGTGCTCTGGCAGATAAGCCTCTTCGCGGAAAGCTTGTGCTGGTTACTGCTATTAACCCAACGCCGGCGGGCGAGGGAAAGACTACTACCTCAGTTGGTCTGGCGGATGCCTTGACCAGCTTGGGACAGTCTGCCATGTTGGCCCTTAGAGAGCCTTCTTTGGGACCTGTCTTTGGTGTCAAGGGTGGCGCTGCGGGCGGCGGATATGCCCAGGTAGTTCCTATGGAGGACATTAACCTTCACTTTACCGGTGACTTCCACGCTATTGGCGCTGCAAACAACCTCTGCGCAGCCATGCTGGATAACCACATCAAGCAGGGTAATAGCCTCAATATTGATCCACGTCGTGTTGTGTGGAAGCGCTGTGTAGACATGAATGATCGCCAGCTCAAAAACGTTGTTGACGGACTTGGCGGCATTGCAGACGGCATGCCAAGACAAGACGGCTTTGATATTACTGTTGCTTCTGAGGTCATGGCTGTATTCTGCCTTGCTTCCGGCATCAAAGACCTTAAAGAGCGCCTGGGTAGAATGGTTGTTGCCTATACCTATGACCGCAAGCCTGTTACCGTCAGCGACATCCATGCCGAGGGCGCTATGACAGCGCTGCTCAAAGATGCTATTCAGCCTAACTTAGTCCAGACGCTTGAGCACACTCCTGCCCTTGTTCACGGTGGACCTTTTGCCAACATTGCTCACGGCTGCAATACGGTTGAGGCAACAAAGACTGCTCTTCGTCTTGCAGATTACGTTGTTACCGAGGCAGGTTTTGGTGCAGACCTTGGTGCCGAGAAGTTCTTGGATATTAAGTGCAGAGCCACTGGCCTTGCTCCATCGGCTGTTGTTCTGGTGGCAACCGTTCGTGCACTTAAGTACAACGGAGGCGTTGCCAAAGCAGACCTTAACCAGCAAAACGTTGAGGCGCTTAAAGAGGGCATTCCTAACCTGCTTCGCCACGTTGACAACATCCAGACGGTCTACGGTCTTCCTGTAGTTGTTGCCATCAATGCATTCCCAACAGACACCTCTGAAGAGCTTGCTCTGGTAGAGGAGGAGTGCAAGAAGCGTGGCGTAAATGTTGTCCTGTCTGAGGTTTGGGCAAAAGGTGGAAAGGGCGGCCAGGCTCTGGCAGAAGAGGTTATGCGCCTTTGCCAGACTGAGTCTAAGCTCACTTTTGCTTACGATGTCAAAGAGTCTTTGAAGCAGAAAATCACCGACATTGCTACCAAGATTTACCACGCCGATGGTGTTGAATTTGCTCCAAGTGCCGCCAAGCAGCTTCAGCAGCTTGAAGAACTTGGCTTTGGCGAGCTCCCTATCTGTATGGCAAAAACCCAGTATTCCTTTACTGACGATCAGACCAAATTAGGAGCTCCAGAAAACTTTAAGATTACCGTGCGAGAAGTTCGTGTTTCTGCAGGTGCTGGCTTTATAGTCTGCCTTACTGGCTCTATTATGACCATGCCAGGACTTCCAAAGGTTCCTGCTGCAGAGCATATTGATGTTCTTGATGATGGAAGAATTGTGGGTCTTTTCTAATGTCTTATCCCTCTTCACCTGAAGAAGTTGCGTTTACAACCTATAGCGCAGACTCTTATGCTCAACACCTTGCTGCTAAAGAGCCTATTCCTGGTGGCGGTAGTGCTGCCGCTTATGTAGGGGCACTTGCAGTGTCTTTGGCTTCAATGGCTGGTGTGTACGCACAAGGAAAACCTGCCTATGCTCAGCATGAAGATGATCTTGCAAAATACATCACCCGAGCTGGAGCTCTTCGCCAAGACTTCATGGAGCTTATGGATGAAGACTCTCGCCAGTTTTTGCTGGTTTCCAGCGCGTTTAGTGTGTCTAAAGATGATCCAAAGCGCGTAGAGATTGTTGAGGATGCTCTTAAAGAAGCAGCTCAGCCTCCACTGAAGGTTATGAGAAAAGTGTGCGAGTCCATTGAACTTCTCGAAGAGATGCTTATCAAGGGATCACGTATGCTTTTATCCGACGTAGGTTGCGGTGCCGCTCTTGCGCGTGGAGCTTTGATTGCAGCTTCGCACACGTTGTTTGTAAATACACGCTCCATGCATGATACGGCCTATGCTCAAACATTGCTTGATGAGGCAGATAAGCTTCTGGACACCTATGTATCACGAGCTGACGCCGTAAGCGATGCAGTGAGCGCACAGCTGAGACAGGAGGCATAACATGAGCTCAGAGACTCTGTCACAGGAGCTTCGTGGCGCTCCTGTTGCTAAAGCAATAACTGAAAAACTTGCCGCTCAGGTTCAGGAACTTCGTGCACAAGGCGTAACTCCTAAGCTAGTTATTGTTCGCATTGGACAGAAAAGCGATGACCTTACGTATGAGCGCGCGGCTTATACGCGTGCGGAGAAGGTAGGCTTTGAAGTTGAGACCATTGAGCTTCCAGAAGACGCTACACAAGAGCAGGTAAATGCTACGTTTGACCATGTTTCTGCTGATGTATTGGTGCATGGTTGTCTGCCTATGCGTCCATTTCCTGCTGGAATTGACGAGCATGAAGCGCTTCAGTATCTATCACCAGAAAAAGATGTTGATTGCGCCACCGATTCTATGCTGCTGGCAACGCTTTGTGGAACTCCTGGTGCACTGGGGCCTTGCACGGCAGAGGCAGTTCTCGCACTTCTTGATTTCTACCAGGTGCCTCTTGAGGGAGCACCTGTTGCTGTTGTTGGTCGCTCAAACGTCATTGGTCGTCCGGTAGCTGCGCTTTTAAGTGCAAGAAACGCTACAGTGACGGTGTGTCACAGCAAGACCAAAGACCTTGCTGCTACGCTTAAGCAGTCAGAGGTTGTGGTTGTGGCCGCAGGTCGTGCGCACCTTATTGGGGCTGACTACGTAAGAGATGGTCAGACCATCATTGACGTGGGCATTAACTGGGATGAAGCAGCTCAAAAGCTTGTTGGCGATGTTAATACAGAGCAGGTAGCTCCTCTGGTAAGTGCTTATACTCCTGTTCCTGGCGGTGTAGGTAGCGTGACAACGGCAATTCTTGCTCGCCATGTTGTTGCAGCAGCTCAAAGAACGCTTGCATAAGAGTGAAAGGTAGGTTGCCTCATGGCAGCGGTAAATAACTATAAAGAGCTTGACCAAGAGCGCGTAAAAGCCGCGGTCAAGGAGTTTTTGCTTGCTATTGGCGAGGATCCAGAGCGAGAAGGTCTGCTTGATACACCAGACCGTGTTGCTCGTGCTTGCGTGGAGCTCTTTGGTGGCATGCAGGAAGATCCTGCAGCTCACCTGCGTAAACAGTTCCATGAAGAGGGCAATAAAGAGATGGTTATTGTCCGCGACATTCCTTTCTCGTCTACCTGCGAGCATCACATTCTGCCCTTTGTGGGCAAGGCGCACGTTTGCTACATTCCACAAAATGGTCGTATTACCGGCCTTTCCAAAATTGCTCGTTGCGTCAGCGGATATTCTCGCCGCCTGCAGGTACAGGAGCGTTTAACGGGCCAGATTGCAGACGCCATGGTAGAAGAGCTTGATCCTCTGGGCGTTTTGGTGGTTATGGAGGCCGAGCATACGTGCATGAGCATGCGCGGTATTAGGGCATCGGGTGCTTTGACCACCACATCTGCGGTTCGTGGCATTTTTAAAACTAACGAGAAAACCCGTGCAGAGGCTATGCGTCTGCTTGGTCTATAAGAGGTATGTGCGCAATGAGTTATTCTGTTCCTTTTTCTGTACCTGAGCTGAGCTATGAGCAGTCTTTAAAGGTGCTTCACGATACAAAGAAGTTTGGTATTCAACCCCTGCTGGAGAGCGTGGAAGACATGCTCAAAGAGTTGGGCAACCCTGATCTCTGCTTTAAGAGTGTCCAGATTGCAGGTACCAACGGCAAAACGTCTACCTCCAGATACACTGCAGCCCTGCTCAAGGGAGAGGGTCTCAAGACCGCCCTTTACACGTCTCCCGAGCTCATCAGCTATACCGAGCGTATGGAGATCAATGGCACGCCCGTCTCTGAGGCAGCCTTTGCTCACGGCGTTTCAGCTGCTCAGGTAGCAGGGGAGCGCGTTAACGCTCAGCGTACTGCTATAGGTGAGCGTCCTTATGACATCACCGAGTTTGACCTGCTTACGGTCGCAGCTCTAGTGGTCTTTGCCGAGGCAGAGATTGACGTCTGTGTGCTTGAGTGTGGCATGGGCGGCAGGTGGGACGCAACAAGCGCCGCTCAAAACATCATCTCCGTTGCTATTACTGGCGTTGGTCTGGATCATACGCGCATCTTAGGTGATACCCTCGAGGCTATTGCTGGCGAGAAGGCCGCCATTATCAAGCCTGGTCGCACCTGCGTGCTTGGCGTGGGAACGACAACTCCTCAGAGCGTTCAGGATGTATTTTTGTCCCAGGCAGCCTCTGTAGGCGTTGTCCCAACTCTTCTTGTAGCTGACAAGCCAGAAGACGTTGAGGGAGAGGTTTCTGCTGGTCAGGCTACTGACCATCCAGAGCTACCTCACGCACATTTCTTCATTACCAAAAAGCCTAAGAGCATTGGTTTTCCGCTTGAGCTTACGGTTGTGACGCCGCGTGCAACCTACGAGGATCTTGCCGCACTTAAACCAAGCTATCAGGCAGCAAATATTGCTCTGGCAACCTGTTTGGCTGAGGATTTTCTCGGTCGTCCACTTGATGTGGAGAAAGCGTTTTTCTCCACAACCAGGTGCCCTACACCTGGTAGGTTCCAGCTGCTTCAACCTAAGCCTTTGGTGCTTATCGACGCAGCTCACAACCCCCAGTCAATCGAGACGTTCTTAACTGCTATCCGCTCAATTGAGCCAGAAGTTGCTAATCGACCTATGCTTTTGACTGCTGTTTTTTCAGATAAAGACGTTAAGGGCATCGCAGAGCTTCTCGCCAAAGAGTTCCCTGAGGTAGCGGTAACCCAGACAGATAACGAGCGCGCCATGGATGCAGATGAGCTTGCTGAGCTGTACAAAGCCTGCGGCGCCAACGTGGTAGCGGTCTACAAAAGCGTCCCTGAGGCAGTGGACGCCTTGCGCGAGAAGGGCTTTGTGGCATGTGGAACAATTTCACTTGCTGGCGAGGTTGCTGCACAATTTAGCGATGCTTTGGTAAAATAAATTTATCTGCGACATTTCGCCCATTTTTGAGGCAGTTTGTCGTACGATTTAGGAGAGAACAAAAAGCCAGCAGAAGGGGCTGTCAGATGCAGGAGATTCTTGATCAGATTATTACACCTGAGGTACGTATGGTTATTTACCTCATGGTCATTTGCGTCGTAATGCTTTATATCCTTTCCATCATCTACGTTATTCGTGACGCTCAGCGTCGCGGCGCAGAGCCTTGGTGGATGTGGGCAGTCATTTCTGTTGTTCCTGTTGTTGGTTTGCTTGCATACGTTATTTTGCGTCCAAGCAGCTACCTCATTGACCGTGAGGAGCAGGACCTTGATATTGCCCTTCGTGAGCACCAGCTTTCTCACTACGGCATTTGCCCTAAGTGCTCCGCTCCAATTGACCGCGATTTTATCGTGTGCCCAATCTGCAATACGCAGGTTAGAAACGTTTGCCCAACATGCCATCGTCCTCTGAACGCAGACTGGAAGGTTTGCCCTTACTGCCGTACTCGCATTCAATAACGTTTGGTTTTGTTCTTTATGATGGCAATCTGGTGTTTTACAACAGAGACTATGTAGGCGTCTGCTCCTAAGCTCCCGTGTGAGCAGAGTAGGCGCCGTGCCTGTTTCTATGAGTAGCTACCTCTGAGGGGTTTTACATGAAGGTTTTATATAACGATGGCCATGTTGGCGAGATTAACGATGCAGCTGAAGAGCTTGAGGTTATTCGCCACGATGCAGCTCACCTGCTTGCTCAGGCTTTGAAGCGTCTGTACCCACACGCACAGTTTGCCTATGGTCCAGCAACTGAAAATGGTTTCTACTATGACGTTGATCTTGGAGACACTAAGGTTAACGAGGACGATTTCCCAGCTATCGAAGCTGAGATGAAGAAGATTGTCAAAGAGAACCTCAAAATTGAGACGTTTGAGCTTCCTCGTGATGAGGCTATTGCCTACATGAAGGAGCGCGGCGAGTCTTACAAGGTTGAGCACATTGGCGATCTTGCTCCAGACGCACATATTACCTTCTATAAGCAGGGTGAATACGTTGACATGTGCGTTGGTCCTCACATGCTCTACACCAAGGGTGTTAAGGCTTTTAAGCTGACCAGCATTTCTGGTGCGTATTGGAAGGCTGATAAGAACAACAAGATGCTCACCAGAATTTATGGTGTTGCGTTTGGTTCCAAAGATGAGCTTGCTCAGTACCTCAAGATGATTGAAGAGGCCGAGAAGCGCGACCACAGGAAGATTGGTCGCGAGATGGAGCTCTTCATGATGTCCGACTTTGGTCCTGGCTCTCCATTCTGGCTTCCAAACGGTATGGCTCTGCGCAACGCTTTGACCGATTACTGGCATGAGATGCAGGCTCGCTTTGGTTATCAGGAGGTTCAGACTCCACTGATCCTCTCGCGTTCCCTTTGGGAGACTTCTGGTCACTGGGATCATTACAAAGAGAATATGTACACCACCACGGTAGATGAAGATGACTTTGCCATTAAGCCTATGAACTGCCCTGGTGCTTGCTTAATTTATAAGTCCAAGCCACGTTCTTATAGGGATCTTCCTATGAAGCTGGCTGAGGCTGGTCTTGATCACCGTTATGAGATGAAGGGTGCTCTGCACGGTCTGTTCCGTGTTCGTGAGTTTACTCAGGACGATGCACACCTCTTTATCCGCCCTGATCAGATTACTGAGCAGGTCACGGATGCATCTCACCTCATCACTGCTTACTATGCACAGTTTGGCTTCCCATACCGTGTAGAGCTCTCTACACGCCCAGAGGATTCCATGGGTTCTGATGAGGATTGGGAGCGCGCTGAGCAGGGTCTGCGTGATGCACTTGATGCCATGGGTATCGATTACGTGGTCAACGAGGGCGACGGTGCTTTCTATGGTCCTAAGATTGACTTCCATCTGACCGACTGCCTTGGTCGTTCTTGGCAGTGCGGTACCATCCAGCTTGACTTCCAGCTGCCTCACAACTTCCAGCTTGAGTACATTGACTCCGACGGCACCAAGAAGCAGCCAATCATGATTCACCGCGCTGGCTTTGGTTCTTTCGAGCGCTTTATTGGTATTCTGACCGAGAACTACGAAGGCAAGTTCCCTGTCTGGCTGAGCCCATGCCAGGTCAAGGTTCTTCCTGTCTCCGAGAAGTCTCGTCCTTATGCTCATGAGGTTGCCGAGAAGCTTGCAGCCGCTGGTATTCGCGTTAAGGTGGACGACCGTGACGAGAAGATCGGCTATAAGATCCGTGAGGCTCGATCCCTTGATCGCGTTCCTTACATGCTCATCCTTGGTGAGCAGGAGGTTGAGGCAGGAAACATTTCTGTTCGCGACCGCTCCAACGAGACTCACGTCGCAGAGCTTGACGAGTTTATTGCTCAGGTTGTCAAAGAGAATGCTGAGCGCGTTGGTTAATAGGGTTTCAGACAAAGTGCAGGTTATGGGTGGCACCGCGCAGGATGGCGCAGGTGGCACGAAGAGTGTCGGCGCAATCGACGATGTCACGCAAACCGCAACTGACGTTGTCGCGCAAACCGCAACCGACGTTGTCGCGCAAACCGCAATCGACGTTGTCGCGCAAACCGCAACCGACGTTGTAGCTGAATACGTAAAAATGATGGGGGCAGGCCGTGCGCGGCTTGTCCCTGTTTCCTATGTAGACGAACTTCTCGCCACACTGATTTCGAGCGGTGCAACTGTCGTGGAGCCGCTTGCTGGCGTGCCCGTTGAGGTGTGCGACATCAAAGGCAGAACTGCGGCAGGGGAGTTGCTGGTGGCGGACGTGCGTACGATTGGTGCCGAGTTCAGCCCCGCGTGCCGTCTAGGGGCAGAGCTTGCAGTTGCCGAGGACGCTCGGGTGCCGGGATATGTTGTCGTGTGCATGCGGAAGTGCTGCATACCGTGGGTAGCAGAGGCAGTTGAAGCAAAGGCGTGCTCTGCAGAGGACGTGACGATTTCTGCCACGGGAGCGGAAGAGCAGGCGAGTGCACGGGTTTCTCGCCACGCGGCGAGCGACGCGGCGCAGGTGGTTGCCGCGTACCTGGCGTGCCATCCGCGCATCGAGGCGGTGCGCTATCCGGGTCTCAAGACGGACCCGAGCTTTGCGCGCGCAACATCGCAGCTGGTGGGTGGATTTGGCCCGTACGTGGATTACACGTGGAAAGAATCGCCAGGTGAATGGCATAGATTTACAGCAACGGATGAAGACGCCAGAACGCAGATTGTAAATTTTGAGAGAGTCGGTTAACGGTAAGCACTTGATTTGCATACCTTGGTATAATTTGAACTAATGTTCCTAAATAGAAGGGGATTTTATGGCAAAGAAGGCTACTCAAATTGAGGATGTTGATACTTTGCTCAAGCGCCTCGAAGAGATGCGTGAGGCACAGGCAGAGTTTGCAACATTCACTCAGGAGCAGGTCGATAAGATTTTCTATGAAGCTGCTCTTGCGGCCGAGAAAAATCGTATCCCTCTTGCTCGCATGGCAGTTGAAGAAACTGGCATGGGTGTAATGGAAGACAAGGTTATCAAGAACCATTACGCAGCAGAGTACATTTACAACAAGTACAAGGACATGAAGACCTGTGGTGTTGTAGAGGATGATCCAGCTGCAGGTTATCGAGTTGTAGCCGAGCCAATGGGTATCGTAGCTGCAGTTATTCCAACTACTAACCCAACTTCTACCGCAATCTTTAAGACACTTCTTGCTCTGAAGACAAGAAACGCCATTATCATTTCCCCACATCCACGCGCAAAAGAGTGCACCATTGCTGCCGCTCGTATTGTTCGCGATGCTGCCGAGAAGGCCGGCTGCCCCAAGGGTATTATCGACTGGGTACCAGCTCCTACCATTGATATGACTGCAGCAGTCATGAGCAACGCTGATATCATCCTGGCAACCGGTGGCCCAGGTATGGTTAACGCAGCTTACTCTTCCGGTAAGCCTGCTCTGGGCGTTGGTCCTGGTAACACTCCTGCTATCATCGACGATACCGCTGACATTAAGCTTGCAGTTAGCTCCATCATTCACTCCAAGACCTTCGATAACGGTATGATCTGCGCTTCCGAGCAGTCTGTTACCGTTCTTGATAGCGTTTATGACCAGGTCAAGAAGGAGTTTGCTGATCGTGGCTGCTACTTCCTGCACGGTAAGGAGCTTGACGCAGTCCGTAAGACTGTCATTGTCAACGGCGCTGTTAACGCAGCTATTGTTGGTAAGTCTGCTCACTTCATCGCAAAGACTGCTGGCGTCGACGTCCCAGAGAAGACCAAGGTTCTTATTGGTGAGGTAACCTCTGTTGAGCCTTCAGAAGAGATGGCTCACGAGAAACTTTCTCCAGTTCTTGGTATGTATCGTGCAAAGAACTTTGACGAGGCTATTGCTAAGGCTGAGCGTCTTGTTGCTGATGGTGGCTATGGCCATACCAGCTCTCTTTACGTTAACATCAACGAGAAAGAGAAGATTGCTAAGCATCAGGAGGCAATGAAGACCTGCCGTATCCTGATCAATACTCCTTCCTCTCAGGGTGGTATTGGAGACCTCTACAACTTTAAGATGGCTCCATCCCTAACCCTTGGCTGTGGCAGCTGGGGCGGCAACTCCGTTTCCGGCAACGTTGGCCCACAGCACCTGCTTAACTACAAGTCTGTTGCAGAGAGGCAAGAGAATATGCTTTGGCTTCGTGTACCTGAGAAGGTCTACTTCAAGAGGGGCTGCATGCCTCTTGCTCTCCGTGAGCTCAAAGAGGTCTATAACAAGAAGCGCGTCTTCATTGTCACAGACCAGTTCCTTTACAAGAGTGGCTTCACCAAGACCATCGAGGAGACTCTGGATTCCCTGGGCATCGTCCACTCTTCATTCTGGGATGTTGCTCCAGACCCAACCCTTCAGTGCGCTCTTGAGGGTGTAGCTCGCATTCGCTCCTTCGAGCCAGACTGCATCATCGCAATCGGCGGCGGTTCTGCTATGGACGCAGGTAAGATTATGTGGTCCATGTACGAGAACCCAGAGGAGAAGTTTGAGGACATGGCAGCGGACTTCTTGGATATCCGCAAGCGTGTCTACAACTATCCTAAGATGGGCAACAAGGCATTCTTCGTTGCTATTCCAACTTCTTCTGGTACTGGTTCCGAGGTAACTCCATTTGCCATCATCACTGATGCTGACAACGGCGTTAAGTACCCACTTGCAGACTACGAGTTGCTGCCTAACATGGCAATCGTTGATACCGACAACATGATGAGCCAGCCTAAGGGCCTGACCTCTGCTTCTGGTATCGACGTTCTTACTCACTGCCTCGAGGCATTTGTCTCCATGATGGCATCTGACTACACAGATGGCATGGCTCTTCGCGGCATGAAGCTGGTCTTTGAGTATCTGCCACGTGCTTATGACAATCCAAACGATGTCGAGGCACGCGATCACATGGCAAATGCTTCCTGCCTGGGTGGTCTTGCATTTGCTAATGCATTCCTCGGCATCAACCACTCTATGGCTCACAAGCTGGGCGCTTTCCACCACATTCCACATGGTTGGGCAAACGCAATCATCCTTACTCGCGTAATGCGCTACAACGCAGCTGAGCGCCCAACAAAGATGGGTACCTTCCCACAGTACGATCACCCACACACCCTCGCACGTTACGCTGAGGCAGGTCGTTTCTGCGGCGTTACCGGCAAGGATGACCGTGAGGTCTTTGAGAACTTCGTCAAGAAGATTGAGGAGCTCAAGGCATACATCGGCGTCAAGGAGACCATTAAGGACTACGGCGTAGATGAGAAGTACTTCCTCGATACCCTTGATGAGATGTCTGAGCAGGCATTCGATGACCAGTGCACTGGCGCAAACCCACGCTATCCACTTGTTTCCGAGCTTCGCGATCTCTATCTGGATGCTTACTACGGTCGTGAGCCAGGCTTCTACGAGGACTAATTCTCGCGTGCGTCACAGTTGCGGCTGCTACGTAGCGCATCCATTGCGTCGCGCATTCACCGCTTCTGACTCGTAGCGCGTAAAGCACAAAACAAGAGCCGGTTACCTAAACCCCAGGTAACCGGCTCTTTTTCTAGTCTTCTGAATTTTCTGCCTGATTGTCTGATGTGCAAATTCGATTGAAACTGTTGCTACTGATTCACAAAACACACCTATGTCACTTAATCTGTCAAAAAGGGTTATACATTGCTCCAATAATGCGAGTTTAGTGCGCAACAACAAAAACGCTCTTGGTAGGCCCCCACAACGCCTAAACGTGTCGATAGGTCACAAACTTGAAAGCGATACCTTCTGGAGTCACGCCGCCATCTTCCTCGTTGCAAACTTCCCAGGCAGGATCTTCGTCCAGGTTGGGGAAGTACGTATCCGCATCAACCACGGTGTCGTGCTTCGTGACGTACGCGTAAGAGCACTTGTCGAGAAGAGCGCGGTAAATTGAAGCTCCACCAAGAAGCCAGACCTTCTCGGGAGCTTCATCCTCAACTAAACGAAGCGCTTCCTCTGCCGACGACACCACCTCAACGCCTTCGACCTGGTAATCGGCATTTCTAGAAATGACAATGTTGCGGCGACCTTTAAGCGGTCCACCAGGGAAACTCTCCAGCGTCTTTCTGCCCATGACAACCGTGCAACCGCGCGTGTGCTCAACAAAATACTTCATGTCGGCCTTGTTGGGGATGAGAAGATCTCCGTCGCATCCGATGCCCCAATCGCGTGTTACAGAAACAATTGCGTTCATGTGGTTCTCCTGACAAGTATTGTCTTAAATGAAATGATGATCTTAGCTTGAGCATCTGCTCGTGCGTGCCTGCAACGCCAGCCGCATTCGCTCGGGTGCGCTGCAGCGCCAGCCGCGTCTGCTTAGGCGTGCCTGCAACGCCAGCCGGTCCGTTCAGGCGTGCCTGCAGCGTCAGCCGCGTTCGCAGCAGCTGCGCCTAAACCGCAATCGGAATGTTCTTGATCTGCGGACCGTGCTGATAATCCTCGACAATGAGGTCGTCAGTAGTGAAGTCGTAGAAGTTGGTGACGTTAGGGTTCAGGCTCACCTTTGGCGCATCAAAGGTGGGGCGAGAAATCAATTCTTTAACAATGTCAACGTGGCGATCATAAATGTGGGCATCGGCAATCATGTGAACCAGCTCACCAGCCTCCATGCCACTGACCTGCGCAACCATCATGAGCAAGATGGCGTACTGGCAAACATTCCAGTTGTTAGCTGCAAGAATATCCTGGCTACGCTGAACAAGCAGCAGGTTAAGCGTAGGTTTGTCTTTACCTGCTTCCTGAGTAACGTTATAGATTGCGTTGAATGCGCAAGGGTAGAGGTTCATCTCCGAGAGGTCAGCAAAGGTATACAGGTTGGTCATAATACGGCGGCTGAACGGATTCTCCTTGAGGTCCTTGAGTACGCGATCCATCTGGTCATAGTCGCCATCGGAGTAGTGAGAAACCTGTCCAACCTGATAACCGTAAGCTTTGCCAATGGAACCAGACTCATCAGCCCATGAATCCCAGATGTGTGAGTTAAGATCGTTAACGTTGTTGGATTTCTTCTGGTAAATCCACAGGACCTCATCCATGGCGCTCTTGAGCGCAGTGCGACGAAGCGTCAGCGCTGGAAACTCCTCGCGCAAATCATAGCGATTGCAGACGCCAAACTTCTTGATTGTGTATGCGGAGGTACCATCTTCCCAGGTAGGACGGACCTTCTCGCCCTCGGTGGTGGTGCCGTTTTCAATAATGTCGGAGCACATATCAATAAAAATGCGATCTGCTTTGCTCATATTCAATCCTTCAAAATACCGTTCAAAATGGAATAAACACCTGCTAGTTGTACGTATAGCAAGTCTTTTCCAAGTACATTACCAGTTGCTGTCAGTATAAGCGCTGTAGGGGTCCCCAAAAAGCGGGCTTGAGGAAGTCTGATTGCTCGAAACACAAGAACGTCCCAGTCCCGAGAGCAGCATAATAACTATAAAAAATAGCAAGCCTGCAGGGAAAGGCGAGCCGTCAGGCATCTGCGACGGATCGTTTGGGTCAAAGTCAGGGCCCTCGCCGCCAAATTCATGCCTGTTGTGCCTGGTATCTTGGTTGTCGTCTTTCTTTGCCATCAATCCTCAATCAAACGCTTACACTTTGATGATACCCGTCGTCGCCCAAGGATTTCATGGCGAGAAACCCCTCTTTTTGTCACTCCACATTCTCTGCAAAGTATTTTGTACACGACGACTTGTTCGCACCTGCAGCTCGCTTACACCCGCAACATCCGTGCCCGCAGCGTTCGCACCCGCGATTCACGCACCCGCGGCTCCTACAGGTGCTGCGACGCAAAGATGTCGTTCCAGAACGTGCCAAGCTGCTTGATGAGCTCGATGTCCGCAGGAAGCCACTGCACGTCAAGCAGTTCGTTTTGAGCAAGCCAACGAAGCTCCGAGTGAATCTCTGGATCCGCGAAAGGCTCTTCAGACTCGCTCAGCGTGCAGATATAACAATCCATATGCAGGTCAAAGGTGGGGTAGGAGTAAGCTACCGTGTCATAGAAAAACGCTGCCTGCACGTTACAGTGCAGCTCTTCCTGAATTTCTCGACGCAGCGCCTGCTCTGAGGTTTCTCCAGCCTCAACTTTTCCGCCAGGAAACTCCCAGAAGCCAGCATTATCCGCATCAGCTCTACAAGCGGCAAGAATTTTGTTGTCTTTATAGAAGATAGCTGCAGCTACATTGACTGTTTTGGCCTCGGCCATGTTATCCCTCCAGCCTGACTGTTGCAAAAACGGTGGAACTCTCGGCATCTTTGAGCACTACCGAGAAACCCGTCTCATCGGCGTATACCTGGGGAGTAATGGTGTCGCCCAAGTGCGCCTGGCTCCTGTACTGCACCACAATGCGACGCAGCTTGTGAGAATAGCCAAGGGCCACAAGCGTGTCAACAGCCATGAGCACGTACTGAGCATTGTTGACGTGCTTGTTTGTATCCAGGTGCTGCTGAGAAACATGAATGGCTGGACCATCAACAGCATTTCCCTCAAGTGCAATTTTTCGAGGAGTTGGTGGCAAATCTACGCGAGGCTCGCCAGTAATGTAGACGTTTTCGCTTTCTGGAACACGAGCAGCCTTGCCTTCATTGATATCCATCAAATACCAGGTAGAATCTGCTTTTACGATGGTTGCGCCGTCTGCATCATTAATAACAAACGACCTAGATGCTTGAAGACCCTTCATCTGATACGACCAGGTACCTACGCAGATCTTCTCGC
Organism: uncultured Atopobium sp.; assembly: GCA_938041635.1. Lineage (GTDB taxonomy): Bacteria > Actinomycetota > Coriobacteriia > Coriobacteriales > Atopobiaceae > Lancefieldella. The sequence continues at coordinate 23,682 of CALIAD010000067.1, forward strand.
CAAACTGGGGAAGACGGTCAACTTGGATCTGCCACGTTGCCAGAACCCATGCGTATCCCTCGCTGGTCAGCTGCTTAAAGCCGCGGCCAATATCTTCTGAGTGGAACGTCGAGCAGTCCTGCAGATAGTTCATAACGCCTACCAGGGAAAGCTTTCCGGTCTCATCACACTCGCTATATCTGACTCTACTTTCAATGGTGTACATACAAATCCAAACTCGAAATCAGCGTTTGCTGAGGTATTACGATATGTCGAGAAACCCGTCTAGTTGTCCCATGGGAACGAACCCGGCAAGCGGTCTCTGACTTTTTGCGTGGTATCGTCAAGTTTCTTCTTAGTTACCTGGACTTTTTGTGAAACCTGTTGAGCCTTTTGGGTAGCAATAAGAGTTGCATTCTGGGCCGCCGCATTTGCCTTTTGAGCTGCTGCGTTTGCTTTCTGCGATGCGTTTTGCGCTGCAGCGCTTACTTTTTGCGAAGCATTCTGTGCGGCTTCTTCAACCTTTATTGATGCATCTTGAGCTGCGGCTTCAACTTTGTGATGGGTAGTAGGCCCATTCCAAAGAAGGCTAGCAACCGTGTCCAAAAAATAAAGCGTAACCACAATAAACGCTACGACCGAGACAGTGTGCTTGGAGAAAAGCATTAAAATATTAAGCATTGTTGGAACGAGCACAAAAACTGAGGTAACAGAAAACGCACCAAATACCGCGCTGGCCTGGGGACAAATTCGACCATGCAAGTTGAACTTAAACATGGAGTAGTCCCACCACTTCTTTTTAAAGCGACGCTCCAAAAAGAGGCCAGTTGAGTACTCAATAACTGTGGCTAAAACTGCACCAATGATAAAGACAATAATTGGATTAGAAATCTGGCCAAGTACCAGCCATTCCGCAAGCGCTCCAATGCCATAAATAGGGCAGGTAGGACCAAAAAGAAAACCGCGCTTGGTAAATTCTCCCTCAACAACGGAGCAATAAATGGTCTCGTACACCCAACCACCAAAAGAAATCAGCGCAAAAATTATGACCATCTGAGGCAGATACTGCACAAAGAGCTCAATATTCTTATCAAGTGCAAAGAGTGTACGTAGCGTCTCAGTCATGGTACTCACGAGAGGTTCCCGTAATCCATGTAGTTGTTCAACTCATCTGGCTTACTGTTTGTTGTGCCCTGAAAATCGCTTTCAGGTGTCGAGAAACCCGTTGGGCGGAAACCCTCTTTTTTGTATGGATTGCCTGTTAGTGTTTCTGCAGTTGAACAAGCTTTATCGCAAGTTGTTACAATCCAAGCCTCTTTGGTATGAGGTGGAATAGGAACCAGAGGAAACATGTGATGCAAGATGATGTCTTCCTCAACAGGGGTTAAATCAGGGAAATCCTCGCGGGCATTATCAAGTGCATGGCGAGGGTGCGTAAATCCGTGCCAGTTGTCTGGCGCGGCCTCGTGATCGTGCCAATCATAGAGGTAGTAGTCATGCAGAAGCGCGCCACGTACAAGGGCATGTTCGTCAACTTTGATGCCAGCGTTCATAGCAAATGCAAGGCTGCTATAAGCAACCGCAATAACATGGTCGAGCGTGCTGGTAGTTCCATGTTGTGTAAAAGTTGCAAGTTGGTAGAGTCTTCCGGACTTCAAAATAGGAGTTGAAAGCTCATCGAACCTCTCGCGAATTTTAGAAACGTCAACCAAAAAATATCCCATCAACTGTGCGCACACATCAGAATTTTGCGTGCGTACCTTAGCAATGTATCTATAAAAGATTAGTTAATCTGACGGTTACGTGCAATCTTTTTGGCTGAATGTTACGAAAACGAAAGAAAAGAAAACGCGCTCCCTGAGAGTATACAAAGTGCCGTTTACCTGCTCTTATACTTTCTCACTGTAGGGGCTCATGTGGTCCACCACAACGTTTACCGCGCCAGGAAGACACCTAGCAGAATAGGCATAGATGTCGTGGCAGGTGACCTCGCCATTTACTTCCAGTGGCATAGGCGCTGTTGATTCAACGGTAATTTCTTTGCCGCTAAAGCTATTGAGGTAGGGCCTACCAAGCGAGTCCCCCGTGCGATCAAAGAAACCAGAAAGCAGTGGGCGTACCAGCTTTGCAGTCATGTGAGTCTCAATGACAATAACCTCAAGCAGACCGTCATTCATACGATTACCAGGTGCTAATTCAATTCCTGCTTGCATCATGGAGCTGTTTGCAATAAGGCAGCCAATGCCCTGAAGCTCATGTACTTTGCCGTCAACAGTAATTTTGAAGTCGTGAACTGGCGGCATAAGGTTGGCTAAGGCCGCAGTAAAGTATGCGGCTTCTCCAAAGGTTTGTTTGTGGGGGATAGCTGAACGCATAATTTCTGCGTCAAGGCCTGTACCGGCCATTAAAGGAACTCCAGCTACATGGGTTTCTCCCGACACTGTGGTCCAGGTAATCTCACCCAGATCAAGCTGTGCGGTCTGAAGGTTTCTGCAGGCCAGCGCCAGTGCGTTAGGTTCAGGAGCGTTTCCAATATTTGCAGCTAGAAGATTAGCGGTTCCAGAAGGGAAGACAAGAATAGGTGTCTGGCATCCTCTAAGGCCGTAGAGCAGGCTAGATACGGTTCCATCTCCGCCCGAGAGCACCACTACGTCAAAATCTTCAGGCTGAACAGAACTCAGAACCTCATCTGTGCGCCAATGGCTTTCAACTAGCTTTACCAGGCATTCGTCGCCGCTTTTCAAAAGAGCGCGCTCAAATTCAAAGATTGCGTCAGAGCTAAAACCCGAGCAAGGATTGTGAATGATGAGGGTTCTCATATATCCTCCGAAGATTTGCGACAAGCTGGTATATCATTTTGATACGTATGAGTGTATCGCTTTACGTTAGATACTTAATCGGCAATTGGATGGACGCATTGTATATAGCAACCTCAGAAGAACTTTCCGCATTTTGTGAGCGAGCAAAGACTTCGCATATCCTTGCAGTTGATACGGAGTTTCTTCGCGAGAAAACCTACTTTCCCAAGCTTTGCCTGGTGCAGGTTTCCACAGGTTCAGAGATTGCTGCGATTGATCCCTTGCTTATTGATGACCTAACTCCGCTTAAAGAGCTCTTGGAAAATCCGCAGATTGTCAAAATTTTCCACGCGTGCTCACAAGACCTTGAAGTTTTACTAGAAAAAATGGATTGCGCGTGCGCTCCTGTATTTGATACGCAGGTAGCAGCTGCATTTTTGGGCCTGCGTCAGCAGGTGAGCTACGCCGGTCTGGTAGAAAATTTTGCTAACGTCAAGCTTGCTAAGGCTGAGTCTTTAACAGACTGGTCAAAGCGACCTCTTGATAAAGAGCAGCTGGTATATGCCGAGGATGACGTGAGATATCTTCCCGCAATCTACAATCAAATGGTCGAGAAGCTCATCAAGCTTGATCGTCTGAGCTGGGTAAAGCCAGAGATGGACCAGCATACTAATATTGAGCAGTATCGCCGAGACCCCTATCAGGCATATCTCCGTTTGAAACGTTCTGGCTCGCTTACGCGCAGACAACTTGCTATTGCTCGAGAGGTGTGCGCCTGGCGAGAAGAAACTGCTGCTAAAAGAGATGTTCCACGCAAGTGGGTGCTTTCTGACGAACTCATTATTGAGATTTGTCGTCGTGTTCCTACAACACCAGATAGACTGCGCAAAATTCGCGGCACTGAGCAAATCTCTCAAGGTGGGGTAGTGCATCTACTAGATGCAATTAAGCGTGGACAAAAGACACCTGCAGATCAGTGTCCAAAAATCGAGCATCACGCTCATCCCTCAGCTGGTTCTGAAGGTGTTGTTGAGCTTATGTATGCTCTTATCAGGATTGTTTCAGAAAAAGAGGGAATTGCATCTCCGTTAATTGCCAATAAAGATGATCTTACTGATCTGCTTTTGGATAGGTCTGACGCAAGACTTAAAACCGGATGGCGCTATCAATTAGTAGGTAAGCAGCTTGTTGGACTGCTCAATGGCGAGGTAGGACTAACAGTTAAAAACGGTCGAGTAGAGCTACTGTAAAAGCAGCGTTTTACCTAGCGTCAAGCATGATTACTCTTACAAACCTGACTTTTTGTCCGGTGAGTTGGGTATACTCATCTCTATACATAGATAGGAGAAAAATATGTATTACTCAGGTGCGTTTATCCCATACGTTGTTCTAGTAGTTGCCTCGTTGGTGCTCGGATTGGGTACTCAGTGGTACATCAAGCATGAATTTAAAAAGTATTCTTTAGTTCCCTCTGGGTTTAATGCCACTGGCGCTTCAGTTGCTCGTACCATGATGGACACTAACGGAGCAGCTAATGTTGGCATTAAGAGAATTTCTGGTGAGCTCACCGATAACTTTGATCCACGTGACAATTGCCTGCACCTCTCTGATGCAAACTTCTCTGAGGGTAGCGTAGCTTCAGTTGCTGTTTCTTGCCATGAAGCAGGTCATGCTGTTCAGACCGCTAAGCTGTACATGCCATCTCGCGTTCGTTCCGCTCTTGTTCCTGTTGTTAATTTAGCATCCGCTGCATGGATCTATGTCTTTATTGCTGGTGTCTTGCTAAATGTTTCAGGCATGACCGTGCTAGCAATTTGGCTGTATGCATTTACCTTCTTATTCCATATAGTTACGCTTCCTGTAGAGATTGATGCTTCAAGGCGTGGATTGGCCTTTTTGAAGGCAAATGCTCCTGCGGGCTTTGACTACAATGGCGCTAAAAAGGTACTGATTGCCGCTGCTCTTACTTACGTAGCCGCTGCAATGGTTTCTGCACTCCAGCTTCTATATCTGCTTGGTTCTTCCAGAAGCAGGAACTAGTAATGGATCAGATTCAAGAGAAAGAAGATTCTGTTCTTTCGGTATCTGATGCGGTGCTCTTTGCAAAAAATGAAGTTGCCTCAATGCCATCTATGACGGTGGTTGGTGAAGTTTCTGGATTTAGGGGTCCAAACTATAAGTCTGGGCATTGTTACTTTGACGTAAAAGACCCTGTTAGTTCTATGGCAGTCATTGTTTGGTCAAAGATTTATGCTGCTAGTGGCATTACGTTGCAAGACGGCATGAAAATCCAGATGACAGGAAAGTTTGATATTTACGCTTCAAGCGGCAAGCTTTCTTTTCATGCGCGTACTATTCAGATCGCTGGAGAAGGAGACCTTCGCCAAAAGGTGGCACAGCTTGCTAAAAAGCTAGAAAAAGAAGGCCTTACAGACATTTCCAGAAAGCGCTACATTCCAGAGTTTTGTACACGCATTGGTGTAGTTACTTCACTTTCTGGCAGCGTCATTGACGATGTTAAGCGTACGCTTGCGCGCAGAAACCCTCTTGTAGAGCTTGAGGTATCTGGCTGTGCTGTTCAAGGTACTCATGCACCTGCAACTATTATGAGAGCTCTCCAGGTTGCTACAACTACACGGCCAGATGCAATCTTGCTGGTGCGTGGTGGTGGCTCATTCGAAGATCTTATGTGCTTCAATGATGAGGGAGTAGCTCGCGCTATTGCTGCATGTCCAGTTCCTGTTATCACGGGCATTGGTCATGAGCCCGATACCACCATTGCAGATATGGTTTCTGATAGAAGGACCTCAACGCCAACAGCTGCTGCAGAGTCTGTGGCTCCCGCTATTAGTGAGTTACAAACTACGTTTAACAACAGAATTTCTCGCCTTGGAAATGCTACAAGAAAGATTTTGCAGTTCTATAAAACGGGACTTACAACTGTTGAGCAACGCTCTAACTTGGCAATAAAAAATGCTCTAGCAAGTAAACAGTACCAGATAGAGAAGCTATCAGATCGTCCTTGTTTGAAAGACCCTGCTTATATTATTTCAACAAGAACAGAAGACCTTAATCAGACTGAGCAAAGGCTTATGGACGCTCTGCCAGCGCTTCTTGCAAGAAAGAAAGAGACGCTTTCTGTTGAGCCACAAAGGCTAACCAGAGCTAGTGCTGCCATGCTCCATCCACATGAGGCTTTGCTGTCTTCGCTTGCAGGAAAATTAGATGCACTTTCTCCTCTAAAGGTTCTTACAAGGGGATATGCGTATGTCCAAGATGAAAAGGGGTCTGTCATTAAAACGGCCAAAGATGCCTCGGTTGGAGACTCTTTGCTTGTCAAAATGACGGATGGAACAATTAAGGCAACTGTTTCTGATATTGAGCTTTCATAGATAAGGGGAACAACATGGATACTAAGAAGACTGAAGAGCTGACTTTCAAAGATGCTTCTATTGAGCTTGAGCAGATTGTTCGTAAGCTTGAGGGCACAGATTTGGAGCTCGAGGAGTCTTTGGCTCTGTATGCTCGTGGCGTTGAGCTGGTAAAGGATCTTCGTGGAAGGCTTGATACTGCAGAGCAGAAGGTTAAGGTTCTGCTTGATGAGTCCCAGGCAGGAGCTGCAATTACTGATACAACCGCAGCGCCTTCTACTGCATATTTAGACGAGTAAAGGAGAGGTTATGTCTGATTGTATTTTTTGTAAGCTTGCTAACAAAGAAATCCCTACAGAGTTTCTCTATGAGGATGAAAACGTTGTAGCTTTTAATGACCTAAATCCTATTACTCCTGTTCACGTTCTTGTTGTACCAAAGAACCACTACGACAACATCATTGATGGTATTCCTGCTGCAACCCTTGAGAGTGTTACTAAGGCTATAGCTGCGGTAGTAGAAAAGACAGGAATTAAGGAGACTGGATTCCGCGTTGTTACCAATACCGGAAAGCATGGTGGCCAGTCAGTCAATCACGTCCACTTCCACGTTTTAGGTGGCAAGCAGTTGAATGATTCTATGGGCGGAAAATAAAAATATTCAAGTTTTTTGCTCGTCTATTTAACTCCGGGGTATCTTGGGGTTTATGATGTCATGCGGTTATGTTTATTTGAAGTAGGAGAGTAAGACCTAATAGTCTGCACTGCTTCACGGAAAGAGGAGTCACATGAACGTACTGGTTATCAACGCAGGTAGCTCATCTCTTAAGTATCAGCTTCTTGACGTTGACACCCGCGAGGTTTACGCAAAAGGAAACTGCGAGCGTATCGGTATCGAAGGTTCTTTTGTTGGTCACGAGGAGCTTGGTGGAGAGAAGCAGAAGCTTGAGGTTGCTCTTCCTGATCACAAGACTGCTATTAAGCATGTCTTTGACATCCTTAAGACTATTGATAAGCCAATCGATGGCATTGGTCACCGTGTTGTTCAGGGTGGTTGGTACTTCCCAGAGTCTGCTGTTGTAGACGATAAGGTCTTGGCTCAGGTTCGTGAGGTTGCTCCACTTGCTCCTCTTCATAACTATGCTGAGGCTGATGTTATTGAGATTTGCCGCGAACTCTTCCCAGAGGTCGGTAATGTAATCGTTTGCGATACTTCTTTCCACTTCAATATGCCAGAAAAGGCACATCGCTATGCTCTTCCTCGCGATGTTGTTGATAAGTACCACGTCCGTAAGTATGGCGCTCATGGTACTTCTCACCGCTACATTTGGCGTGCAACCAATGAGTTTACCAACGGTCAGACTCACAAGCTGGTTAGCTGCCACCTTGGTTCTGGTGCTTCTCTTTCCGCTATTGAGGATGGTCGCGATCTTGAGACCACCATGGGCCTTACTCCACTTGATGGCCTTATCATGGGCACTCGTTGCGGCACTATTGACCCAGCTACTGTCTTCTATCTTTCTCGCGTTGGTGGTTACTCCATCGATGAGATTGACACTATGATGAACAAGCAGTCTGGCCTTCTCGCTCTATCTGGTCATTCCGATTCTCGTGATATTGAGGATGGCGCTCACGCTGGCGATAAGGACTGCCTGCTTGCACTTGATATGTTCTATTATCGTACGTCTCAGCTCATCATGGAGATGGCTCAGGCTATGCACGGCTTTGATACCATGGCATTCTCTGCTGGTATTGGTGAGAACTCCGACGAGATGCGTCTTGGCGTTGTCAGAGAGCTTGAGTGGATGGGTGTCAAGATTGATGAGGAGAAGAACAAGGTTCGCTCCGGTGAAATCCGTGACATCTCTGCTCCAGATTCAAAGGTACGCGTCCTGGTTGTACCTACCAACGAGGAATACATGATTGCTCTTGACGTTCAGGAGCTTCTGGGTAAGTAGGCTTTCCTTACAATCCAAAAAAAATATTAACTCCCGCACTTCGTGTGGGAGTTTTTTTATGGAGATATAGATAGTTCTTTGACATGAGTACTTTAGAACTTTATATTTTTAAATAATAAGTTAGAGTTTCAAAGAAATCTTATTGTTTTGTACAGCTATTTGTGTGCAGATAAATAAATCTTTGAACTAGCTGTGAGGAGCATCATGCAGTCTAAGGGTTTAGTTAGCAGGTCTTTGAGCTTTGCAGTTATGTTTGTGCTCACTGTATTTGCTGCGCTCACTGTATTCAACACAAAGGCACAAGCTGTTGAGTACACACCAACTATTTCAAATGCTAGCTATACAACATTAGTTGGTAGTAACGTGCGTGTAAATTTTGATTATGCGCTCAACAATGGTGCCCCTGCACAACCAGGTGATACCTTTACTATTATGCTTCCTCCAGAGCTAGAGAATAATACTCCAGCTCCTTTTGAGGTTATGGGTGTAGATGCAAACGGAAATAGTATTTCTGTTGGTACGGCAACTCCTACCAGTAACCCTAATACCATGACTGTTACCTTCAATAACAATATTGCGGGTCTTCTTAACGTTCATGGCCAGATGTCTTTCTCGCTCAATTGGTCAAGCGCAATTGCACAGAGAGGCAATGGCAGCACTACGCTCAATATTGGTAACACCAGTCTTAACATGACGTATGGCGGTTCTATTGCTGCAATGGATACTGCAATTACTAAGTACAACAGAACTGGTGCAACTGCAGAGACAACCTATACGCTTCCTTCTGGTGCAACTATTACAACTGGAAATGATTATTACGTTACCAGCTGGGTTGTTAACCTAACTCCATCTGATATTACCCAGGTTGGTCTGCTTAATGCCACTGTTAAGGATCAGATTGTAAATCCTTATACCGTTGATGCATCAAAGCTTACTGGTACTGGCGTTAATCCTTCAGATGAGCTTGCTGGTCCATATCTTAAGCACTCTTTTGTTCTCCACCTTGTTAACGGTGCTGTTCAGACTCTTTCTGCAGATCAGATTCTTCCTGCAATTACCTTTACTCCTAATGGTTACACTCTTGATTTTGCTCGACTCAATAATCAGGTTAACTTTGCTGGTTTCCAACCACTTATCCAGGATTGCTGGCTTGAGTACAAGACCATTGTTCCAGCCAACGTTACCCAGGTAGACAATAGAGCAACTCTTGATTTTGATGGCAACACCGATAACTTCACTCGTGAAGGTTGGTGGATTAACCCTCGCGGTGCCGGTACTGCAACTGGCGAGCAGCAGGTAAGCGTTTCTGTATCCAAGGTTTGGGAAGATCAAAATAACGCTGACGGTACTCGTCCTACTTCAGTTACCGTACACCTTTATGCAGACGGCGTAGACACTGGTAAGAGCGAGGTTCTTTCTGACGCAAATGGCTGGACTGCAACATTTAGCAACCTCGATAAGAATCAGGCTGGCACTACAACAGCTATTACGTACACCGTTGTTGAGGACGAGGTTGAAGGTTATACCGCTGAGGTAACAGGTGATGTTACCAGTGGCTTTACTATTACTAATACTCACATTCCTCCAACTCCAACCACTCCACCTTCAGAGACTCCTAAGAAGCCAAAGCAGCCAAAGAAGAAGGAGCCTAAGCTTCCTTCAACTGGTGATGCTTCCTTTGCTGCAGTATCCGTAGCAGCTGCATCTTCTGTTCTTATTGCAGCTGGTGTTCTTGGTAAGAAGCGCGCTCAGTAACGCACGTTACAACAACGTAAGTTAAACGTAAAAGAGCCTGTGAGATTAATTCACAGGCTCTTTTCTTGTTCAAAGCATTCTCGCTGTCTATAGGGTTACAAAATGAAATGCATTACGAGGCGTCGCATCGTGTCCAACTAGTTTGCTAGAAGACCTTAATATTCAATGTTTTAGCAATACTTTGGCCAGGCTCAAGGCTTATGATGCCCGGTTTGTGCTCAAAGATGCCGTCACAATCAACGGTATCTGCAATGCCACACCATGGCTCAAGAGCAACAAATGGACAACCAGGAGCAGCGCTCCAAATGCCCAGATAATCAAAGCCTTCAAAATCCATTTGAATACCATGGGCCTCAGAAGGAGCTTCTGTGCTAGTCGCAAGTGTAATGCGTCTATCAGGAACGTCTTCAAGTGTGATGGTCTTCTCGCGATCAATAAGTTCCCAAGACAGGGAAAGCGTGTCAGAGTCCACGATAAGCCTTTGTGGCGTTGCGTAGTCACAAAGTCCATCGTCGGTAATAGAAGGGCCGTAGCTGGTCCAGGAGTGCGTAAATAAGAGGTGATACTGGTCCAAAGAGGCTGCCTCAACACCAGGGATCGGAATGTTGAATGCCGGGTGTGCGCCAAGGGTAAACGGCAGTACAACGTTTGCAGGATTGTTGACCTCATACGTTTGCGTCAGCGTATCGCCATCTACCGAGAAAATCAGCTTAAGTTCAAAGTCATAGGGGTAGGCCTTGAGAGTCTCTTCGGTACTTTTTAGCTGGAGCGTTACAGAAGAGGTACTCTGCTCGACAATCTCAAATTGGTTGAGTCGGGCAAGACCGTGACGGGCAAGAGATACGGTGCCTTCCGCGGACTCTGCCTTGCCGCCTTTAAGTACACCAACAATGGGGAAGAGAATGGGAGCACGCCTTGGCCACCAGTTGGAATCTCCCTGCCAGAGGTATTCGGACTCACCTTTGCGTAAGCTCATGAGCTGCGCGCCCATGGTGTCAATTGAAGCGGTAAGAGAGTTGCTAGAAATAGAAATAATTTCAGACATAAATGCCTCCAGCTAAAGAATAAGCCAGCCTCTTTTGAGACTGGCTTAGTATACCAAGTTAGAAGAGCAGAAAGACTAGTTGTTGTCTGCCATCTGAGCTTGAACAGCAGTAATTGCAACAACACCAACAATATCGTCAGCGGAGCAACCACGGGAAAGGTCGTTGACAGGACGAGCAATGCCCTGAAGAATTGGGCCGTATGCCTCAGCACCACTGAAGCGCTGAACAAGCTTGTAGCCAATGTTGCCAGCCTCAAGGTTAGGGAAGACCAGGATGTTTGCGTTTCCTGCTACCTTAGAGAATGGAGCCTTGAGCTTGCCAACCTCAGGAACAAGAGCTGCATCAAGCTGAAGATCGCCGTCGAGTGCAAGCTCAGCGTTCTTCTCGTGAGCAAGCTTTGTGGCCTCCTGGACCTTCTCGGCAGTTGCGCCGCCAGCAGAGCCCATAGTGGAGTAGGAGAGCATGGCAACGCGAGGCTCCTCGCTCATAAATGCGCGCCAAGAATCAGCGGAAGCAAGAGCAATCTCGGAGAGCTCCTCTGCAGATGGGTCAATGTTGAGGCCGCAGTCAGCAAAGAGCAGGGTGCCGTCCTCACCAAAGTCAGTAGTGGTGCTCATGATAAAGAATGCAGAAACAAGCTTGGTACCAGGAGCAGTCTTGATGATCTGCAGAGCAGGCCTTAGGGTGTTTGCGGTAGAGTGGCAAGCGCCAGAAACCAGGCCGTCAGCGTCGCCCATCTTAACCATCATGGTTGCAAAGTAGGTGGCGTCGTTCATCTGCTTGCGAGCTTCCTCAATGGTGACGCCCTTGCGAGCACGAAGTTCAGCAAACTTCTGAGCATATACCTCATGGCGCTCGTCAGTAGCAGGATCTACCACAGTTGCTCCTGGAACATCAATCTGCTCAGGATTGCCCAGAATAATGACCTTTGCAATACCTTCTGCAACAATCTTCTTAGCTGCATCGATGGTACGCTGGTCCTCGCCCTCTGGAAGAACAATAGTCTTTACGTCGGACTTAGCGGTTTCTTTCATACGGTCAAGAAACTTGCTCATGTGTCGTGCTCCAATCATACTTTGACATCTGTGCCTCGTTGAATTTTGCACTTCTCAGCTTGTAGTTTGTATAAAAGCTAGACACAAAAAGCCAAGAAATGCATTTTCATACCAGTTGCATATTTTACGCCTAACGGCAGAGCTTTGCGCCCCGCGTGGCTCACTTTATAGACGCGTGTTAAAATGAGTGAAGTTTCACATACAAATCCTGCGCACTTAGGCGCACACGGAGGTTTACATGTCTATCAATCATGGTCTTCCTGCCGGTTTTAACCCCGACAACTACGATGTTATTGTTGTTGGAGCTGGCTATGCAGGCGCAGTTGTTGCTCGTCGTATGGCAGAAAACTGCAATTCAAAGGTGGCAATCTTTGAGCGCAGAAATCACATTGCCGGCAACGCTTACGATCGCCTTGATGACGCGGGCGTTCTTGTTCACGAGTACGGTCCACACATCTATCACACCATGAGTGACCGCGTTCACCAGTTCCTCTCGCGCTTTACTGAGTGGACTAACTACCAGCACAAAGTTCTAGCAAACATTAACGGCCAGCTGATGCCTGTTCCTTTTAACCACCAGTCTTTGAAGCTTGCCTTTGGAGAAGAGCGTGGCGAGAAACTCTATCAGAAGCTGGTTCTTACGTTTGGTGAGAACGTTAAAGTTCCTATCATGGAGCTTCGCGAGAAGAACGATCCAGATCTGGAAGAGATTGCTGACTACGTTTACGAGAACGTTTTTCTGCACTACACCATGAAGCAGTGGGGTAAGACTCCAGACCAGATTGACAAGTCCATCACAGGTCGCGTTCCAATTTTTGTCGGCGATGATGACCGTTACTTCCCAGGCGCAACCTATCAGGGCATGCCAAAAGAGGGCTACACCAAGCTCTTTGAGAACATGCTTGATCATGATTTGATTGAGGTCTTCCTAGATGTTGATGTCCGTGACATCATGAAGCTCACCGCTTCTAACGTGGCTGTTTGCGAGAAACCATTTATAGGCGAGGTAATTTACACCGGCCCTCTGGATGAGCTCTTCAACCTTGATCAGGGCGCTCTGCCATATCGTACGCTTGATATGCAGTTTGAGACACTTGACCAGGATCAGTTCCAACCTGTTGGTACTGTTAATTACACCACCAGTGAGGTCTTTACTCGCATCACTGAGTTCAAGAATATGACTGGTCAGGTTCTTCCTGGTAAAACAACCATCATGCGTGAGTACTCGCACGCCTATGTTCCAGAGAGTGGTCAGACTCCTTATTACGCTATTCTCGAGCCAGAAAATCAGGAGCTGTATCGCTCTTACAAGGAGCGCACTTCTGGCATTCTGAACTTCCACGCAGTTGGTCGTCTTGCTGAGTATCGTTACTACGATATGGATGGCGTTGTTGCTTCTGCTTTGGAACTTTCTGACGAGCTTATTGCTCATCAGGCATAGGGAGCTTGCATGAAAAAGACAATTACCTTTGGTATCCCATGCTATAACTCTTCGGAGTACATGGATCACTGCATTGAGTCTATTCTTGAGGGCTCTGATTATGCCGATGACGTGCAAATTGTTATTGTTGATGACGGCTCTGTAAAGGATGATACTGCTGCTAAGGCTGACGCTTGGCAGGAGCGTTATCCAAACATCATCAAAGCAGTTCATCAAGAAAACGGCGGTCACGGCATTGCTGTTATGAAGGCTGTTTCTCATGCTGATGGCGTGTATTTCAAAAATATTGACTCAGATGATTGGGTAGATGGCGATGCTTTGAAGACCTTCCTTCAGCAGCTCCGCACCTTTATTGCCTCCGATAATCCTGTTGACCTGGTTCTCTCTAATTACGTCTACGAGCACGTTGAGGACAACACACAGAACTTTGTAGATTATCGCGATGCTGTTCCTACCAACAAGATTATTGGTTGGGACGAGATTGGCCGCTTCAAGCTGTCTCAGTACCTTCTGATGCATGCAATTACATACCGCGTTGAGATCCTGCGTTCTGCAAACATTCAGATGCCTGAGCACACTTTCTATGTAGATAACGTCTACGCTTACGTTCCATTCCCTAAGGTAAAGACTATCTACTATGTTGACGTTGACCTGTATCGTTATTTCATTGGTCGAGACGATCAATCAGTTAACGAGAAGGTCTTAACAAGCCGCGTTGATCATTACTGGCGCGTAGCGCGCAATATGATGCACGCATATCACATCTACGACGACATCTCTTCTCCACGTCTTCAGACGTACATGATGAGTTACTTTACTATCATCATGGCTATCTGCTCAGTCTTCTCTAAGATGAGTGACCGTGAGGACGCTATGGATCAGTTGGAGGAGCTCTGGGATGAGCTTCGCGCTTATGACAAGAAGATGTACCGCAAGGCTCGCTACGGTCTTGTAGGCACTGCTACAAACCTTCCTGGCAAGATTGGCAAGACAGTCACTATTGGTGGCTATCGCGTTGCTCAGAAAGTTGTTAAGTTCAACTAAACGTTCTTTCAAATCTAAAAGCAAAACCCTCGCATCCTGAACTGCCTCCCATTTCTTATGTCCAAGAAATGGGAGGCAGTTCATATACGGGTGATTATGATTCTGCAGCGTGTTAGCGTCGGCTTTTAGGCCTGGCGCACAA
>CALIAD010000068.1 GCA_938041635.1 uncultured Atopobium sp.
CATACGCATAAAAAGCCTCCTATTTCTTATGTCCAAGAAATGGGAGGCAGTTCAAATGTCTTAAGCCAGTTAGGAGATCCTATAAAGACAGTATCAAAGTCAGCAACATCTATATCGTATTGCATCAGTGCAGGACAAACGCCCTTTTCTATTTGAGCCCTGACCTCTTTTACTGCCGTGTTATACGAGAAAGAATACGAATCTTGAGGCTTAAGCTCCAGCAGCTCGGCATCTGTAATCAGCGCAATATCCTCCGCAAGCTTTCTTGTGATGCCGGAATACGAATAGTACACAATCAAAGACTTCATGTAAGAATCTCCACTACCAGCCGAGAATAACGTGCCGTTGAGGCATTACGTCAAATTATTTGCCACAAGTATAGTTGATAGGATTAACCAACCAACGACTAATCGATTTCCCATGTCAGCCATATGCTATATTGAAGTAGAAGTGCCCCGGTTATCACCAATTGGTGATAGCTGCGGCGCTTTTTTATTGATAAGCGTAAGCATGTTTAAATATACTAAACAAAAAGCCGCCCTAAGGCGGCTAATCACAACGGCCAGGATTTGCACCTGGGTCATCTCCAACAAGGGCACTGCTAATTGTGCTACACGTTGTTGATGTAATTCTACATTCCTGAAATATAATGTCAACGAAATAGCTTATGACCAGCGCTTTCCGTCTGGATCTAAATGAGAAAGCCAATTTATTTCATCCTGAATCTCTTGCCTTGATTCCTCGCTTTGATCCCAGTAGCCGCGTCCAACTGAAGTTGGCGCCATGTGGGTAAACATCCAGATGTTACCGGGATTTTGAAGTGCAGTTACAATTTCCGGATCACTTACTTTCTCTAATGCGAAATGTTCAAGTTTTCTGACATCCATAACAACGCGTATATATTTATCTGTATAACGAGGGATGCCTATTGCAGCAACACGTTCGTCCCAATTTGGTGGATGAAGAAAAACTTTTGTACCCGGAGAAAAATGACGTGTTCCATGAACTATACGTTTATCCTCACCAATCTTATTTTCATCTCTAACTTCTGCCGTAAGACACCATATCCATTCTGGAATATGAGGTGCCCTTTTTATGCATTTAGCAAGTGTTGCATAGAATTTCTCGATGTCTTCACCAATCGGGACCTGAGACATCTGTCCGTCAAAAAACCTATAACATTTCCAAATGCCCTCTTTTAACAAGATGAAATCGCAAGCATAAAACAAGTTCCAGGTAACATCCTGAAATGATCCAATAAGCTTTTTAGGTGGTTTGGGTAAATTGGGACAAATTGTTAAGGCATCAGGCTCTAGAGGACTTTCAAAAAATGCTTTACCTTCAAAATAAAAAACTCTCCAAGTCACAGGAATCTCATTACATGTAGCCTTTGTTACATATTCCTCAAAGAAAGCCCCACCAGTAAAGCAAATACCTTTTGCTTTCTCAAATTTTTTAGCAAGTTCTTTGCCCTCATTTCCAGAAAAATATCCTATAGCTAGGCTTTCATTCAAATCACTAAGAGGACCATCAGCATCTCTTACAACATAAACAGAAGGAAGGTGAGAACCATGACCACTTGAACCAAAACATGCACCAACATTAATACTCTCTATTGCATAATCCCCTGATAAAGAATGTCCTCCCAAACCTCTTTCTTCAGGTCCGATTACACGCCAAGAATCAGTCAAAAGCCTATACCCTAAAGACAAAAGATCATGCTCTAGGCGTTTGTAATTTTCTCCAGACGTTGGATGACAGCGAAGAAACGTTGGCATGTCATGTCTTGGAGCTTTATCACAAATAAGTTCTTCGCCATTAAGATATGCCTCGTAATTAAAAAGATGAACATCAAACTGTGAAAACTCTTTTGCTGCCGACCACTCGTTATACCAAACAGAATCAACAACATTAGGGTTCTCTGCAGAAGATTCGAACAACAGAGCAATTTGCTCCATTACATTCTCCTTTAAAAAATGGCATCTCCATGCAATATGAAGATGCCAAAAAGATAATTGGCTCTCTTGAGCCCGCACTATCCAGTACGCAATTTAGTAGCATTATTTTACATCAAATGAGAAGTGACGCGAGATAGTAAACTTAATCAAATACACGCCAAACAAAAAACGAGACCGTTTCCCGACAAGCAACTGCCCGGGCGTATCTCGCTTTTAGTCAGTCTATGGAATCGTTAGCGCTTAGTCAAACCAGATCTTTACAACGTCGCCGTCTGCGGAAGTAATATCCACAAGTGTGCCACTCTCGCCAGTCTTTGCAGCGTCCATAAGCGCATCAAGATTGATGTTAGAGAGCTGCTCTTGAGTCTCCTGATTAAGGTAGTTTCCGCTGACCTGGATTCCCGAATTCAAAACAAACTTTGCCAGGCCCAGAGGTACGCACATATCAACAACGTCACCGTCGTCGGAGACTACATACACGTGCAAACCGTGCTTTGCAGAGCCGTTACCCAGGCGAACGCCCTTCTTCTTGTTGTCGTCAGCCTCGTCGTTCTTCTCGACTTTGACCATGCTCTTACCAAAAAGCTTACCAAAGCTGAAACCTGAAGACTGAGTAGCAATACCCTGGTCGGCGTGCTCGGAAGGCTCTTCTACGATCTCTGCAGGCTCGTCAGCTGCAACGGAAACAACCTCAGCAGCGCTCTCCTGAGCAGCAGCGTTCTCCTGCGTAGAAGCACTTGCGCCGCTCAAAAGCTCGTCAACGGACACGCCAAGGAAGCGCGCAAGATCTGGCAACAGCGAGATGTCCGGATAGTTAATGTCATTCTCCCACTTGCTCACCGCCTGCGGACTCACGTTCAGCTCTTTTGCCAGACGCTCCTGCGTTGCAGTTCTAGCTAAACGAAGACGTGCAATACGACGACCAAGGGTCTCAGATGAAGTAGTCATAGTTGCTCCTTTTCTCAACTCATTATTACTGAAATAGCTTGCGGGCCGCTGATTTCACTATGAGTCGTAACAATACGTTCAACAAGAACGCATCAGTTGAGTTAGATATCGTAACGGTTTCTAACCACTCAACACTAGGTTGAGTTAGCAGGTAAACTATGCTTTTTGACCGAAATTTACTTGCCCTAAAAGTATTCTCCAACTACCATTTAATCAAGAAACTTTTGATGTTTTAGAAAGGTCTGTCTATGACTGGCGAGAAGAACTGGGTGTTCTGGACCAGCGGTGCGCATATTGTTTCTGGTTTTGAGCAATGCGCTACAGACGGTTTTGTTGGTGTTGACGCAGATGGTGTCGTGTACCTCTTTGATAACAATCAAAATGTCTTTGCTTCGGCTCATGCTTCAGATATTGAGGGAACCGTCAGTAGCTGGAGAGTCACCTGGCTTACCATTGATGATAAAAGATATGTCCTAGAGTTTGTTCCTCTTGCAGATAAGATTGCTCCTCGCCTGATTTTTGGAGCTATAAGCAATGTCTTTATGCAGGAGCTCCATCACGGAGATCAGGAGAAGGTCCCACGTGAGCTCCTTGAAGACTTCAAGATTGCATTCGAGAACGCCAAGTACAGGCGCTAACTCAAGCTAATTTTTGAATTATTCATATCCTTGCGGAGGTACGATCACCGATATCGGCGCCGGCGGATGAACTGCCTCCCATTTCTTGGACACGAGAAATAGGAGGTAGTTCAAAACACACCTAAGTCGGATAATCTGTAAAAAAGACGTATACATGACGCTGAAAATAGCTAAAGCATGCAGATTATCGTCATTAGATGTGTAAAATGCCCGCAATTGAGCAGAATATCCGACTTAGGTGTGTTCCGTAGATACAGAATTTATCGATAGTTAAATTTCTTATATAAGTCTATTCATGTTTAAGCATATTAGATGAAGTTTATGCATAGAGATGCATATCAGGTAGTGCGACCGCCTAGCTGCCTGGCTATCTTGATTAGGAACATGTCGATTCTTCGGCAGAACCTACCAAAGCTGCGCTATTTTGTGCGCCAGGCCTAAAAGCCGACGCTAACACGCTGCAGAATCATAATCACCCGCATATGAACTACCTCCCATTTCTTATGTCCAAGAAATGGGAGGCAGTTCAGATATGGAGGCTCTTTTGCTAGTTCTTGAGTGAATTGAGTGGAGCGGGGAAGCGACCGCCGCGGTGTGCAAGCACCGTACCCGCAAACTGGTTGACCGGCATGATGGGCGCGGATCCAAAGAGGCCACCAAACTCCAGGACGTCGCCCTCGTTGTAACCGATAGCTGGGATAACACGGACCGCCGTGGTCTTGGTGTTGATGACGCCGATGGCCATCTCATCTGCGATGATGCCCGCGATGGTTTCCACAGAGGAATCACCAGGAATAGCAATCATGTCTAAACCAACGGAGCACACTGAGGTCATTGCCTCGAGTTTCTCGAGAGAAAGCGCACCGTCTTGAGCTGCGCGAATCATGCCCGCGTCCTCGGAGACCGGGATGAATGCGCCGGACAGGCCGCCAACGCTTGACGACGCCATGACGCCGCCTTTCTTGACGGCATCGTTGAGCAGTGCAAGTGCGCAGGTGGTTCCGGGGCCACCACATTCGCCAACGCCGATGAGCTCCAGAATCTTAGCGACGGAATCGCCAGCTGCAGGGGTAGGCGCAAGACTGAGGTCTACGATGCCCTTCTCGACACCCAGGCGCCTTGAAGCCTCGCGGCTCATCAGCTCGCCTGCGCGGGTAATCTTGAATGCGGTCTGCTTGATCTTCTCGGCAACGTCCATGAGGTTTGCGGAGTCGGGAAGTTCGGCGAGGGCTGCAGCCATGACGCCAGGACCGGAAACGCCCACGTTAATGACGGCGTCCGCCTCTCCGCTGCCGTGGACCGCGCCGGCCATGAAGGGGGAGTCCTCCACCATGTTGGCAAAAACGACCAGCTTAGCGGCACCGTAGCACTGAATGTCGGTGGTGCGACGAGCGGCTTCAAGCACGGTTTCTGCCATGAGCAGGACGGCGTCCATGTTGATGCCTGCGCGCGTAGACGCAACGTTTACCGAGGAACAGACGCGCGATGTGGTGGCCAGCGCCTCGGGGATGGATGCGATGAGTCGGCGGTCGGCGTCGCCAAGACCCTTGTGGACCAGCGCCGAGAAGCCACCCAAAAAGTCGATGCCCAGCGTCTCGGCCGCGCGGTCAAGCGTGTGAGCAAGCGGGGTCAGGTCTTGCGCCGAGGTACATGCCGCAATCTGTGCGATTGGCGTAACGGAGACGCGCTTATTGGCAATAGGGATGCCGTACTCGCGCTCCAGGTCCTCGGCCACGGACACCAGGTGTTCGGCCTGGCGCGTGATGCGGTCGTAGACCTTCTGGCACATGCGATCCAGGTCCTCGTCTGCGCAGCTATTGAGCGAGATACCCATCGTGATGGTGCGCAGGTCAAGATTTTGCTCGCTGACCATGGCGAGGGTTTCGGCGATTTCCTGTGGAGTGATGTTCATGCGCGTCCTCTCGGAATGCGGTTGTCGTGCGAGCGCCGGGGCGCAGGTGCAGCTTGCGTGCGGTATCGGGGTCCAGGTGCGGTTGTCGTGTGGAGACAACGTCTGGCTTTTGGCGGACGACCAGCCGCAGGGGTTTCTCGACTATTATACTTAAGCAACAACGATAAACGGGGCAAGTTGCGAGGTAACGTGGCAGAAAAAGTCACCCTAAAAACGATTGCGCGCGAGGTGGGGCTGTCGCCCGCCACGGTTTCGCTGGTGCTGAACGGCCGGCCAGTGCGCGTGAGTGACGAGAACCGCCGCCGCATCCTCGACGTTGCCCGTCGCGAGCACTACATTCCCAACCAGATTGCAAGAAGCCTGGTCACGCAGCACACGCAGACGCTGGGGTTGATCGTACCGAATATCGAGAGCCGGTTTTTCTCGTCGTTTGCAAAGATGCTGGAGATGAAGTGTCGCCGCCGCGGGTATGCGCTGTTCATCACCAACTCGGATAACAGCACGTCAAATGACGCGGACCTTGTGCGACTGCTGGTCAATCGCGGCGCCGACGGTATCTTTATTATCACGTCCGACGAGGTAGAAGCCTCAAAGCAGCTCATCGCCGACCTGGAGCAGCTGCCCGTGCCGTACGTCATGGTGGACCGAACCATCGACGCGCTCGACTGCGACAAAGTCACGTTCAACAATGAGCTTGGCGGCTATCTGGCCACAAAATACCTGCTAGATCACGGTCATCGACGGATCGCGTGCATGGTCAACACCGCTTCCAACACCGGCTGCGCGCGCCTCAACGGCTACGTTCGCGCACTTGGCGAGAAGGGCCTGGAGCTGGATCAGTCGCTTGTGCTGACCAGTGATTATTACATTCCTGATGCGTATCTTGCAGCTCAGCAGCTGATTCGCGTGAACGCTACGGCTGTTGTTGCGACGTCGGACAACATTGCGCTTGGGTTGTTGCGCTACCTATACGAGCGCGGCTTGCATGTTCCGCGCGACTATTCTGTTGTCGGATACGATAACAGCATTTCAGACGCACTGTTTGAGCCGGCGTTGACTTCGATTGAGCAAAATGTTGATGAGCTTTCTGACGCTGCGCTTTCGATTATGTTCCGTCGTCTGGGCGAGCGCGGTGCGGAGGTTGACGCAGCAGGTTATGTTGCTGCGAAGGGTGACGAAGCAGGTCAGAAAAACGCAGATGATACGGTGGACGATAGCGCTTCAATCCAAATAATCCTTGATCCGCGCATGATTGAGAAGAATAGCGTGCGTGTTTTGGGTCGCTAATCAAAATTCTGCATAATTACACTATTAAATTCATTTCTATGAATACGTAATTTTTGGCCTCAAAATTATGTGCCGAAAAAGGTAAAAAACCCGTTTAGTTGGAAATGAAAAATGAAAATTAGCTGATTTATCTCCAACTAAGACGATTTTTTACCGCACCAAAAACTTTTATAGTTACGTCTCAAAAAGTGGTGTAAGGCTATTTCCTTACTACCTTCTAGCCTAC
>CALIAD010000069.1 GCA_938041635.1 uncultured Atopobium sp.
AAAACCGGCAAATAGCTCAGACTTGGTGCGCTTTTCCGGCAAATCGTTCAGACATGGCGAGAAAATCAGGCTCCATAAGAGTGCTCATGAAACTAACCTCGGATTCAAAAGTCACATCACGAAGGGTCCGCCTGAAAAGTGCAAAGAATCTGTGTTTTGGATACAGATTCTTTGCAGAAATCAGGCAAATCCACAGATTCTTTGGTGTTATCAGGCAAAAGTTACAGAATCTTTGCAGAAGTCAGGCGCGCTTGATGTAAGCCTTGCGATTCAGCTGCAATTCTCGAAGAGAAGAACTTCTCGCCTTGCGCATCACACACGGTCAAGCGCACGGTCAGGCGCGCGCTCGAGCGTGCGACCAGACATGCTCCTGAACGCGCAACACATGCAACAAAACATCCTCCTTACCTGCGATTTTTAAATAATATTCAAATAAAAATTTCTATTGACTTGTAATCAATGTGATATCACAATGATGCCAACATGAAGCTCATTGTCACAAAGGAGATCTTATGAGCACCGAGAAAATCATTAAGTCCAAGAGTGGTTGGCTGTTCCTGCTGATTACCATTGTTCTTTTTGCAGTTGCAGCCCTGTTTTTGGCTAATTTTGTACTCAGCGCTATCGCTGCAGACAGAAATCCTCTCCTGGACCCATCGTTCCCAAGCATCATTGGTGCGCTGGTATTCTTCTTTGCCGGAATGTTTGTTTCAAGCGGCTTATTCAGCCTTCAGCCTGGTCAAGCAAAGGTTTGCGTGCTGTTTGGTAAGTATATTGGCACCGTTAAGGACGAGGGTCTTCGCTGGGCAAATCCTTACTATGCCAAGACTCTTTCCACAAACTTGGGAGACCTTTCTTCTCTCGCTGCAGGCGTTACTCCCAGTGTAAGCGTACATACCTCCATCATTTCCACCCGTGCTCGTACGCTGAACGGCGAAGTCCTCAAGGTCAACGACCGCATGGGTAACCCAATCGAGATCGCCGAGGTTGTTGTTTGGCGCGTCAGCGATACAGCAAAGGCTCTCTTTGACGTCGACGACTACGACAGCTACGTTACTATGCAGGCAGAGACCGCGCTCAGGCACGTCGCGAGCATCTACAGCTACGACCACATGGAGGATGAATCCGAGTCCAACACCGCAATTACCTTGCGCTCCAACATCGAGGAGGTCTCCGAGGCGCTTCAGTCCGAGCTGAGCCGCAACCTTTCCGTCGCTGGTATCACCGTTGACGACGCTCGCCTCACGCACTTGTCCTACGCTCCCGAGATTGCGCAGGCAATGCTCCGCCGCCAGCAGGCAGAGGCAATCATCGCTGCACGTAAAAAGATCGTCGAGGGCGCCGTTTCCATGGTTGACATGGCCCTTACCCAGCTGTCCGAGAATGGCGTTGTTGAGTTCGACGAGGATCGCAAGGCCGTCATGGCTTCCAACCTCATGGTTGTTCTCTGCGGCGAGTCCGAGGCTCAGCCTGTGCTTAATACCGGTTCCTTGCAGCAGTAAAGCATGGCGAGAAACCCATGGCACCTCGCAAACAATATCCACTTCGTGTAGCTCCAGAAGTCTGGGAGGCGGTTGAACGCTGGGCGCAAGATGACATGCGTTCAACTAATGCTCAGGTAGAATGGATTTTGCGCGACGCCCTGAGAAGGGCAAAGCGCTCTCCAAAAGCTAACAACACTCGTGTGAATAAGACAGACAAGATGGAAGAAGGAAACTAACATGGCCGACAACATCCCACAGCCACCTGTTCCTAACGCTCCCGTACCTCCTGCTGCACCCGCAGCTCCCGCCGCTACGCCTACTGTGCCTGCAGCTTCTGCTGCACCGGCCCCAGCCCCAGCTCCAGCGGCTCCTGGCGAGGTTGTTCCCGTGTTGAGCGTCCAGCACTTTACCAAGAAGTATGGCTCCAAGGTAGCTGTTTCTGACCTTTCGCTCGACGTTATGCCTGGCGACATCTACGGTTTTATCGGCCACAACGGCGCAGGTAAGACCACGCTTATCAAGTCTATCGTTGGTGCTCAGCCATTTGAGGGCGGCGTCATTTTTGTGGATTCAAAGAATGTGCTGGTTGACCCTGTTGGCTCAAAGCAGGTCATCGCTTACGTCCCAGATAACCCAGACATTTACGAGTTCATGAGCGGCATTAAGTACCTCAATTACGTCAGTGACATCTTTGGCGTTCCTGCAGAGAACCGCGTCGAGCGCATTACTACGTTGGCCAACCGCTTGGGCATCACTGATTCCCTGGCAAACGCTATTGGCAGCTACTCTCACGGTATGAAGCAGAAGCTGGTTCTGATTTCCGCTCTGCTCCACGAGCCAAAGCTCATCATTTTGGACGAGCCATTTGTTGGCCTGGATCCAGCAGCAAGCTTCGAGTTGAAGAAGATGCTGCACGAGCTTGCCGACCGCGGATCTGCAGTGTTCTTCTCGTCACATGTTCTTGAGGTTGTCGAGAAACTCTGCAATAAAATTGCAATTATTCGTCAGGGCAAGCTTCTTGCTGCAGGTAAAACGGACGAGATTCGCGGCAATGCCTCGCTCGAGGAAGTCTTCCTTGGTCTTGAAGCCGGCGCTCCTGGCGTTTCTGCCGAGATTGCTCAGGATATGGCTACTACAAAGGACGGCGCCACTGTTCAGCCAGTCATTCCTGGCGCACCTGTAGCGGCTGCACCCGCCGCGCCCGCAGCAGCACCAGCAGCACCCGTCGCACCTGCCGCACTAGCAGCACCAGCCGCACCTGCAGCCCCAGCCGCGCCTGCAGCACCAGCAGCACCTGCAGCGTCCGCCGCACCTGCAGCGCCCGCCGCACCTGCGGCTCCAGCAGCACCTGCAGCACCAACCGTGCCTGGCGCACCAGTGCCTCCAGGTGCTCCAGTTCCTCCCTCCTTCCCTAAGGAGAACTAGTCATGGCAAACAATGTTCCACAGGCTCCTCAGCGCCCCGATGTGCCTGAGCAGAACCTGCAACTATCAGGAGATGTCTTTATTCCAGCTCAAGTAAGTGCTGGTCAAGTTCCTATTCTCAATCGCTCTGAGCTTAAGTTGCCTTCCGATCTCAAAGTGTTCTGGATGCTGCTTAAGGTTCAGATCACCATGATTTGGACTACGCAGGTTATAGGTGCTCGAAAGAATTTTGAGAAAAAGGTTGGCGCAAATGCCCTGCCTATTGTCGGTGGTATTTTTGTAGTTGTTGGCACGCTCTTCATGATGGTTTACATTTACGGCATTGCGACAACTCTAGCCATTGCTGGCTTCACAAGGCTGCTTCCTCTGGCAGGAATTCTTGTTGGCGCTCTACCTGGTATTATTTTGACGTTTGTAAAGGCCAATGGCGTGCTTTTTGCGTACAAGGATTACGACTTTATCATGTCGCTTCCAATCAAAAAGAGCACCATTATTTATTCTCGCGTAGCAGCTCTGTATGCTGCAGAAGGTATCTGGTCTATTGTCATTATGCTGCCAGTCTTTTTGGCTTACTTCACCTTTGAGGCGGTTACACTTCCACGCTTGATTGGCGCCTTGTTCGCGCTTCTTCTTGGGCCTAACCTTGCGGTTTCTGCTGCAATTCTCTTGGCTTTTGTGGTTGCTGCCCTTGCTGCAAAGCTGCACTTCAAGTCACTCGGCGTGGTTATCGGCGGAGCGTTCGGTCTTCTGTTTATGGTCGCGTACCTGTTCTTTATCTTTACGGTATCTTTCAACGCAGACAAGTTTGTCCCAGGTGTGGTGGATAACTTCCGGAACACCGTCTTTAGCGTTGCAAGTTCAGTTGGCGTAGTTTATCTTCCATCACTGTGGATTGCGGATTTCTTCAACTCCGGCTCTCTTGTCAGTTTCTTGCTGTTTGTCCTGGTTTCTGTTGGAGCTCCTGCAGCAATTGTGGCAATCATTTCTCGCTTCAATGACCGCATTAATGCGCTGGTAAGCGAGGATAAGGTCCAGAAGAAGTTCACCACCAAACAGATTTCCACCAAGTCCGCGACGCCTTTTGTTGCTCTGATCAGAAAAGAGATTCAGACCATCACAGGTTACCCAGCAGTCTTTATAAACATGCTTTTTGGCTGCTTGCTGATGGTTATTCTCGCCTTTATTTCCATGTTCTTTAGCACGTCGTCTATCGTGGCCTACTTTGTTCCTGCGTCCGAGGTTCCGCGCTATCTACCTTTGGCAAGAACCATCTTTGGCATGATAACCACCTGGTTTGGCACCTCGATGTTCTGCGCTGCCAACTCCGCTGCTATTTCGTACTCGCTGGAAGGCCGCTCAAACTGGCTGATGGCAACTATGCCCGTATCTTCAAAGCAGATTTTTGGCGCAAAGATTGCCGTTAACATGCTTTACGTGCTCATTTTCAGCGTTGTGACCCAGATTTTCTTCCTGATTCCTGGTCACATCACCATTGAAACAGCCCTGAGAAACGTTATTCTGCCGCTCTGCATTGTGTTCCTGGCGTCTAACGTTGGCCTGGCCATTGATATTCGTCGACCAAACTTTGACTGGACTTCTGTCATCGATATTACCAAGAGGAGTCTTTCGGTCACGGTGTCTTCTCTTGCGGGCACGCTGGGCCCCATGTTTGTTATCGGCGGAACGTTCATGATGATGATTGTTCCGGTTATCGAATCATTTAGCTCGTCAACGGGCGTGATTAACGAGACGCTGCCAAACATTATCTTTGTTACGCTGTCGCTGGTGAACGCAATTATCGGCTATCTGATCTTTAACAACACCGTTCACCGAGGAGTTAGAATCTAACTTTTGTGATGCACGCGGGTGACGTTCTGCGATTTCATACTATCTACCTGCGGTAACAGTATAAAATCTTCTGTCGAGAAGAAACTTTGAGGCACCCACCACATGTCGTTTATCGAATGGTGGGTGTCTCTTTCTGTGCTTTGCGGTACGGTAGGGTGGCTAGAGGTTTTCTTGTTCGGTAAGTAGCAGGAAGGGCCGAAGCATATCGCGCTAGACTCGGGCGCGTACTATCGGCTGACCTTCTCGGCTGCTTGCCGCAGTCAGAGGAGGCATCATGGCCGAAAAAAGTGTTTCTAAGGTAAAGAATGTGGTCCTGGTGGGCCAAGGCGGCGTGGGCAAAACCATGCTTGCCGAGGCAATGCTGCATCTGACGGGTGCAACCACTCGTTTAGGCGGTCACGCAGGCACAAAGCCCACGCTTGATTACGATTCACAAGAGTCAGAGCGCGGATTCTCTATCTCTACTACTATCGCACCAATTACCTGGGAAAATACACGCATTAACGTGCTTGACGCACCGTGCTATCCTGACTTTGTAGGTGACGCCTATTCGGCAATGAGCGCTGTTGAGACTGCGCTGTTTGTCGTTGATGCAGCTAGTGGACCTGGCACTATCACCACCAGGCTTTGGTTTGCCGCCGAGGACCTGTCTCTCTGCCGTGCACTGTTTATCAACCGCCTGGACCGCCCTGATGCAGACTACGAGACCGCAATGGCTATGCTCCAGGATCGTTTTGGCTCCTCACTTGGGGCAGTGACCATTCCCATGGGTTCTGGCGAGGCATTCTCCGGCATCATTGACGTTGTCCATCAGAAGGCGCGCAAGCTGGTAGACGGCAAGCCTGAGGTCACCGATATTCCTGCCGAGTTCCAAGCAGAGGCAGAGGCTGCTCGCGCTGCCCTGACCGAGCTGGTCGTTGAGGCAGACGATGAGCTGATGATGCGCTACCTTGAGGGCGGGGAAATTACGCAGGAAGAGCTTGAGGGTCTGCTGGGCAAGGCCCTTATGGAGCGCATTTTTGTTCCTGTCTTCTCCGGTTCATGCGTCCGCGAAGAGGGCGTTATCTCCCTGCTTGATGCAGTTGATGGCTGGTTCCCAACTATGTCTGATTTTGGTCGCATTCCGCTGGTCAACGGCGAGCAGCTTGATATTTCACCTGATGACGAGCGCCCTGTTGCGTTTGCTTTCAAGTCGCTGCAGGATCCACAGAACGGTAAGCTTACCTTTGTAAAGGTGCTTGCAGGTACTGTTTCTGCAGGTTCCGAGCTTATCAACGCTCGCACACGCAAGCCCGAGCGCCTTTCTCACCTGTATCGTATGTGCGGCAAAGAAACGTCTGACGTCAACACCGCTGCAGCCGGCGACATCGTAGTAGTTCCAAAGCTCGAGGCCATGACGGGCGACACGCTCTCCGTTACTGGTAAGGTTGAGGCTGCCGCGTTTAGGTTCCCCAACTCCCTGTATCGCACAGCTATTGAGCCTGACGAGCGCGGTACCGAGGGCAAGCTCTTCGCGTTCCTGGAGAAGGCCGCCGACGCCGATCCAACCCTTAAGGTTGAGCGTGACGAGGACACCGGCCAGACCATTGTTTCTGCAATCGGCGAGGCACAAGTAGCCGTTCTTCTCGAGCGTCTTGAGCAGCGAGCCGGCGTTTCCGCACATAAGGTTGCGCTCCGCATCCCATATCGCGAGACGATCCGTCGAGTTGCAAGCGCTCAGGGTAGGCACAAGAAGCAGACCGGCGGTTCCGGTCAGTACGGCGACTGCTGGCTGCGCATTGAGCCAAACCCAGATGCAGGCTACGAGTTTGTGGACGAGATTGTGGGCGGCCACATTCCTCGCGGCTTCATCCCCGCTATTGATAAGGGCGTCCAGGAGACCATGCGCGAAGGCGTTTTGGCTGGTTATCCTATGATTGACGTTAAAGTTGCTGTTTACGAGGGTTCTTACCACCCAGTTGACTCCAACGAGATGGCATTCAAGACCGCTGCTCGCATTGGCTTCCAGAAGGCTGTTGACCAGGCAGAACCAGTTCTCTTGGAGCCTATGGCTCACCTGGAGATTACCGTTCCAGACAGTTACGCAGGTTCCGTCATGGGCGACGTATCCGCTTCCCGCGGTCGTGTTGAGGGAATGTCTTCCGGCACCGGCGTTTCGGCTGGTGAAACCACCATTAAGGCGACGATTCCATACGCTGAGGTTACCGATTACGCTACAAGACTGAGGTCCCTCTCGCGCGGAACGGGCGAATATACCGTTGAGCTGGCAGGATACGAGCAGGTTCCGCACGACATCCAGGCTCGTCTTGCTGCCGAGTACGCCGAGCGTCGCGCCGCTGGCGAGCGTTAAGCCGCAGGTTAGATACGGCTTCGAGCGCGGCAGGAAGCCGTTGCAAGCATGGTACCCCTGCGAGCGTAAAGTCGCAGGTAGATAACGAGTTTCAAGCAAGAACCCTCGCATCTTTCAGGTGCGAGGGTTCTTTTGTGTTCCGCAATGTGTTTAGCGTCGGATTTTTAGGTTTGGCGCACAAAATGGTGCAGCTTAGCCGCGCCTCGCTGAAGAACTGTCATGTTTCTAGTCAAGATGATCGGACGACTGGGGCTCAATGTCTGACAATTAGAAAGCCTCTCTACTTGATATACATTTCTATGCATAAACTTCAATTAATATGCTGAATAATGAATAGACATATATAAGAAATTTAACTATAGGTAAATTCCGCACCTAAGGAACACACCTATGTCAGATAATCTGTCCAATTGCGGGCATATTACACACCTAATGAAGATATTCTGCATGCCTAAGCTATTTTCAGTGTAATGTATACGTCTTTTTGACAGATTATCTGACATAGGTGTGTTCGGCCATCAGCAAAACAGTGCAAGCAGCTAAGTAATGCTGCAAAAACTTAATTTCGAGTAATTCTTGGACGCGTTCTGGGTAAACGAAAAACGTATCTTCGCACTTTAAAGTTATGTTTAGATTGTCGTGCATTTGACCTGCGTGTTTGACCTGCGTGTTTGACCTGCGTGTTTGATCTGCGTGTTTGACTCGCGCGTCTAACGCGTCGCTCGTACGGCGTGGCTGTCCGCAGGTGCACGCCCTTAGCGTGCCCCGCGCTCTGCGCAGCCCGCGCACACCGTGGATCCCGCACGTCACACAGCAAACAAGCTGCTCATTTCTGTATTGTTTAAAGAAAGGCCGCACATGTACCTAGAGAATATCAATGGACCAGAAGACGTAAAGAAGCTGAATGCGGAGGCTCGCAAGGTGCTTGCGCAGGAGATTCGCGACAACTTGCTGGTCATGGAGTCAAAGCATGGCGGCCACTTTGGCCCAAACTTTGGCATCGTCGAGGCAACTATCGCACTCCATACCGTGTTCAACTCGCCCGTTGACCATATCGTTTACGACGTCTCGCACCAGACGTATCCCCACAAGATGCTCACCGGCCGCAAGCAGGCATATATGGATCCCGCACTTTACGACTCGGTGTCTCCTTACACTGATCCCGCCGAGACCCCGCATGACCTGTTCAAAATCGGCCACACTTCCACGTCCATCAGCCTGGCGCTTGGCCTGGCAAAGGCTCGCGACATTATGGGCGGCAGGGAGAACATCATCGCCGTTATCGGCGACGGCTCCATGTCCGGTGGCGAGGCGCTTGAGGGCCTGAACGTTGCCGGCGAGCTGAACAGCAACTTTATCATCGTCTTCAACGACAACCAGATGTCCATCGCCGAGAACCACGGTGGCATGTACGACCAGTTTGCTGAGTTGCGCCGCACCAACGGAGCTGCCGAGAATAACCTCTTCAAATCGATGGGCCTGGACTACCTGTATGTCAATGACGGTAACGACATCGAGGCTCTTATCGCCGCATTCGAGCAGGTAAAAGACACGACCCATCCGGTCGTAGTCCACATCAATACGCTCAAAGGCAAGGGCTACGCTCCCGCGGAGGCAAACAAGGAGAAGTGGCACTGGCACATGCCGTTTGACATCCAGACTGGTCAGAGCCCTGCATCCGGTTCTTCCGAGTCGTATGCCAGCATTTTTGCAGAGTATGCCCTCAAGCGCGCAAAGACTGACCCAAAGTTCTTGGTGCTTATGTCGGCTGTTCCTGGTCTGCTTGGCCTTACGCAGGAACGTCGAGAAGAGCTGGGCAAGCACTACCTTGACGTGGGCATTGCCGAAGAAACTGCAGTTGCGATGGCTTCCGGCGCGGCTCACGCGGGCGCACACGTAGTTTGGGGCTCAAGTGCAACCTTCATCCAGCGCACCTACGACCAGCTAACTCAGGACCTGGCGCTCAATCAGAATCCTGCGGTTATCGTGGGCTCCGGCTCCATCAGGGGTTTGATGGCCGCCACCCACCAGGGCCTCAGCAGCATTTCCATGATCGCAAACATCCCTAACATGGTGTATCTCGCGCCGTCCAACGCCGAGGAGTATATCGCCATGCTCGACTGGGCGCTTGACCAGGACAAACACCCCGTCTACATCGCAATTCCTTCCGGTCCTGTGGTCCACGCCGAGGGTCCCGTCCGCACAAACTTTGACGCCCTCAACACCTACGAGGTCACGCGCAAGGGCTCCAAGGTGGCCGTTCTTGCCCTGGGCGATTTCTACGACCTTGGCGAGAAAACCGTTGAAGCCCTCAGCTCCACCTTGGGAATTGAAGCTACGCTGGTCAAACCATACTTTGCCTCGGGCGTTGACCAGAATCTGCTCGACAACCTGGTAAAAGACCACGACGTCATCGTAACTATTGAGGACGGCATCATCGAGGGTGGCTGGGGACAGAATATCGCCAGCTACCTGGGAACTTCTCCCGCACGCGTGCTGAACTACGGCGTCAAGAAGGCTTTCTACGACCGCGTCAACATTGCGGACCTTGTGCGAGAAAGTCATCTGGATCCCAAGCTGATTGCTGCGGACATCAAGCAGGTGCTGGGCCTGTAGGTGGTGCGTCGCAGCTCCGGCACCATTGCCCGCGTTTCTCGCCATCACATTAAAACTGCAACAAAAAAAGAGGGGCCGCATCTGCGGTCCCTCTTCTGTATCAAGCGAATGTGCCGTTGCGACCTGCCGCCAGGCGTGTCGTCGCACCGCGTCGCAACCTGCAGCTAGAAGCTTAAGCCTTAAGAGCGCGGCCCATAGCGTCAGCCTGAACGATAGCTGCATAGAGCTCGTCAGGAGTGACGTCGCCAGCAAGGTTGTGGATGGTCTCGCCAGGAACGCAAGCAGCCTCAGCAATCTTCTTGATCTGCTCGTCAGTGGTGATGCCAACCTCCTCGAGGGTAGTTGGAAGACCAACCTCAAGGCAGAAGTCCTGGACCTCGTCGAACTCCTCCTGAGGAACGCCCTCAAGAACAAGCTGGACCAGGGTACCAAAAGCAACGCAGTTACCGTGAGGTGCGCTGTGGCCACCAAGGGAGGTGAGGCCGTTGTAGAAGGAGTGAGCTGCTGCGCAGTTAACGTTGTCAGCGCCGACGCCACTCATGTAGACGGTTGCCTCGCAGATAGCCTCAAGAGCTGGGGTTACAACGTTGTTCTCGCAAGCCTTAATTGCCTGTGAACCGTAATCGCGAAGAGTGAGGTAGCACTCCTTAGCAATTGCCATACCAACGCGGGTAATGCCGGTTCCCTCAAGGGAAGGAGACTCGGTGCGGATGGATGCGCGGCCCTCAAAGTAGGTGCCCAGTGCGTCGCCCATGCCTGCTACCAGGAAGGAAACAGGTGCGTTAGCGATGATCTGGGTGTCGACCATAACTGCATCTGGGTTCTGTGGGTAGAAGAGGTACTTGTCAAAGGAACCGTCATCGTTGTAAATAACGGAGAGGCCGGTGCATGGAGCGTCGGTAGCTGCAACGGTAGGAAGAATAACGATGCGCTTACCAGCGTAATATGCGGTTGCCTTTGCGGTGTCAACAGCGCTGCCGCCGCCGATAGCGACGACTACGTCGATGTTGTCCTCCTCGACGATAGCCTTCATGCGGTTAATCTCGCCGTTGGAAGAGATGCCACCGAAGACCTCGTAGCGACGGTAATAGTCGCCCTTGCCCTCGAAGCTCTGCTCGATCATGTCGTGGGTTGCTTTGTAGCCGCTGTTAGAGCAAACAAACAGGAAGCGCTTTCCCATGTAGCCCATCTCTTTTTCGAACTCGAGACAAGCATTTTTGCCCTGAACGTACTTCAGTGGCTCACGCATTGCGCGTAGCATTTTCATAGGTTCCCCTCTCCGGATACGTTTTAGACCTATGTAATTTATGGTAACACTATCAAAAGAACATAACAGCAAGGAAAATATTCAGATTTGGACAAAGTGAAAATCTAGATTCGAACAAGCAGAAAATTTAGATTCGGACAACTTCTGGAAAGTTTACGTGAACATACACTCACCAGCCGTCAAATGATATTCTTGTAGTGTCAAATTTTCGCACTGTGGTCTTTGGAGGACACATGCTTAGTTCTGTCGAAATCAAACCCGATGTCTACTTTGTAGGCGCCCTGGACTGGAACGCTCGCGAGTTCCACGGCTACACCACTGAGCAGGGCATCACCTACAATGCATACCTTATCCTGGACGAGAAGGTCACGCTCATTGA
This sequence comes from uncultured Atopobium sp., assembly GCA_938041635.1. Classification (GTDB taxonomy): domain Bacteria; phylum Actinomycetota; class Coriobacteriia; order Coriobacteriales; family Atopobiaceae; genus Lancefieldella. The sequence continues at coordinate 11,369 of CALIAD010000069.1, forward strand.
CACCGTCAAGCGCCCATTCTCCGAGGAGCTGGTCGAGCGCATTAAGAGCATCATCGATCCAGCAAAGATTGATGTTCTGATCTGCAACCACATCGAGATGGACCACTCCGGCAGCGTTCCTCGCATTCTGGAGCTCGCGCCAAACGCCGAGGTCTACGCAAGCGCACCTCAGGGCGTCAAGGAGCTCAAGGCTTTCTATGGCGAGAATATCAACGTCAACGGCGTAAAGACGGGCGATACGCTCAACATTGGTAAGCGCACTCTGACCTTTGTGCAGACCCCAATGGTCCACTGGCCAGACAACATGGTCACGTATTCCGACTACGATAAGATCCTCTTCTCCAATGACGCATTTGGTCAGCACTACGCTTCAACCACTCGCTTTGAGGACGAGTCCGACTACTGCGAGGTTATGAAGCAGGCTCGCAAGTACTACGCAAACATCGTTCTTCCTTACGGTCGTCAGGCTGACTCTGCTGTTACTGCAGTTAAGGGCATTGGTCTGGAGAACATCGATATTATCGCCCCAGCTCACGGCGTTGCATGGCGCTCCCACATTGCCGACATCATCTCCAAGTACGAGGAGTGGACTACCGGCAAGCTTGAGGAGAAAGCCCTGGTTGTATACGACTCCATGTGGGGCTCAACCGACAAGATGGCTCATGCTCTTCTGGACGGTTTTCTGGCTGAAGGTATTCCTGCCCAGCTCATCGACCTCAAAGAGACTCACATCTCCAACGTCATGTATCACTTCTTGGATTCCAAGTATGTCTGCGTTGGTTCGCCTACGCTGAACTCTAAGTTCCTGCCTACCGTTTCTTCCTTCCTGACCTATATGAGTGGTCTATCTCCAAAGAATGACCACCGTATTGGCTTTGCGTTTGGTTCTTACGGTTGGGCTCCACTTGGACCAAAGATGGTTCAGGCCGAGCTTGAGGCAGCAGAGTTCACCATGCCACTGCCTGTTCACGCTATCGGTTGGCTTCCTTCCGATGAGGACCTGGATGCCGTTCGTGCGCAGGTCAAGGACCTGGTCGAGGCTGGCAAGCAGCTCTAATCTAACGGTATATTGAGCAAGACCCCCACATTCAGTACGAATGTGGGGGTCTTTTGCTGTAGGGGGAGCAGAATGGACAAGCGGGGAAGAGCACACATCGTTGCAGGTCAATTAGTGGGTAATTGACGGCTAGAGGTTAGTAAACCTGAAAATACTGAGATTCAGCAGGTTAGCCTTGGAGTGGTAACTCCGCTACATCCTAAAAAGTGCCCTAAGATGGTCCGAATGACGCTGAAGTGGTAAAAAATCCGTTTAGTTGGGGAATACAGGTTTCTGCATATAGCGTTTGCCCTGATAAAAATTTTCAGCGCGGTAAAAAATCGTCTTAGTTGGGGTTATTTTGGCAAATTTTTAATTTTCAACCCCAACTAAACGCATTTTTTACCGTTTTGGGCACATAATTTTAGGTGTAAAAGTTACGTATTCATGTGGATGAATTATTAAGGCAAGTTATTCAAAATTTTGCATCAAATATTGAGAACTGCTTGTTAACCAGAACCGACAGCTGTTTGTTAGCCAAATCCACGGAGAAAACAGCGATCGGTGCCACCAAAATAGTATCGTTGCACCTGTCGCGCAGCCACTGCACAACCACATATTCAACCGGCATCATCACGCCGCCGCTTCCGACACCGTCAGCCTCCCAGCGTTTCATGGCGAGACTGTGTCAAATTCCTGCAGACCACAAGGTAGAGCACGTTAGAGTACAATAGACTATACAAAAAGTAACTTCGAAGAGGTAGGTGCCCATACACTCGATGGACATTGCGTTAAGTATTGGAATAACTCTGCTGCTTACCCTGGTAAACGGCTTTTTTTCTGCGGCCGAGATGGCCATTGTTAGCTCTCGTCGCGCGGCACTTGAGGCGGACGTGGACGAAGGTGATCCAAGAGCCTTGGCTGTCATTGACATTGCCACTGATCGCGGATATTTCCTCGCAACAATCCAGGTTGCAATTACCCTGGTAGGCTTTGCTTCCTCGGCATTTGCTGCAACAAGCCTTTCCGAGCCATTCGGCGCTTGGCTGGTCAGTATTGGTGTCCACGCTGACCTGGCGCTTCCTTTAGCTGTCGTGGCTATTACGCTGATTGTTTCGTTCTTTTCCGTGGTCATCGGTGAGCTGGTTCCAAAGAGCATCGGCCTAGCAAACTCCGAGGCAGTGGCTAAAGCAGTTATCGGCCCCATGAAGGCGTTCATGCATATTGCGCGCCCACTCGTGTTCATCACGTCTGCCTCGGCAGATGCGGTTACCACGCTCATGGGCATTGACACTACCAACGACCATCAAGAGGTCACCGAGGAAGAGCTCCGCTACATTGTCAAGGATTCCGAGGACCTCTCTGAAGAAGAAAAATCCATGATCCACGAGGTCATCGAGATGGGCGACACCGTTGTCCGTGAGGTAATGGTCCCGCGCGTTGACATGACCGCCATGGAAGACACCGCAACTATCGCCGAGGTCCTGCGCGTCATGCGCCAAACAGGTTTCTCGCGCATCCCTATCTACCACGAGAATATCGACCGCATCGTGGGTATCGCTCACATCAAAGATTTGCTGGAGCCAGCGCTTGACCAGCACGATAGTGACGAGAAGATCGCGCGCTTCGTGCGTTCTGCTGACTACGTACCCGATACCAAAGACATCATTCCGCTGCTCACCGAGATGCAGACAAGTCGCGATCAGATGGTCATCGTGGTTGACGAGTACGGTGGAACTGCGGGTGTCATTACCGTTGAGGACATCGTCGAGGAGATTGTCGGCGAGATTGAGGATGAGTTTGATCCGGACAACAAGTATCTGACGCAGCTCTCTGATAGAGAGTGGCTGGTAGATGGTCGCTTCTCGCTCAATGACGCAGCTGAACTTGGATGGCCGGTCGGGGAATCCGAGGAGTACGAGACTATCGCGGGCTTTGTGCTGGATTTGGCAAATCATTTGCCTCGTCCAGGTGAGGTTTTTGAGAAGGATGGCTACGTGTTCCGCGTGCAGTCGATGCGTCGTCGCCGACTATCTTTGTTGCGTGTAATTGCACCAGAACCACAGGTAGACGGTGAATCTGAGCCAGCCGGCGAAAACTCTGACACATCAGAAAATGAATAACTAAAAGAATGATTACAATAGAGTGAGCCAATAGAAAGAGGTTGAAATGGCGCAGTTGATTTCTATCAAAAAAGTTGTGGTAGGACCCAAAAACTTGACCGCTACCGTTGAGTTTTCGGCTAAAGCGCCACGTCTGACCTCAGAAAACGCTGAGGCAACTGAGCGCGTGCTTGAGCTTTTGCCAGGTCTTTCCGAGCACCTGTGCTTGGGTGACGCCGACGCTCGCTTTGGCCTTGTTGCCAACGACACCGAGGTTGCGCACCTGCTCGAGCACGTAACCGTGGAGCTCCTGGCCCTGACCAACCTTGCAGGAGATATGTCGTCCGGCAAGACTTCCCTGGTGGATTCCCGTCGCGGCCTCTACGAGATTATCCTCGCATGCCCAGACGACGTGCTGGTAGCAGCCTCGCTGTCCAGTGCTGTATGGCTCCTCAACTGGGCATATGGCAACCAGGAGGACGCCGACCCAGACATCAATGCAATCGTTTCCGGCCTCGTTGCGCTCATCCAGGGCCTTGACGGCGAGAAGACCGATGAGCTCGCAGGCTCCGCGGAACCTGAGGCGGACGCTGCACCCCAGGCAGAGAGCGTAGACGCAGAGAATTACGCTGCCGACAACTCCTCCGAGGACGTCGCTGATGCCGCAGCAGCTGATGCAGTTGAGGCTGAGGTCGCTGACGCTGAGGAGAACAACGCCGAGGTCGCAGGCATCGACGCCGCCGACGAGGACGCGCCCGCTGACGAGGACGCGGTTGCGCCTGCTGCCGACGCCGAACCCGCAGCCGACGCCGAGCCCGCAGCCGACGCCGAGGCACTCGCCGACGAGCTCGCCGAGGCAACAGCTGTCGAGGACGCCACTGACGACTCTGAGGTCACCGACGTCCCAGATGACTGGAACATGATTAACGTTCCTCGTTCAAAGCCCGTTCGATAAACGCCCTTATTGCGGTATGATTACGTACAGCGTTTTGCTGTTTAACAGGAGGTACTTATGAGCAAGAAGTCTGCTGGTTTCTTTCTAGGCGCTATTTTTGGTGCTGCTGCTGGCGCTGTAGCTGGTCTTTTCCTGGCTCCACGTTCCGGCGAGGAGACTCGCGCTTTGGCTGCAGATGCTGTCAATGACGCATGGGATTCCGCACTTGATTCTTACGAGCGCACATCTAAGGTTGTGAGCACTAAGATTGACGAGGTCAAGCCTACTGTTGACGCAAAGACCGACGAGCTCCGCGCAAAGGTTGATCTTGCTCGCGAGCGCATGGATCAGCTCCGTGAGTCACTTTCTGACGCCGTGACCTCTGCTTCTAATACTGTTGCAGACGCTGCTGATGTTGTTGCAGACTCCTTTGTTGTTCCAGAGCCAACTGCCACAACCGCCGAGGCTCAGGCTGTTCGCATCGAGAACGTTGAGTCCCACGAGCAGGAGAACGCAGGCGAGGGCTACCAGGAGGCATAAGCCTCACTTACAAGCAATGTGACGGGACGCCTTATGACGTCCCGTTTTTTATAGAGAGGTTTCACGTGAAAACAACCGAGCTTCTAGGCGCAAAGGTCCTTCTCCCCAAAAAGCCTACTACAAAGGGTAAACATGCGGGAGAAGAGCGGTTTTCCAAATTGGGTAAAATCCACAATGTGGTTTTTGCACCCTTCAAACAGGGTCAGCCTTCGCAGGTAGTGGGCGTGATGGTTCAGAAGCCCGACATTGCTGGCATGATTAAGCAGGATGACGCGTTTGTCACGCTGGAGTCTCTGGAGACCATTGAGCAGGGACTTTGCGTTAAAGATCCCGAGAATAACGTCGATAAAGCAGCAATCAAGCGCCTGAACTTGGACTTTGATACCTGCATTCTGTGGCACGGTATGGAAGCTCGCACTAAGAGCGGAAAGAGCTTGGGCTACGTGAGTGGCGCTGAGTTTGACCAGGTTTCTGGTGTGGTTTCGGCATTTCTTGTGGGTGACGGCGCTGGATCTGAGGCGCTGGTAGGTTCGTTTGCCATCAAGCCTGAGTGGTTGCTGGGCTATTCCAACGGCGCCATGATCCTCTCCGATGAGGCAGCAGATGCCCAGCTCACCGGTGGTCTAGCTGCAAAGGCGGGCGAGGGATACGCAGCCGCCGCCGCTAAGGCTTCTGAGGCCACCGCCAAGGCTGGAAAGGCTGTTGCAGAGGCCACCGAGAAAGGCGCGTTTGCCCTGGGTAAGACGCTGGCCAAGGCAAAGCGTGCTATCGAAGACGCTACTGAGCCTGACGCAGAAGACGATTCCGAGCGCCCAGCTCCCGTTGCTGCAGAGGATGTTCGCCTCGAGAAGCCATCTGCGGAGGAGCAGATTGTCGCTGACAAAGCCGCTGCAGAAAAGGCCGCCTTGGACAAAGCTGCTGCTAATAAACCTACCGCTAAGCCCTCGAGCAAGTCGACCATGCAGTCCACCGCTAACAAGGCAGCTAAGGGTTTTGGTATGCAGCTTGGCCGCATGGGCAAAATGTTCTCTGACTTCAAGGACGAGTTTGACAAGGCAAGCAAATAATAAGCAGCAGCTAAATGCATAAAACAATAGGGCAAGAAGATCGGTCTTCTCGCCCTATTTTTGTGTTGCAGTTGCGTGACGTTTGCTACAAGCCCATGGCCTGCAGAATGAACATCACAATGGTCAGGATGATGACGGTGATGATGGTAAACCAGGTCAGTGCGTTCCAGATGCGGCCGTTGGCGTACTTGCCCATGATGTGTTTGTCGGCCGCGATGATAACCATAAAGACAAGCAGAATTGGCAGCAGAATACCGTTGATGACCTGTGCGGCCATCATGATGCCAAAGAGACTCATGCCCGGGATCAGAACAACCAGTGCAGAAATAACCAGCACAGTTGTAATAATACCGTGGTAGACAGGGGCCTCTTGCCAGCTACGGTCGGCTCCGCGCTCCCAACCAAATGCCTCGCAGATAGCGCTTGCGGTAATGCCTGGTAGAACGCATGCTGCAAGGAAGGACGCGCCAACCATGCCCAGTGCAAAGAGGGTACTAGCGTACTGACCTGCAAGTGGTTCAAGTGCGCGAGCAGCGTCGGCAGCGGAGTCAACAGAGATTCCACGAGGGAAGAGGACAGCACCGGTGGTCAGCATAATGAACCAGGTAATGACCTCGGCCAGGACTGCGCCGGCAACATTGTCTGCACGCTGTGCGGGAATATCGCTGGTATCAAGGTTCTTCTCGACAACATTTGATGCAACCAAGAAGATCATGTACGGACTGATGGTGGTACCAATATTTGCAACCAACAGAGAAATGTATGACGGTTCAGCGGAAGGCTGCGGAATGATGGTGACGCGCAGAGCTTCGCCCCAGTCAGGCTGAGCAAGCACGCCAGCTACCACGTACGTGACAAAAATACAGCTAATTGCCAGCAAAATCTTCTCGATGCGACGGTACGATCCACCAACAGTCAGAAGCCACACCATCAGAGCACTAATAGGCACCGAGACGTACGTTGGGATGCCAAAGAGCTCCATACTGGACGCAATACCTGCGAATTCGGAGAAAGTAACAGCAATGTTGGAAAGCAGCAGTGCGCCCATTGCCAGCGTGGAAAGGCGGATACCAAAGCGTTCACGCACCAGCGATGCAATGCCTTTACCGGTGACGCAGCCCATTCGAGCTGCGGTTTCTTGAACCACAATCAGCAGGAAGCACATAAGCGGCACGGTCCACAGCTGCGAGTAGCCAAAGGTAGCGCCCGCGCTTGAGTAGGTTGCAATGCCACCGGCGTCGTTTCCAGCAAATGCGGCGAGAAGACCGGGACCCATTGCCATCAAGATGTACTTGAGGCTGTTTTTGTTGACCGGAGCCTTCTCTTTAGATGTGCGTTTGCCCTGCTCGATGGCGTCCTGGCCAGCAACGTCCTGCTCTGCAACAACGTCCTGCACTGCAATCACGTCCTGCTCTGTGGCTGCGCTCTTTACCTCTGCGTTCTCTTGCGCCATTTACATCACACTCACAAGCGAGAGAGCGTAAGAGAGGACGAAGAATGTCACCACCGAAAGGCTCATGGAAATCAGAGTAAGCGTGAGACCCGAAGTTTCCTGGTTTTTCTCGTCACGATGGCGAAGTACAGCCAAGAAAATTGGGGTTAGCAGGAAGGAAATAAGCGTAGAGCCAGCTGCTGCACCAAAGATCTGAATAATGGTCTGGTCAAAGAGCGCTGCGTAGAATGCGCCTGCATTTGGATCGTAGGGGTGGAACAGAGCCTCTAGCAGTGCGTGAGCTGCGGCACCAAGGATGCAAATGAGTCCGCTGACCAGAAGACCCAGCAGAAGTGAGCGGAAGGCAAAGCCTAAGATAGAAGGAGATTTCTCGCTGCCAGGATCGTCTGTGAGGAAGAAGTTTGTCACGTAGTTGACGGTATTCTCGCTCA